>JAJDET010000151.1 GCA_029259655.1 Planctomycetota bacterium
AGATCGAGCGCTAGGCCCGTCGCCACCGGGGCGGGCACGGGCGGGATACCGCATTTCTGCGCGAACTACCGGATCACCGCCAGCCTGACGGCGCTCTTTTGGGAGATCCTCGAACCGGCTCGTGCGCGGACCTAGGCTGGGCGTGCTCGCAGCGACAGGAGATTCCGACATGCTCCAGACCAGCACCAAGGCCCCCGATTTCGAGGCTCTCGATCACGACGGAAACACCGTCCGTCTGTCCGACTTCGCAGGAAAGCGCGTGGTCCTGTGGTTCTATCCCAAGGCGGATACGCCCGGGTGAACACTGCAGGGCAAGGGGTTCCGTGATCGAATCCCTGACTTCGTGGACGCGGGAATCGAGGTCCTCGGCATCTCCTTCGACTCGGTCGAGGAGAACAAGGCCTTCGCGGACAAATTCGACTTCCCGTTCCGTCTCCTCTCCGACATCGAGCGGCGCGTGGGGCTCTCCTACGGCGCCTGCCGATCCCCCGACGACGCCCATGCCCAACGTCTCACGTACGTGATCGGAACGGACGGCTCGATCGAGCGGGCGATCGACACGCAGGACCCCGCGGGTCAGGCGGAGGACATACTGAGCGGCCTCTGACCCCCCTCCAGTTCCGCGGTCACTCGTGCCCTCCGGCTCCGAACGGCGGCGTCTTGGCCCGTGGGAGGACCGCCCGATGAAGACCCGCCTCGTCGCGACGCTCGCCGTCGCCGCCCTGACCTCCGGATGCGCCCGCCTCTCGATGGCGGAGACCGGATTCCTGGCGGACTACTCCCTGCTCGAGCCCGCTCCGGAGCGGACCGTCGCCTTCGTCCCCGACGAGGTCATCCTCTACCGGGCGCCCGGGCCTCGGATCGTGGACTCCCTCTTGATCGAGCCTGTCGAGATCCGGCCGGCCGAGGACGCGAAGATCGAGCTCTCCGACGACGACCGGGAGAGGCTCGTGAACGCATTCGGGAACTACCTCGAGCGCAACCTGGGCAAGTCCTACCCGATCGTGGAGGAGGCCGGTGAGCACACCGCCGTCGTCCGGGCTGCGATCACCGACGTGGATCCCTCCAGCGTGCTCTGGAACATCGTCGGCATCATCGTGGCGGTCCCGGTCGACATGGGCGGCATCTCGGGCGAGGTCGAGATCCACCACGCGCGGACCGGCGACCCGCTGGTGATGATGAAGGCCTGCCGGGCGGGGACTCCCTTCCTGGCGGTCGAGTGCTTCCAGAGATGGGGCCACGCCTACCACGGAATGATGAAGTGGTCGCGCGAGCTCGTAGACGTGCTGGACGAGCTTCAGCCCTGACCGCGCGCGTTCATTCTCCCAGCGCCGCCGCCGTGTGCCCACGCGCGTCGGCCCAGAAGGCGTTCTTGCAGCCCGGGCAGCAGAGTCCGACCGCGCGACCCTGGAAGTCGACGGAGATCGCCTTCTCGCCGAGCTCCTCCTCGCTGACGGGGCAGCGCGTGTTCCCGACCGGTTCGACCGTGTCGTAGACGGCGGCCAGCCAGCGCTGCGGGTCCTTGACGCCCTCCTTCGCGCACTCCGGATTGCAGAAGTACACGCGCTGGCCGTTGTACTCGTAGAAAGCGGACCGGAGCACGGGGTCGCCGGAGAAGGGGCACACCGCGTTGCCGAGGAACGCGGGCTCGCTCGCGGGTGCAGCGGCACAGGCGCACAAGAGGAGAAGGGCGACGAATCTCATGCGGGCGAGTCTAGCGCGCGGCGCTCAGCTCTGCGCGCGGCACGTTATCTCGTCGTGCAGCTCCATGTTCGCCTCGAAGATCGCCGACATCATGTCGCGCTTCGACGTGGCGTCCGCCTGGCCCGCGTCCAGTCCCTGCACCGTGCGGTAGACGGAGGCGATACCGGAGTCCACTTCGCGCAGGAGGGCCATTCGACGAAGCTCGTCCTCGGTGGCCTCGAGCGAGCACGTCAGCTTCCCGATCCGGCGCTCGAGCACGTCGATCTGCCGGTTGTGCTGGGAGATGAGGTCCTGGATCCGCTGCTGGAGCTCTTCCTCGCGATTGTCGCTCTCGGCCGTATCGGTCGCGGCAGCCCGCTCGAGCAGCTCGCGCAACTTCTCGGCGAGCGTCAGATCGGTCGGGATGCTCGCCGGTGCCGGAGTCACGACCGACAGGGACTCCTTCAGGAACCGCGTGCGCTCCTCGAGCTCCTGGCGCAGGTGTTCCAGGTCGGGTTCGGCCTTCTCCGGCTTCCACTCGACGATCCGACTGCCCCCCTCGGACTGCCCCTTCTCTGCGCCGCGCTGTGCGATGCTCACGAGGTCCTGGAAGCTCCCCGCAGCGGCGCCATCGCTGTAAGACGCACCGATGGAGATCGCCACGTGGAGCGTGCGCCCGTCGCAGTCGAAGACGAGCTCGCGCACTCCCTCGAGCAAGCGGCGCGCGAGCGCGCGCGCTCCCTCGGCCGGCGTGAACGGCAGGGCGAGCACGAAGCGATCCTCTTCGCGATAGCCGAGGAAGTCTCCGACGCGCAGCCGCGAGACGAGAACCTCGACGACGCCGTCCATGACCTCTTCGCGGGACTCGTACCCGTAGAAGTCGGTCAGCTGCTCCAGCCGGTACACCTCGACCACGAAGCACGCGAGCGGGTGCTCGTAGCGACGAGCCCGCTCGAACTCCGCGCGCATCAGGGCGCGGATCGCCGACGGACTGAAGAGGTCGTTCTGCGACCCGGAAAAGTTTGCGGTGGGAGTCTCGATCACGCCGGACGGGCCCCCAGACGGGGGGGCTCCGCCGGCTCCTTCGTCCAGGGGGCGGGTGGGGCTTGAGCGCGCTCCGCGCGCGCCGGCCCCCTGGGGGTCAGGAGACGGTCGCGGCGATCCGGGAAGCGTTCGCCATCAAGGTGAAGGTCAGGTTCTTGGCCGGCAGGAACGGGAAGGTCGAGCCGTCGGCGAACCACAGGTTCTCGAAGTCCCGGCTCCGTCCATCGCGCGTCGTCGTCAACGGGCGCGCCTCATCGGTCATGGGAACGGTCCCGGCGTAGTGAACGCTGGCGCCCATCGGACGCATGTGCGTCATGCCCGGAGGCACGAAGCACCCGAGCATCCGGAGCGCGCGCCGGTAGCGCCGGAGCGCGGCTCCGATCCGGGTGGGCTCATCGGCGGGAGGCACGTAGCGGACGCGGAGCTCGCCGGACGGACCCAGCTCGAGGGTGTTCTCGGCGCGCCGCGTGTCGTGAAGGTTCACGTTCAGGAGACCGAGTGCCGCGTGTGCGTTCTTGAACACGAAGAGCGCGCTCTTCAGGTCCAGCGGCAAGCTCTGCACGATCGGGTGGATGAGCGCGGTCTTCAGCGTCGTCACGAGGCCGTGCACGCTCGCGCGCGGATCGTCCGCTGCCAGCGTCATGACGAGCTGGTGGTACTGGAAGGCGTCCGCCTCCCATGGGCGGCAGAGACGCCGGAGGTTGACGAAGGGCTGGAGCACCTGACGGTTGTCCATCAACCCCGAGAGCCGCGGGGCCTCGCCGCGCTCCCGGCGCACCGACTCGAGAAAGACGCGCGCGGACGAGAGCGTCCCCGCGGCCAGCACGAGGCGCTCGACGTCGTGCGTCTCCTGTTCACCGTCGTCACGCGAGGCGACCAGGCGTACGACCCGGCCTCCGTCCGTCTCGAAGTGATCGACGTAGCGTCCGGGCAGATAGGTGAAGCCCTCGCGCCCCTCGAGCTCCTCGAAGGTCAGCCAGGGTGTGTAGAGCGAATTCGTCGGGCAGGTCCACAGGCACCGACCCAGCTCCGAGCACGCCGGGCGGCCCGCGTGGTCCGCCGAGAGGGTCGCCGAGCGCGCGCGTCCCATGCGGCAGCCGAGGGCGTGGAACCGCTCGCGCTTCTTCTCGTACGTCGAGAAGAGGGAGCTCGAGTGGTCGTCGAGCCGGAGCGGCTCCATCAGACCCCCGTGGTCCGGGAGGTGCTCCGCGAGATCGTCGGCACGACCCGAGATCCCGATCCTGCGCGCGACGTCCTCGTAGTGCGGACGGAGCTCGTCCCAGCCGATCGGCCAGTCGACGAGCTCCGCTTCCGTGAACGGATAGACGCCGCCGGTCCAGGCCTCGGCCAGACCGCCCTTCGCGAAGGACGCGAGAGGCTCGAACCCCTCCGATGCCAGGCGGAATCGCTCCTCCGCGGCGAACACGTGCGCCTTGTTGGGCGGAAAGCCGTAGTACTCCGTCTCGTCACTGGGCAGGACGACGCCCTCGAAGTGCTCGCCCAGGAAGTACTCCACCGGGTCGTCGAGCTCGCTCTTCAGCTCGCCGAACGAGGCTGTCGGACTCACGGCGGGCGGCCGCGTGCGCCCGACGTCCAGCACCACGACCTCGAACCCGCGCTCGAGGGCGGTCAGGGCGAAGTGCGCCGCGCTCGCACCGGCACCGACGACGTGGAGCCTCAACCCCGCTCTCCGAGGCGCTCGAAGGAGAGCAGGAGGAGGGCGGCGAGCGCACGTCCCCCGGCAGCGGCGCACAGGAGGACACAGCGGGCGAGGAAGACGGCGGAGCTCCCGCCGTCGGCCGTGTCGAGCTCGAGGGCCGTCGACCCACGCACCTCGAGCACGGCCAGGAGGCACACGAGCTTGCGCCGCAGCCGCGAAGTCGGCGCGAAGATCCGCGCGCAGGCGTCGGCCGCTCGAGCCCGCCGCGGTCCACGGCGAGCGAGCAGGAGCAGCTTCTCGTCGCGCGCACGGGCGTCCGGGTGCGAGAGGCGCGCGTCGCGCTCGTGCGCGCGCACGTACGCGGCCAGCGCGCCGGCGTCCGGATCGTGTCCGACGAGATACCGCGTGAACACCCGGCACTCCTCTTCGAGGAGCGCGGTCGGCTCCGAGGCGTCAGCCACCGACCGTCTCCGCGATCATGAGGTCGAGACCGCGCAGCTCGCCGTCGAGGTGGAGCTTTCCCTCTCGCGCCCGGCCGTCGTTGACGAAGGCCGCGAGCTGTCCGGCCGTGACGGGCATCAGCGGGAGGAGCAGGGGCTCGACCGCGGCGAGCAGGGGGATCATCAGTCCCACGGGCAAGTGGATCGCTCGCGGCTCCCGCCCGCGGATCGCGCGCGCGAGCCGGCGCATGAGCTCCTCGAAGCTCACGACTTCCGGACCGCCGAGATCGAAAGCGCCCTCCACCACCTCGCCTTTCTCCAGGCGACGGAGGAGGTGGACGAGCGCGCGCGCGACGTCCTCGACGTGGACGGGCTGCACGGGGGCGTTGCCGGGACCGAACACCGGCAAGAGCGGGAGCCCCGCCAGCGACGCGAGGGAGGCCCCGACGGACGAACCGGGACCGAGGACGACGGTCGGCCGCAGAATCGCATGGCGGATCCCGCTCTCACGGACGAGCTCCTCGGCGCGCTCCTTCGACTCGGCGTAGGGGTAGCTCCGCTTGTCGGGATAGGTGGCTGCGATCGTGCTCACGAACACGAAGCTCTCGACGCCGGCACGCCGCGCCGCCTCCAGGAGCCGCCGCGTGCCCTCGACGTTCGTCTCGAGGAACTCCGCTCGGCGAGCCTTCCCCGTCCGGGCTGCGAGGTGGATCACCGAGGTCACGCCGGCCAGGGCGCTCTCCAGCGACGGAGGGTCGGAGAGGTCGCCGACGACGGCCGAGCTCTCGAGCTCCGGCGAGGCAGCTCCAGCGCGCACGAGAAAACGCACCTCGTCCAGGGAACCGAGGTGACGGAGCAGGGTCCGGCCGACGAAGCCGGTGACGCCGGTGACGAGCAACATGTCGAGGCGGGGGGCGCGCATTGGCCCCTTTCCCCCCGGCGCGGTCAAGGGAGCGCCTTGACCCGCCCTCCTCCGTGGCATCCACTCCGTAGAGGGACCCCATGCAGACCACGCTCGTCGAGCCTCACGTCCTGGGCCGGGGCAGGTCCGGGACGGTGTACCGGGAGCGCGATGCCGCCGGCGAGGACGTCGCGCGCAAGGTCTTCGAGTCGCACGGCCTCACCAAGCTCGTCCAGTACGTGCTCCTCGGAGCGCCGAACCCCTACATGTGGTGCGAGGACGCGGCGCGCTGCGCCGAGCTGAGGCGCCGCATCCTGGCCGAGCTGGTCCCGATCTGGACCGAGGGACACGTGCACGTGGCGGAGGCGCGAGGCATCCGCTGGAACGACGAGGCGCGCGCTTGGGAGCTCTCCTGCCGGTTCGCTCCTGGGCGGCACCTCCCTCTCCACCACCCGTTGCGGCCGACGCGCAGCGGCCTCGTCGACGAGCTCTGGAACGGAGTGATGCGCTCGCTCCAGGACCGGCTCGAGGAGTCCGGCTTCACGGGGTTGGTCTGGCAGGCCGGCCGCGGCAATCCCGTGGCGCTCAACAACTTCCTCCTCGAATCGGACACCGGGAACGGGCACCGCTGGACCTGGATCGATCTCGAGTCGGGTGTTCCCGCCCTGTTTCCCGCGAACCCCGTGGAGCTCGTGCGGTTCTACCTGCCGGCCTCGTTCCGCCTGCGACGGCCCATGTTCGACGACGTCGACGTCGACCGCACGCTCTCCTGGCTCACGGAGAACGCGGCCATGCTGGACCGGGAGCGGGACGGCCTGAGCGGCGAGCTCCTGGCCTTCGCGCACGAGCTCGGCATGTGCCAGGGGCGCTGGAAGTCCCTCTCGCGCATCGAGTCCGGAATCGCCCACCGACTGGCACGCGGAGACATCGACGAGACGACGGCCCGGTGGTTCTCGACGCGGCCCGTGCGCTGGGTCCTGCGCGAGCTCGGACGCGCCACGCGTTCGGCGACCCGTCACCTGGTGCGACTGCCGCGCGCGCTCGCGGCACGGCTCGCCGGGATCGACGTTCGGCGCCTCGCACGCGCGACCGTGCGCTTCGCATCGTCGCAGCGCTATCGCGCGGCTCTGGCACGGCGCGCGGTGGCGCGGCGCATCCGCGCCTGGGAGAAACGCGGCCAGCTCTCACCCAGCGAGGGCCGCGCTCTCTTCGCTCACCTGGAGCGCGAGGAGTCGAGCTCCTACCTGACGGATTTCGGCGTGCACCTCTTCATCAAGCCCTTCGTCTACGCCTGTGAATGGTGGATCGGTCCGCTCCTGCTCCTGACCGGACAGATCGAGCCGACCACGCAGGGCCTGATCCTGCTCCTGGCCGGGCCGGCGGCACGCAGCGTCTACACGGGGGGGCGCCTGGTCCAGTCGATCCTGCACGGCCGCGAACGCCCCTGGGTCGCGCTCTTCTTCGGCTTCCTGCCGGGCGTCGGCAACCTCGCCTATCCGGTGCAGATCTTCTACTCGAGCACAGAGGAGCGCGACAAGCTGGCGCAGTTCCTGCTCTACGACGGCTTCGCCTTCATGGGCCGGCGCCTCCCCGTCTTCGGTGGAGCCGACACGCTGACAGAGCACGTCTTCAACCGGGTCCCGGACCGAATCGTCAACCTCCGCCACGCGCTGACGGATTGACCGCGCCGCTCGCGCTCAGCCGACCTCTACCAACGGCAACGCCTCGACGCCCCACTCGATGACGCTGTCGAAGGCCGCCGGGGAGAGGTCCAGTAGCCGTTTGCCCAGGGCGCGCAGCTTCTCTGCAGCCTGCGGGAAGGTCGCCGTGTCCAGGCGATACGCGATCTGGTCCGCGACGACGACCACGGCGACGCGCGGCATGCGTTCCAGCTCCTCCCCGGGACCGTGATGGCTCCGGATCACCTCGCCGATGCTCTCGTGCAGTCCCCACCGGGACGCGACGACGAAGCCGACATCGGAGTGGTCGAAGCCGAGCTCGGATTGCTCGACCTTGTGGAGGGGCCGCTTCGTCTCGCGCGCCTTCCTGTAGACGTCGAGGTACTCCTCTTGCAGCGTCTCGAGCAGGACCATCTTCCCGATGTCGTGCAGGAGCCCGCAGGTGTAGAACTCGTCCGGGGGGATCTCACGGATCACGCCCGCCCGGATCGCGACCTCCTGGGAGAGCTGTGCGGTGAAGATCGAGTGGCGCCAGAGCCCGTTGACGTCGAAGTCACCCATCCCGGAGAGCTTGTCGTAGTGAGCCACGACGCTCGCCTGGATCGCGATGTTCTTCAGCGTCCGTGCACCGACGACCTTCGCGGCGTCGAGCGCCGAGGTAGCGGGCCGGGACAAGCCGTAGATGGTGCTGTTGGCGATCCGGAGCAGCTTGGAGGTGATCGGCGCGTCCTGGGCGACCAGCTTGGCGATGTCGTCGATGTCGACCTCGGGGTCCTCGACGATGGCGATCAGCCGCGCGACGACGTCGGGCAGCGTGGGGATCGACACGCTCGAAGCGATGTCCGACAGCTCGAGGCGAGTCACCATGTGGACCCTCGTATCGAGTCGACCGCGCAGGGGTCCTGAAGTCCCCTGGAGAAAACCCGACGCCGGCGAATCCGTTTCCGAGGCGCTCGAACGCGGATCGAGCCGGGGCGATGGGTCATACTGGCGCCCGCGTGCGTCGGAGTGACCTCGTCTTCTTCCTGAGCGGTGCCGCCGCCCTCTCCTACGAGGTGGCCTGGGCGCGGCTCCTCACCCGGCTCACGGGCAGCGACGCCGTGGGGATCGCCGTCGTGCTCTCCGTGTTCATGGTGGGAATGGGGGCGGGCGCATGGCTCTTTGCGGGCATGGCCCGACGCGCCCGGGATCCGCGCCGCACCTTCGCGATCCTCCTGGGCAGCCTCGCAGCCTGGGCCGCGCTCTCACCGCACCTGCTCGCCCTCCTGGACCCGGTGGCGAGCCTCGCGCAGCGCGTCGGCGCGGCCGCGCTCTTCTTGCTGGTCCCGACTGCGCTCATGGGTGCGACCTTCCCGTTCATGGGGAGGCTCACCATCACTAGCGACGCCGGCGCCGGACGCGGCGTGGCCGGCTTCTACGGAGCGAACACGATCGGCGCCGCGGTCGGCGCGCTCGCGACGCCCTTCCTGCTCCTGCCGACGCTCGGGCTCTCGAACAGTCTGGCCGCAGGCGCTCTCCTCGACGTCGCGGCAGCCGGGCTGGCTCTGACGCTCGCCGTACCCGCACCCGAGCGCGGGGACGGCGGCCGCGGATCGGGGACGGGCAGATCCCTCCGCATCCCGCTGGCCCTGGCCTTCCTCTTCGGAACGGTGAGCCTGGCCCTCGAGGTCCTGCTCACGCGCCTCCTGATCGCGGTCACCGGAGCCTCGGTCTACGCGTTCGGGATCGTGCTCGCCGTGTTCCTCCTGGGACTCGGAATCGGGGGGCGACAGGCCGGTGCCTGGCTGAGCGACGAGGAGAGCGCCACGCGCCTCCTGCGCCGCTGCGCGCTCGCCATACCCGTCGCCGGGCTCCTCGGATTGATCGCGCTCCGCTGGCAGCTGGGCGAGAGCGATCTCTTCGCTCCGCTCGCGAACCGCATGCCCGCGGGAGCCGGTACCGGCGTCCTGTGGGCATCGCACGCGCTGTTCGCAGGCCTGGCCCTCTTCCCGCCGGCCGTCGGGTTCGGGATGGCCCTGCCGGCCTGCGTGTCGCTCGCGCTCGCACGCCGCGGCGCCCGCCCCCGCGAGCGGGTCCTCGGAATCGTCTACGCGGTGAACACCGGCGGAGCGGCGCTCGGAAGTCTGGTCGCGACCTTCGCCCTCTTGCCGGCGATCGGACCGCGGGCCGCGGTGACGTCGGTCCTCATGGCGACCTTCCTCGGAGCGCTCGCGCTCCGCCCGAGGGCCGTCGAGCTCGGAATCGCCGGTGCGGGGGCCGTGATCCTCGCCGCGCTCCTCTTGCCGTCCGCGCCGACCGATGGGGCGGTCCTCTTCCACGCTACGGGGCGCAACGCGACGGTCTCGGTCGTCGAGGAGGCGGTCGAGCCGGGCTCCGCACCGGTCCGGGCGCTGCGCATCGACGGCAAGGTCGTCGCCACCACGGCACCCGTGGACCTGCGGCTGCAGCGACTGCTCGGGCTCCTGCCGGGTCTCCTCGGCCGGGAACCCGAGAACGCGCTCGTGATCGGGCTCGGGACCGGCATGACCGCGGGCTCCCTGCTCGCCTTCCCGAGCCTGAAAGAGCTCCGCGTGCTCGAGATCTCATCGGCGGTCGCGGAGAGCGCCGTGCACTTCGCCGACTGGAACGAGCGCTTGCTCGACGATGCCCGGACCGAGATCTCGATCGTGGACGGGCGGCACGCGCTCGCGCTCGATCCGGAGTGCTACGACGTGGTCACGTCCGACCCGATCCACCCCTGGACGCGCGGATCGAGCGACCTCTACGCCGTGGAGCACTTCCGTCGCATGGCGGAGCACCTTGCGCCGGACGGAATCGCCTCGCAGTGGCTGCCCCTCTACCAGCTCGGGACGGAGGAGGTGCACACCGTGATCGCGACCTGGGCGGCGGCCTTCGAGCACACGTCTGCGTGGCTGACGGCGTACGACCTCGTCCTGGTCGGGTCGCGCGACCGACCCTCCCTCTGCGAGGAGTTCCCCTCGCGGGTGCGGGTGCTCCTCGCCGAGGCCGGCATCCACTCACGAGGTGAGCTCGCCGCGCTCTCGATCGCGGAGGACGCAGAGCTGCGCGCGCGCAGCGCGGGCACCCGGCCGATGACGGAGGATCGCCCCCGGCTCGAGTTCAGCGCTCCGCGCGCCTACCTCGGGGGCTATTCCGTCGAGGTCCTGGCGTGGGCCGCCGCGAGCCCGCCGCCGCACGGTCTCTCTCCCGCGGCGACCGAGCGCGCCCTCGAGGTGCGCCGCCTCCTGGACGAATTCCTGGAGCGGCTGCCCGCGGGGCTCTCGCTCGCGGCCGCGCGCTACGGGCGCGAGCTCCTCGCGCTCGAGCCCTCGAGCGACCCGTAACCCTCGACGGTCAGACCTGCGCGCCCGCGGAACGCAACCCGACCTTGGAGTCGTAGCCCCGTTCGGTCGCACCGGTGTAGACCTGTCGCGGTCGCCCGATGCGGAACGCGGGATCGCGGCGCATCTCGAGCCACTGAGCGATCCAGCCCGGCAGGCGCCCCATCGCGAACAGGACGGTGAACATGTCGACCGGGAACCCGATCGCCTTGTAGATGACGCCCGAGTAGAAGTCGACGTTCGGGTACAGCCGGCGCTCGATGAAGTACTCGTCCGCGAGGACGATCTCCTCGAGACGCATGGCGATCTCGAGCAGCTCGCTCGAGGCTCCGAGGCGCGAGATGACTTCCGAGCAGGCCTCCTTGAGGATCGCGGCGCGCGGGTCGTAGTTCTTGTAGACGCGGTGCCCGAAGCCCATCAGGCGGGTCGTGTCGTCCTTGTCCTTGGCGCGTTGCAGGAACCGATCCGCGCTCCCGTCCTCGGCGGCGATCTGTTCCAGCATCACGATCACCTTCTGGTTGGCCCCGCCGTGGAGGGAGCCCCAGAGAGCGCTGATGCCCGACGAGATGCTGGCGAAGAGGTTGGCCTTGGAGCTCCCCACCATGCGGACCGTGCTGGTCGAGCAGTTCTGCTCGTGGTCGGCGTGGAGAACGAGCAGCATGTCGAGCGTCTTGGCGACGACGGGGTCGATCTCGTACTCCGCGCAGGGGGTCGCGAACATCATGCGCAGGAAGTTCGACGAGTAGTCGAGGTGGTTGCGCGGGAACATGTTCGGCTGCCCGAGCGAGTGCTTGTACGAGTAGGCGGCGATCGTGGGCATCTTGGCGATCAACCGCACGATCGACTCCTGCACCTTCTGCTCGGACTCCGGCTCCTGATAGAAGGTGGCGAGCGCCCCGACCGCCGCAGCGCAGACGGGCATCGGATGAGCCGCCTTGGGGAGCGCGCTGAAGAAGCGCCCGAAGTCCTGGTGCAGCATCGTGTGATGCGTCACGCGATCGATGAACCCGTCGAGCTCGTCCCGTGAGGGTAGCTCGCCGTGGATCAAGAGCCAGGCCACCTCCAGAAAGGACGAGTGACGGGCGAGGACGTCGATCGGATAGCCCCGATAGCGCAGGATCCCCTTCTCGCCGTCGATGAAGGTGATCGCGGAGTTGCAGGACCCCGTGTTCGCGAAGCCGGGGTCGAGCGTGATCAATCCCGTTCGCGAGCGCAGATCCTTGATATCGATCGCGAGCTCCCCCTCGGTGCCCTCCACCAGGGGGAAAGCGTGCTCCTCGCCGCGGAAACGGAGGGTGACGGAGTCACCGCCGGCTGTCGTCATCGTTCGTGCTCCCTGTGCGCGCGCCCGCGAGCGGGCTCCCCCACCCCGGACACCGCGTCGCCCCCCCGGGGTGGAAACTCTCCAACCCGATCCGGAGAGGCGTCTGGCGCGGACGCCAGGGGTGGCTGGCGCAGCACGAGGCATCTTAGGGGGCGTGCGGGCGCCCCACAATCGCGGCCCGACAGCCCGGAGGTCTGGTCGGCCGGGGCCAGGCACACTCAGCGGGCCCGAAGATGGCCTAGTGAGCGGCAAGCGAAGTGCTTTTCCGGCGCCCTCCGAAAGTGCTTCGGAACCCGGCAAAACTCCGCCCTTGTTCAATCCGCGGGATACTCTTTTTCGGAGTCCCGTCCCTCGCTCGAAGCCCCTTGCACCTGCGAAGGTTAGGAGCTTTCTTTCTTGACGACCCCCCGATCGCGAGGTTTCCTATCCTTGATCGACGAGGGCGCTCGGCAGGTCTGACGGCCTCCCACGCGCCTGCCCCGCGCCTCGCGCGGGCGCGCTCCGGGCTCCTCCGCCACCCAGGCCCGGGTGTGAGTTCCAGGGACTGGGCAACGACAAGGAAAAGGTGATCTTGTGAACGCACGTGGGGAGAGGCTCGTCCTCGGCGTCTTGGTGCTTGCCGCAGCAGGCCTGTACGTCAGCGGTATTTTCGAAGAACCCGAGGTCCATTCACAGGAGCCGGCGAAGGAGCCCGAGACCGTCCTCTCGGCGGACATCGTCCGTCCCGAGGTCCCGGAAGCCCCCTGGCTCACGGCCGAAGTCGGAACCATCCTGTTCGACCGGGGCGACTGGCGAGGCCAGGCCTCGGTGGCCGACCTCGACAACGACGGAAACCTGGACCTCGTGGCCGCGATCCGGCGCTGGAGCCCGGAAGAAACCGCCGAGGGTCTGCACGTCTGGTTCGGGGACGGAGCCGGCGGCTTCGAGCTCGGGGTCGAGGGAATTCGCCGCGACATGGGCTACGGCGGCGCCGACACGGGCGACGTCGACGGCGACGGCTTCCTCGACATCTCCTTCTCGGGGCACGACACGCCGCCCCAGGTCTTCCTCAACAATGGAGATCGCACCTGGACCGAGGCCTCGAGCGGCCTCGTCGCGGAGGGCGTCTGCGTCGACGTCGCGTTCGGCGACTTCGACGGCGACCAGGCCTGCGACCTGGCCGTCCTGGGCATGTTCCCGCAGGCCGGCGGCCTGTTCGTCTTCGAGGGCGACGCCCGCGGGGGCTGGGAGCTGCGCGACGAGCTGCTCCCGATCGTCGACTTCGGCAACAGCCTGATCGCCACCGACATCGAGGGCGACGGCGCCCTCGAGCTCGTGGGCGCTACCAGTCAGGGCCTGCGTATCTGGTCTCACGACGGAACCTCCTTCGTGGACGCATCGCAGGGCCTCGATCCGATGCTCGGATCGCGGGAAGAGGGCTCGCAGCCCTACATCTCGGGCTCCGACCTCGACGTCCTGGCCCACGACTTCGACGGCGACGGCGTCCAGGAGCTCGTCCTGGCCGGGATGATCTACGAGGGCCACGAGCCGCTGCGCGTCTTCAAGCGCGACGAGGCCGGTGTCTGGCAACGCTGGGGCACGGGCTTGCCCCAGGACGAGGCGATCTTCGACGTGGTGCTGGGGCAGATCGACGGCCAGGGGGCTCCCGTGCTCGTGCTCGCGGGGCGCTACGGCATCAAGATCGTGCGCGTGCACCCGGGCGGGCGCTTCGAGCTCCTGGGTCGCATCGAGAACAACGACGGTCCGGTGAACGTGGCCAGCGGCGACTTCGACGGCGACGGCGCGGACGAGGTAGTCTTCATCGGCTTCGGGGGTATCCGCACACTCAAACCGAGTCTGAGCCTGTAGGGGGCTTCGCAGAGATGAACAGCAACTTGATCGAGCTCATCGGCCGCAGGGTCGCCATCGTCACCCTCCTCGGGGTCGTCGGAGTCGGCCTCTGGAGAGTCTCCTCGGACGACGCGGATGCCTTCGGCAAGTCGGAGAGCCGACTGAGCGAACGCATCGACGAATACATCGCGCTGCGAATGGACGACGACCAGGTCGCCGTCTACGGAATGATGGATCCCGCTCAGCGGAGCATCAAAGACCTCCAGACCTATCTCGAGTTCCACGGACGCGGCGTCCTGAAGATCATCAAGATGGAACCGGACAATCCGCGCATCGACACTGTGAGTCAGACAGCGAAGGTCGTGCTCGACACTGCAGTCGAGCTCGTGCCTTCGAAGCTCCCGCCTCCCTTCAACGACCTCGATGAAGAACATCCCGAGCATCTCCGCCGGGAGGGAAACGAGGAGCTACACTGGGTATGGCGGGATGGTGAATGGTACGTCCGCATGGATCGTGCGTTCGTCACCGGAAAAGCACCTGACGGCCGGGAGATACAGAGCTTCGGCGAACTGCAGAAGCAACACGACTAGGTAACGACTCCTAGCACGAGTTCCCTAGCGGTAAACGCACAAGAAGGAGGGGAACTCAGATCCGGGGAAGTGGTTTTCCCGGCTGTTCGAAACGTCGCGCGAAAGGCCAGAAGGCGCTAGCGCATCGCTTCGACGACAACGTAGGCAGCAGCAGGAGTTACACCTAGTGAAGAGGTCTGCTTCGTTTTTCGCCTCGGCGCTCCTTTCGGTGGCCCTCGCCCCCGCGGCGATCGCCGACGGCTTGAACCCGGGAAGCGCTCTCGTCTTCCCCATGCATCGTTCCAACACCTTCGACGCCAGCTACATGACGGTCGTCTGTGTTACGAACACCAACCTTAACCCGCTCGCAGGGGACACCAACGTCCACTACGAGTACGTGAACGTCGTTCCGGACCCTGCGGACATCACCGGCCACAAGCCGCTTCACTGCAACGTAGTGAACCGGATTGAGAACCTCACCCCCGCCGATACGCTGTGCGTGCTCACGAGCTGCCACAACGCGTCTGCTGGTTCCGAGGGGTATCTCGTGGTTTCGGCCCAGGACCCGAGCCTGTTCAGCACGGCGTGGTCGTTCAACCACCTGATCGGTTCCGAGATCGTCGTTGCCGGCTCCACCTTCTACGCTCTCAACGCGATCCCCTTCGAGGCGATCGCTGAAGAGGGCGCCGAGACGGACGCCGACCTCGACGGGCAGCTCGACTTCGACGAAGTCGAGTACGAAGGCATCGCGGACGAGCTGTACATCGACAGCTTCGTCGGCAGCCTCTCGAGCCTGATCCTCATCAACATGACCGGCGGCTTCAAGCACGTCGCGAACGTTGGCTTCGACGTGTGGAACGACAACGAGTTCCCGCTCTCGGCTACGCTGGCTTTCAAGTGCTGGACCGAGGGTTACCTTACCGACATCAGCCTGGTCTTCGACCAAGCGTTCCTCGAGCTGAACACGCCCAACAGCAAGTTCGAGCTCGACATCAACTGCGACAACGATGACGACTTCGAGACGGGTTGGGCCCGCATCCGCGGCCTCAACGCCAGCTCGGTCACCGAGTCCATCCCGGATCCCGCCCTCCTCGGCGCGATCGACGCCGGCATCCTCTCCATGGGTGGCCGTCGTCTCTGGGAGTCGGAAGCCAAGCAGCTGAACGGCGACTTCTACAAGACTGGTTCGGACGACCCCGAGTTCTAAGGGTCCTCTCTACCGCTTGAGAGACAGTCGGGGCGGAGCGCTTTCGGGCGCTCCGCCCTCTTTCATTCCTTTTGAAGTTCGGCGTCCGGCGTTCGCCTGTACACGGCTCTCGTGCGCGGCCTGGGACGCCCCCTGACGACGCGCACACCCGCCCCCGGGTTCGGGGGCGGAACGCCCGCGCGCTCCCCTCGGGAGACGAGCGCTGCTCCTCGTCGGACAGGCTCTCGACGGTGCCCCCGAGACCTCTCCGCAGCTCGACAAAAGTGGCCGCCAGGCCACTCCTTTTCTGGGTGCGGCTCCGTCGATTCCGCCCTCGCGGGCCCGAGAATCCGGTCTCCCCAAGGAATTCCAATTGCGGGAATCGAGAGCCGCTGGTTATGATCCCCAACCGAGTGGCCCTGTAGACACCCCTATTGAGGAGCACCTAATGATCCGCACACTCACTAAGTTTCTCGTGCCCGGCGTGGCCGTGCTGGCCCTGACGCCGGCCGCCCTCGCGGACGGCCGCAACCCGGGCAGCGTTCTTGTTTACCCCATCCACCGTTCCATGTTCGGGGACACGGGTGGGGCGTACTTCACGGCGATCAGCGTCACCAACACCGAGGACACGCCGGCGGTTATCTTCACCGGCCAGCTCGGTGGCACGACGATGATCCACTGGGAGTACGTCAACGTCATCCCGGGGACGCAGCCCACGCTGCCCCTGGACTGCGTGGTCGCCAACCGGCGCGAGCTCTTGACGCCGGCCGACACGCGTACCGTCCTCACCAACTGCCACAACGGCGCGGTCCAGAACGAGGGCTACCTCGTCATCTCGGCCGAGGACCCCAACTCCTTCCAAACAGCGTGGTCTCACAACCACCTGGTCGGTTCGGAGCTCGTCCTGAGCCCGTCGAACGGCATGTACAACCTCAACGCCATCCCCTTCGAGGCCATCAATGAGAGTGGCGCGGCGACGGACGAGGACGGTGACGGCCAGATCGACTTTGACGGAATCGAGTATGAAGGAGTCGCGGAGACGCTCTACCTGGACGTCTTCTACGGCTTCAACAACTCGTCCCTGACCCTCATCAACCTGACGGGTGGGTTCCAGCACACGGCGAACGTCCAGTTCGACATCTGGAACGACAACGAAGTCCCGCTTTCGACGTCGCTGGCCTTCAAGTGCTGGATCGACGAGCCCCTGAGCCTGATCTCGCTGTTCTTCAACGGGGCCTTCCTGGCGGCAAACACCGCGCACGACCCCAACGAGGTCCTGATCGACTGCGTGGCCCTGACAATCGAGACCGGCTGGGCACGCCTGAACGGCGTGAACGCCAGCTCCGTGACGGAGTCGATCCCGAACCCGGCGCTGCTCGGCGCACTGACGGCCGGTCCCGACGGTGCTTCTAGCTCCATCGACGGTGGCCACCTGCTCTGGGAATCCAAGACGAAGCAGTTCAACGGCGACTTCTTCAAGACCGGAACCGACGACCCCGAGTTCTAGGTCACCCCGGCATTCCGACCCACGCGGGGCGGGGGGGCACCCGAGACGCCCCCCCCCCAGCAAATAGGGCCCCGGGCCCCCCCCCGGAAACCCCCCGGGGGCCCCCAGGGG
>JAJDET010000152.1 GCA_029259655.1 Planctomycetota bacterium
GCGGATGCCCGCGCGCGCGAGGAAGGCGCCTCAGCGCCGGTCCCTCGTGAGCCGACCGCCCTAGGCGGTGTCGGCGTGTTTCATGAGGTTTCTTCCGCCCGCCGGAGGCATCGCCGCGGGTACCGCGGCTTGATCGGTTGGGGTCGGGGTGCCCTCGGACGGGTTGCTTTCCACGGGTTGCGGGTGTCGGGGGGTTGGAATGTCTTCGCGATGCTTGCGCGGGCTGCGCCGCGCAAGCGAGACGTCGGGAGGCGTCGACACGTGGGGGACGTCGCAATGCGCACTCGCTCGCGGGCTTCGCCCGACGAGCATCGCGATACGTGGGGCCTCGCCGCATGCGGCTCGTCAGCCCTGGTGCGATACGCGACTGCGCGACACCACGGCACTCCGCCGATGGATGCGCCGGTACCCGGCGCGATGCCTCCCGGCGGGCGGAAGAAACCTCATGGGACACGCCGACATCGCCTAGGGCGGTCGGCTCACGAGCGGGAGCGCATGACGCGCTCCGCTCGGCGCGCGCCGGCGTCCGCCGGTGCGCGGGCACTGCGACGACCCGACGCCCCTACAGCCCCAACCACCTCGCGATGATGTTCCTCTGGATCTCGTTCGTCCCCGAGTAGAGCGTGCCGCCGACCGCATCCCGCAACGTCCGCTCGGCCTCGCACTCCGCCATGTACCCCGACCCGCCGAGCACCCTCACCGTGTCCATCGCGGTCGCCACCAGCGCCTCCGACACGAAGAGCTTCGTCACCGACGCGTCGATCGCCACATCCCGGGCCTTCGTCGCCAACCGCGACGCCGCGTGATACGTCAACAACCGGGACGCATCCAGGCGCACTCGCATGTCCGCGATCTTGTGCGACACGGCCTGGAACTTGCCGATCATGTGACCCGACGCCTTGCGCGTCCGCGCGTGCTCGATCGACTGCTCGAGCAGGCGCTGCATCGCGCCGACGTGCGAGGCCACGAGACAGATCCGCTCCCACTCCATCGAATGGGTGAAGATCGTCGCTCCGCCGCCGACTCCCCCCAGGACCGCCTCGGCCGGCACATACATGTCCTCGAAGACGAGCTCGCCGATGGGGCACGTCTTCAGGCCCATCTTGTGGAACTCCTGACCGGCCTGGAATCCGGGCGTGGTGGTCTCGACCAGGAACGCCGTGATTCCGCCGTAGTAGCCCTTGTCGGGGTCGGTCACCGCGTACATCACGGCGAGGTCCGCGACCGGGCCGTTCGAGCTGAAGGTCTTCGTTCCGTTGATCCGGTAGCCTTCGCCGTCGGGGACGGCGCGGGTCTTCATCGCGAACGCGTCCGAGCCCGACTCGCTCTCCGTCATGCCGTTGACGGCGATGAGCTCTCCCGACGCGAGGCGCGGGAGGTACTTCTTCTTCTGCTCGTCGGTCCCGAACTTCCAGACGGGGACGACGCACGCGAGCAGGTGGGCGCAGACGGCGAACACGAGGCCGCCGTCCCGGCAGCCGTAGCCGAAGGCCTCGAGCGCGATGGCCGTCGTCAGCGGATCGAGCTCGACGCCGCCGAGCTCCTCCGGCACGGGCAGGCCCTGGAGCCGCATCTCGCCGCACTTGTTCCACAGCTCGCGCGGGAACTCGTTGGCGCGGTCCCGCTCCTCGATCCCCTCGTTCAGCTGCTCGCGCGCGAACCGGATGATCTCGTCCCGCAGCAGGGTCTGTTCTTCACTCAGCGAGAAATCCATCAGGCCATGCCTTTCAGGCGCTCGTAGTCGACCTTGTCCGTCGACGTCTTGGGCAAGGAGTCGAGGTGGGAGAAACGGTCGGGGATCATGTAGCCGGGGAGGTTCTCCGTGCAGTAGCGCTTCAGCTTGATCGTCGAGGGGTGCTGGCCGTCGGTCCAGCACAGGAACGCGACGATCGCCACGCCGCTCTCCTCGTCCGGGAGCGCCACCGCGGCCGCCTCGACGACGTCGGGGTGCCGGTAGAGCGAGGCTTCGATCTCGCCCAGCTCGACGCGGAAGCCGCGCCGCTTGACCATGCGGTCGCGCCGGCCGACGAAGATGTAGTCCCCGCCGGCGTCCTCCGTGACCACGTCGCCCGTCCGGTACCAGCGCTCGCCGGCGTGCTCGAAGAGCGCGTCGGCCGTCCGGTCGGGGAGGTTCCAGTAGCCCTCCGTGACCGAGGCGCCGGCGCAGACGAGCTCGCCCTCCTCGCCGGGCGCCGCGTCCTTCGTGCCGTCGGCGAGGACGCGTGTCCGCACGTGGGAGCAGGTCTTCCCGATCGGGTAGGGGTCGGTCCGGTCCTCGGGAACCGTCTCGGGCACCTCGTAGGAGGTGATGACGTTCGTCTCCGTGGGGCCGTACCAGTTGAAGTAGCGCGGCGAGGGCCAGAGCGCCTTGAGCGCGCGCAGGTGCTTCGGCGGGAAGACCTCGCCTGCGAACAGGACGTAGCGGAGCGCCGACGCGTCGATGCGGTCGAGGTGGCCGTGATTGACGAGCAGGGTCAGGATCGACGGCGTCGAGTACCAGACCGTGAGGCGCTCCTCCGCGATGAGCGGTGCGAGCGCTCGCGGCTGTCGGCCCTGCTCCTCGCCGATCAGGAGCAGCGTGCCACCGGCGTGGAGCGAGGCGTAGAGGTCGAAGATCGAGAGGTCGAAGTGGAAGGGCGCGTGCGACGAGAAGCGATCGTCGGGCCCGAGGTCCAGGAGCTCGTGGGTCCAGCGCACGAAGCTCGCGGCGTTCTCGTGCGTGATCGTCACGCCCTTCGGCGCGCCCGTCGAGCCGGACGTGTACAGGATGTAGGCGAGGTCCTTGACCGGCTCGCCGGCGCCCGGTTCGAGGTGCAGGAGCAGCGCGTCGTCCCCGAGCTCGTGGGTCCCGCGCACCTCGCGCCCGAGCTCCGCGATCAGTCCCTCGGCGGCGCCGGTCGGGACGACGGCGCTCGCGACGCCGCAGTCGTCGAAGATGAAGGCGTTGCGCCGCGGCGGGGCCCCGGAGCCGACCGGCACGTAGGCCGCGCCCGCGCGCAGCGTGCCGAGGATCGAGGCGACGGACTGGATGGACTTCGGGAGCGCGATGCCGACGCGGTCGCCGGGCTTGACGCCGTTCGCGCGGAGCGCGTCCTCGAACGCCTGCGCGCGCGAGTCCAGCTCTCCGTAGGTGACGCTCTCCCGCTCGGCCCCGTGCTGCACGAGCGCGACCTCGGTGGCGCGCTCGCGGAGAGGTCGAGCGAAGAGCTCTACCAGGCCCCCGCTGGTGCCGGTCATCCAGCCGAGAGCTTCTCTTGGACCAGGGCCGCGATCGCCTCGAGCGAGTCGATGTGGTCCTCGCTGACCTCGTGTGCCGCGAACTCGACCTTGTACTTGTCCTCGAGGAAGCCGATCAGCTTCACGGTGGAGATCGAGTCCAGGATGCCCCCGGAGAGGAGCGGCGTGGCCGCGGAGAGCTCGTCGGCGTCCTCGCCGGGGAGGAACTCCTTCATGATGTAGCCCTTGGTCGCTGCCTGGATCTCCTCGATTGTGTCGGTCATGGCTTTCGGGGGCTCGAGCTTCTCCTGAGTCGGGGTGGTGGCGTTCGCTCCCGCGGCGACCGGATGGCGGCCGATGGAGCCGACGATTATGCCGAGAGCCGGCGAGAAGGTCAGTGGGCCGGCGGGTCCTCGGCCGGTTCTTTCGCGCGGCTAGTTCAACGGGCTCCAGAGGGGTCGAGGCCGAGGGCCTCGGAGTTCTCGAGCAGGATCCCGTGGAGGGCATCCGCCAGGAGCCGGCTCGCCTCCGCGTTCGGATGCCGGTCCCACGGCCGCAGGACCAGGGACTCCGGGTCGCGGTCCCCGTAGACCGCAGTGTGCGTCAGCTCGAGGGTGAGGAAGCCCGCCTCCTTGGCGATGCGGCGCATCACGTCGATGCCCGGCGTGCTTTGCTGGTCCTCGGGCAGGGGGACCAGGAGCCAGACCGGGACGACGCCCCGGGCGCGGCAGTCCTCGACGATCCGGCCGTAGCCCCAGGCCAGGAGGTCCTTCATCGGCCACTCGCGGTTCTTCGGGCGCAGCGCCCGGGTGACCTGCTGGGCCGACATGCCGGGTTCGAGCCGCGCTTTCCGGACGACCGCTTCGAGCTCCTCGTAGACCAGCGGGACCTCGTTCTCGACCAGCGCGCGCAGGTTGGAGGTCACGATGTTGAGACCCGGGAAGTGCGTCGCGTAGATGCAGACATCGAGGTCGAAGTCGAGCGCCTTCCTCTCGTTCGACACGACCGCCTCGATCAGCGAGTAGCCGGGCACGGCGAAATTGAGGATCTCGAAGCCCTCGCCGAGAAGCTCTTCGACGAGTGCGGAGTAGACATCTCCGTCCTCGAGGCCCGACCCGAGCTCGATCGACCCGCCCAGGAGTCCGATGCGGAAGGTCCCGGCCGGCTTCTCCCGGCTGTAGTCCTTGTCCCGCATGCCCCAGCGGTTCGTGTGCAGGAGAGACTCCTTGAACTCGATCTCGTAGTCGGGCCGGAGCTCCAGGTCGAGCAGGTCGCCGGTCCGGCGGACCGCGTCCGTCTGGTCGAGGTCGAGCCACGTGGCGGGCCGCTCGCTCTGGGCGTCGGCGATCTCGCCGAGCAGCGAGCGGTCGACCAGGATGTCCTCGTAGTAGCCGCGGATCATGAGCTCCTGGTCGCGCTGGTTGAGCCCCTCCTTCATGACGGCGGCCAGGTAGCGGTGCGTGTCCTCGCGCTGGAGGACGGTCGCCGAGAGGAGCAGGAGACCGGCGGTCGTCGCGAGCGTGTACCCGGTCTTGCCCGCGTACGTCACCGGGTGGACGCGCAGGCCGAGGGAGAACGCGATCTGTCCGACGACGCCGATCGCGACCACTCCCGCGATGCCCAGGACGAGCCAGACGAACTCCATCGGCCCGCTGTTCCCCGCCTGCGCGAGGAGCGAGAAGAAGTCCGAGGGCGACTCTCCGATCCAGAAGGACCAGATCGAGCACATCGCGATGAACATCCCGACGGTCTTGAGCGAGCGGACGAGCGCGATGCCGATCGGGATCCTGCGCTGCTTGATGGGGGCGCGGCGCCGGCCGAACTTCGCCTCGAGCAGCGTGTTCGTGAGCACGGCGGCGGCGAAGATGGTCCAGAACCAGCCGTCCATCGCCGTGACGCGGAGGTAACCGCTGACCCACCAGGTCTGGTAGGTGTGCAGGCCCCAGCTCGCGTAGAACACGAACACCGTCGAGACCACGAGCGCCATCGTCGGGCCCTTCTTCCTGAGCCGCATGAACAAGGGATAGTAGAAGAGCTTCATCATGAAGTCCTTCCAGTAGATGTTCATGCGCCGCCAGAGGTCGTTGAACCCACCGGCGAGGAAGTAGTTGTCCATGGTCTTCGGCAGGTCGTAGCCGAAGAGGCACAGCATCCCGATCACGATGTGGAACAGGCCGGAGACGCGCAGGTAGAGCGTGTAGCTCGACACCATGAACAGCACCAGGGACCCGAGGTCCTGGATGCTGGCGGTCGGCATCGAGAGCTCCTGGTAGATGATCCGGTAGAGCAGCGTGTGCACCGAACCGCGCAGGAGGAGCTCCACTCCCCGGTGATAGACCGCGAGCCGGTCCGGGTTCTTCAGAGACCGCAGGTACGCCCGGTAGTCGACGATCGGGAACAGCGGGAGGATGACGTTCGGCAGGAGGAAGAAGTAGCCGAGCCGCTGCCAGAGCGTGACGCCCGCGGGTTCGTTCCGCAGGTCGTACATGTAGATCATCAGGCGGAACATGAAGATCCCGCCCAGGATCGGCATGACGCGCGTCTCCCACTCGGTCGTGATCGCGGGGCTGCGGACGACGGCGAGCACGGCTCCCGCGACGACCAGGAGCAGACATCGCGCGAGGTGCGGCAGGGGCAGGTGGCAGATCCCGATCAGGGAGAGTCCCAGTCCGACCAGGATCGCGGCATGGAAGACCCCCAGGACGAGCGCGAACCCGACCAGCGACACCACGAGGAAGATCGGGAGCCGCAGCCGTGCGGGAGCCAGGGCGTGCGCGAGGAAGCCGACGAAGATCAGGACCGTCAGCTCGTTCAGTCCGCGCCCCGCCGCGATGCCGAAGGTATGGACGACGGCGAGGACGAGCGCCAGCTGGAGCGCGATCCCCAGGAGCTTCCCGACCGAGAGCTCCTCGGTCGTCGTCTCTTCCTTCGCACCCGCGCCTCTTCCTGCCATCTTCCTCTCTCGTGGATTCTGTCGGGTAGACGCGGGGGAGGGGGTCGGGGAGAGGGGACTCGAACCCCCGACTCGTAGCACCCAAAGCTACGCCTCTACCAACTGAGGTACTCCCCGGATCCTAGAGAGTCTACTCCACGGATCGGGGCCATCGAGATCGGAAGCGGGCCGGAAGGGGTGGTATCCGGGGACGCGACGGAAGAGAATCGCGACCGAGGATCGTCCGGATCTCTCGAGGAAAACATGAAGGTGCTGGTCGTCGGTGCGGGAGGGCGCGAGCACGCGCTCAGCTGGAAGATCGCCGCTTCTCCGCTCGTGGACGAGGTCCTCGTCGCGCCCGGGAACGCGGGGACGGCGCGGATCGCGCGCAACGTTCCGGTCTCTGCGACGGACCTCGACGGGATCGTCGAGCTCGCGCGCGCGGAAGCCGTCGACTTCGTGGTCGTCGGTCCCGAGGATCCCCTCTGCATGGGGCTGGTGGACCGGCTGGAGAGAGCCGGCATCCGGGCCTTCGGACCGACGGCGAGCGGCGCGCGCATCGAGGGCAGCAAGCTCTTCGCGAAGGAGCTGCTCCAGCGCCACCGGATTCCCACGGGGGAGTTCAAGCGCTTCGACCGGGCCGGCGCGGCGAAGGCGTACCTCGAGCAGTGCACGACGTGGCCGCAGGTCGTCAAGGCGGACGGCCTGGCTGCGGGCAAGGGCGTGTTCGTCTGCGAAGAGGCGCGCGACGCCTGTGCGCGCGTCGACGCGCTGATGGAGGAGCGGATCCTGGGCGATGCGGGCTCGTCGAT
>JAJDET010000153.1 GCA_029259655.1 Planctomycetota bacterium
TTTCGGCCCCTGCCGGCACCTTGCACGCACCGGCGTCCTCGGCGACCCGTCAAGGTCGCCTGCGGGGCCGGCACGCGCAAGGTACCGGCAGGACCCGAATCGAGGCGTTCTGCCTCGCGGCTCATGAATAGTCCGGGCTAGTACGCGATCATCCTGTTCCTCGGCGCTTCGTTCTGAGGCCTCTCAGGGCCGCCTCTTCGCGTAGGAGAAGTCCTTCTCCTCCGCACCGAGGAACTCGGCGATGTCCGCGAAGAACATCGCGCTGAACCTGTCTGCGCCCGCCCGACCGAGGTGGACCGAGTCGTGGAACGGGCTCGTATCGCCGAAACACGTGTCGTAGTCGAAGACCTTGAACCCGTGGAGCGAGGCCATGTACTCGAGGTTCGAGAGCGACGCGCGGGCCATGGCCTCCTGGCGCGGCATCGATCCCGGCTCGGCGAGGCTGATGTCGGGAGCCCGCGGCGGGACGTAGACGATCAGACGAATGTCCCGCTCGATGCAGAGCTGGAGGATCTTCTCGAGCGTGGCCGTGGCGAGACGGGACGATTCCAGCAGCGGAGAGTCGGTCGCCGTGATGTCGGCCACTCCGAAACGCTCGGCCCACCTCTCCCGCTTGGAGACGTACTTCACCTCGGTCGTGTAGGCCCCGTCCCGCTCGGGATCCGCGAGGGCCTCGTCGAGAGCCAGCTTCACGCGGTCCCTCTCCACGCGAAAGGCCCGGGCCAGGTCGGCGATCTCGCCCTTCAGGCCCCGCTTCTCGCGGTCGACCAGCCCGGGCTCCAGGGAGCGCAGCGCCGAGCGAATCCCCCGCAGCTCCTCGTCGATCAGCGTTCCCGGCCACGGTTGCCCCCTCCCGCAGAACTCGCCGAACGAGACGCGGAAGTCGTTGGCGTAGTAGGCGTGGTGCTCGACGACCACGACGTCGACCCGCACCAGATCCACCAGCGCGCGCAGGCGGTCGTACACGCGTGGGAACGGCGTCATGAACATCGAGACGTTGTAGGTGACTACGTCGCGCTCCTCCCGAAGGGCGCGAGCGTGCCGGACCTGGATGTCGCGCTTGCTGGGAGATCCTCCGATGATGAACAGGTTCCGCTCATGGCCGGGCGTCCCCGTCCAGCCGTCCGCCCGCTGCACGGCGGATCGATCGATGCGGACGCCCGTGTCCAGGTCGACATCGATCAGGGAGCGATACAGGTCCTCGTCGGACTGGACGAGGTCGTAGAGGCTTCGCTTCGTCCCGATGCCCGCGTAGGTGTACAGCGCGTGGTTCGCGACGAAGAGGATCGCGAGGGGCACGACGGCGAGCGCGATCGACAGCGCGTAGGACCTCTTTCTGGACATCGCAGGCTAGAACTGGAAGTAGACGAACGGCGTCTGCCCCAGGAACCGGAACTGGAAGACGGTGAACACGAGAACGGCGAGCGTCACGCTGCGGAGCACCGGAGTGCGTCTCGCGAAGGCGAGCACGGGCCTCATCCGGGTCCCCACGACGTGGGCCACGAGCACGACCGCCAGGATGACTGCCACGAACGTGAGGCTGACGTCCGTCAACTGATCGACCTCGAACCCGAAGCTCCAGCCCACGTACATGCCCTCGAGGATCGTCCCGCAATCGGCCAGGGACCGCGCGCGGAACGGAACCCAGGCCGTCGTGACGATCAGGAACAGGAGCGCCGTGCTCAGGAGCTTCAGTACGGGTCCGTGGAGTCCCTTCAGCCGCGCGGCGACTCTCTCGATCGGGCGGTAGATCACGAGGAGCAACCCGTGGATGCCGCCCCACAAGATGAAGTTGTAGCTCGCGCCGTGCCACAGCCCGCCGAGCAGCATCGTGAGCATCAGGTTCCGCTCGGTCTTCACACGCCCGCCGCGATTGCCGCCGAGCGGGATGTAGAGGTAGTCCCGGAGCCACGTCGACAAGCTGATGTGCCACCGGCGCCAGAACTCCGACGGCGTCCGCGAGCAGTACGGCATGTCGAAGTTCTCCGGGATCTTGAACCCGAGGATGCGGGCGAGCCCGATGGCCATGTCGGAGTAGCCGGAGAAGTCGGCGTAGATCTGGACCGAGTAGCAGAGCGTGGCCAGCCAGAGCATCTTCGTGTCGAAGATCGACGGGTCCGCGTACACGAGGTCGACGAGCGGGCTCAGGTTGTCCGCGATGACGACCTTCTTCGCCAGGCCGACGAGGATGCGCTCGAGACCCCAGTAGAGCCGGGCCGCGTTGAAGCGGAAGCGCCGTCGGAGCTGCGGCAGGAACTGGCTCGCGCGCACGATTGGACCCGCGACGAGCTGCGGGAAGAAGGCCACGAACAGCGCGAACCGCAGGAAGCTGCGCTCCGCCCGAATCTCCCGCCGGTAGACGTCGGTGGTGTGCGACATCGACTGGAACGTGAAGAAGGAGATCCCGACCGGGAGGACGATGTCGAGCGCCGGCAGGTGCGCGTCGAAGCCCAGCACCGACATGGCGTCCGTCGCCGAGTCGACGAAGAAGCCGTAGTACTTGAAGAAGCCGAGGATCCCCAGGTTGCAGGCGATCGAGGCGACCAGGTACGGCCGTCGGCGCGCCTCGTTCTGCTCGATGCCGATGCAACAGACGTAGTCGATGATCGTGGAGGCGAGGATCAGGACCGCGAAGCGCGCGTCCCACGACATGTAGAAGTAGTAGCTCGCCGCGAGCAACAGCCACGTGCGCCGCTCGAGCGAGAGCGCGAAGTGGACCGCCGAGACGACCAGGAAGAAGACGGCGAATTCCGTGGTCTGGAAGAGCATCGAGGGTCGGGGCGGCGCCTGTCGCGAGGGCGCGAAGCGTAACCCGTGCGCGTGTGGGCCCCCGCCGTCGGAGAACCGGATTTCCTGAACCACCGGCCGCATCGGCGGTGGTAGGGGAGCAAGGAGTCCGACCCATGAACCGAGTGTCCGACGTCACCCTGGCCGCCCTGTCCAGCCACGAGAGCTTCGTTCGAGCCGTGGCGCGCTCGCTCGTCTCCGACCCGAACGAGGCGGACGACCTCCGGCAAGAGACCTGGCTCGCGTTGCTGCGCCGCAATCGCGAGCAGGGGGCCGTGTCGCGGGTGTGGATCGCCGGCGTGCTGCGGCGAGTGGCGTTCTCGCGCCGTCGCGCCGAACGGCGCCGCGCGCACAGGGAGAGAGAGGTCTCGGGATCGAGCTCCGATGCGGCCCGAGCGCTCTCGACACAGCAGCGCGTCGTGGCCGCCGTGCTCGCGCTCGATGAACCGTATCGCGAGACGGTGCTCCTGTACTTCTACCGGGGCGAGACGCCGGGGGAGATCGCGAACCGCCTGGGCCTTTCGGTGGAGGGCGTGCGCACGCGGCTCAAACGCGCGCTCGCGAAGCTCCGCGACGCGCTCGACGAGGATTTCGGAGACCGCGAGACGTGGGCGCTGGCCGTCGCGCCGCTGCTCCAGCGTGCAGCGAGCCACCTGCCGTTGGTCGCGGTCGCGGTCGGTCTTGGAGTCCTCGTGCTCGTCGGTGCACGCGCCTTGACCGGCGAGGCGTCCGGTTCGGAGACGCGCGTCGCGTCGCCGGCGCTCCTCGCACCGGTGGGCGGAGACCAGCCGCGCCCGGAGTCGGAGAACGAGCCGCAAGTGACCGCCGCGCGCGGAGTCGAGCCGCAGGCGGCCGGTCGAAGTGCAGTGGCGAGCACCGCGGCCTCTTCCACCGCATCGAATCGGGCGGAAACCGTCGACCCGGAGCGCTCAACGGATGTTGCGCCCGCGGTTCTTCCAGATGCCGAGCCGGATTCCTACTGGGACGCCGTCGCACGCGCCCGCTCGAGCGCCGTGCGGTTCGACGCCGCGGAGCACGTGCCGCCCGGCGACGCGCGGGTCACGGCCGCGGTTGCCGCGTACCGCCTGCTCGGATTCCACGCCCACGCCCCGAGCCTCGGTGCTGTGGTCGATGCCATCGCGGCCGCGACGGGGTTCTTGTTCGAGGTCGATGCGTCTCTGCAGGAACGCGCCGCGATCGGGGGGAGCCCCTTCCACTTCGTGTTCGACCGACCGCTCGCGCTCACCGACCTGCTCGACCTCCTCGTGTCCGAAACGGGTCGCGACGTCGTCTGGTACGCGCGCGACGGTCGCGTCCGCGTCGCGGAGGTGGAGCAGGCGGACTGGCACCTCGTCGCCTTCTCCCACTCGATCGCGGACTTCCTCGTGGACCCGGACGACTACTTCCGGGCGGGCGTCGACTACCACCCGATCTTCGCGCCTCCCGCGAGAGGAACGCTCGCGATGGTGCTGCAGCCGTCGGTCCTGTGCGACAACCCCGATCCGGACGGGTTCGTCTTCGCCGAACACGCGATCGACGTCGTCGACACGGTCCGCGTCCACGACCGGCTTCAGGAGCTGCTGGACATGCTGCGGCACTTCTTCGTCCCGGACCCCGAGAGCGGCGTCCCCGGAGGGTCGCACCTGCGTCATCCGGGAGATGCGGATGCGGAGCTCTTCGCGCGCACCGGAGCGACGCCCTTCGCGCCGACGGGTCCGGTCGAGGAGGTCGAGGGGCTCGCCGAGCACCTGCGGCACGTGCTCGACGCGAACGTGTACGTCTCCCGCGCGCTAGCTCGTGAGCTCGAGACGCGTTTCCTGCCGGGGGACCTTCCGGAGGGATCGGTCGCAGAGGTTCTCGACGCGCTCGAGGAGTCGCGGCCGGAGATGAGCTGGCACGTCGAGCGCGGGATCCTCCGGCTCTCGACCTGCGGCGATTTCGGCTCCGACGTGCTCGCGATCCACGACGTGCGACGCGCGCTGGCTCCGCCAGGCCTGCGCGCCGAGGATCTCCGCGAAACGCTGCCCGAGCTCGCGCGCTCGATCGCGCCGGGCGAGGTCCTCGAAGAGGCTCACCTGATGGAGCTCGTTATCGCCGTCGACCCCGCATCCTGGGACCAGAACCCCGACCACCGCGCGATGATCGACGAGGGCGTCCTGTTCGTCGATCAGCACCCGCGAGCGCAGCAGCGGATCGCCGAGTGCATACGCGAGCTGGCGCGGCTGGCCGGCGGCGGGTCCGACGACTGAGCGACGGCTCTCGCACGGGTTCGGTTCCCCGCTGCTACGGACTTCTGCGAACAGGATCACCCGGACGAGCCTCGTACCGAGCGACGATGCGCGGTGTCCCGAGATCGGCGGCTTCCGGTTATCCTCTACTTGCTCGTTCCCGGAAGTCCTGCATCGTCTCACAGCATGAGAATCTCCCTCTTCCTCTCCCTTCTGTTGGTTCTCGCGGGTCCGGCCTGGGGACAGGTTCGACCGACGCCCGGCGGCCCGTTCGCGCCCCCGACCACGGCGCCGATCGAGTTCGACGATGCGGGTCGCTGGGACCCGCCGTTGATGCACGACCTGAACGGGTTCGATCCGGAACCCGACAAGTTCAACTCGGTGCACCTGTCGCTCATCCCCAAGGGGCCGCACCGGGGCAAGCTGCTCGTCTGGGACGCGGGGCACACCCAGGCCACTCCGGAGTGGAAGCAACGCTGGGCGATCGTCGACGTCTCACAGACAGGCAACGGTGTCTACACGAACGGCGAGCTCCTCTTGCCGACGGGCTATGGCGACCTGTTCTGCGCGGGTCACGCGTGGACCGGCGACGGCAACCTGTTCGTGGCGGGCGGGACGTCCGTGTATCCGGGCGGGCTCGACCCCGACGGTGATGGCGATGGCGACAACGGCGACGGCGCCGACCACCAGGGTCACTTCCACGGCAACAAGCTCACCTACGTCTACGACCCGAGCTCGGGGGCGATGGGGACCTGGATCCGACTGCCGGACCTCCAGGCGAACCGCTGGTATCCCACGGTCACGCTGCTCGCGAACGGGCAGATGTTCGTCACGGGTCCCAAGCCGACTTACGAGGTGTTCACGCTCGATACCGGCGGCCTCTCCGGGTCCTGGCAGATGAACGGTCCCTCCCAGCAGTTCCCCGGGCCCGCCGCGTTCTCCATCTATCCCCGCGTCCACCAGCTCTTCTCGGGTGAGCAGTTCTGCTCCGGCATGTGGTCCTTCGCCGCGAAGCTGGACCACGCCGCCGCCCCGGGATCCTGGACGTTCACCGACGCCTCCCAGTTCGACTACAAGAACTACGTGACGTCGGTGCTGCTCCCCAACGTCCCCGGCAGTGTCCAGGACCGCGTGATGCTGATCGGCGGCGAGGCCTTCATCGGTCTGACCTCACAGGGAGTCCTCGAGGACGTGGAGGTCTGCAACGCCGGCGAGTCCAGCGCGCCCGCCTGGGACTGGACACCCATGCCGCCGATGAAGCGCAAGCGGCAGCACGCGAACGGGACCTTGCTCCCGGACGGCAGCGTGCTCGTCATCGGCGGACGGAGCAACACGCTCTTCGACGGGCGAGGCGCGGCCGCACGTGTCCCGGAGCTCTTCAAGGACAACAGCTGGCGCGATCTGGCGCCGCAGCGCTCCGACCGCACGTATCACTCGACCGCCCTGCTCCTGCCCGATGGGAAGGTCGTCTCCGCGGGCGGGGACACGTCGAAGTTCGACTACGAGGTCTTCTCGCCTCCCTATCTCACGTCCGGTCTTCCGCGCCCGGAGATCGTCTCGGCGCCGACCCTGCTCGAGTACTCCGGCCGGACTTCGGCGCTCTACACCGTGGAGTTCGAGAAGATGGCCGGCGCAGCCGTGGAGCAGGTCGTGCTCATGGCCCCCGGCTCGGTCACGCACCACACCGACTACAGCCAGCGCTACGTCGCGCTTCCGGTCCGCCACGTGACCGAGACCAGCGTCCACTTCCTCGGCCCCGAGTCGACGGGCTGGGCGCCCCCGGGCTTCTACATGCTCTTCCTGGTCACCGGCGACGGCGTGCCCTCGGTCTCGAAGTGGGTCAGGGTCCTCTAGCGGGCCGGGCCGGTCTCTGGCCGTCCGCCGCGCGTTAGGATGTCACCGCGTTCGCTCCACGACTCGACAAAGGAGGCTCCCATGCGTCGCGCCCTTCTCTCGCTCGTTCCCCTCTCGCTCGCCCTCGGCTGTCAGGCCGGTCCCGCCGTCGTCGATGCCGATCCCGTACAGAGGGAAGCACTGCTCGGTGTCGTTCGCGGGCTCGAAGGAGCCTGGCAGACGGACGGTCCGGAGGGGGAGCCCTCCGTGGTCGAGTTCCACGTCAGCTCCGGCGGCTCTGCGGTGCGCGAGGTCATGTTCCCGGGCTCGGACCACGAGATGACGAACATGTACACGCTCGACGGGAACGCGCTCCTGATGACGCACTACTGCGCCGGCGGGAACCAGCCGCACATGCGCGCGAAGGTGCTCGACGGGAACCACATCGTGTTCGAGACGGCCGGCGTGAGCGACCTCAAGTCCGCGGACGAGGTCTACATGGGCGAGATGACGCTGGTCGTGATCGACGAGAATCACATCGAGCAGCACTGGGCCGCGCTGAAGGGCGGCGTGAAGGACCACGAGAACGTGATGACGCTGACGCGCCTCTGAGCGCGTTGGCCCTCAGGGCCGCGGTCTCCTTCCTCCTGCTGGCCGCGTGCGCCGGCACCGGCGCGTCCGTCGAGACCGCCGGTGCCACGCGCCTCGTCGGCGCGACGATGGGGACCACCTTCGGCGTCGAGGTCGTCGGGACGGACCTCGAGCCCGCGTTCCTGCGCGCCGGGGTCGAGCGCGTCCTGCGCTCCGTCGACGAGCGGATGTCCACCTGGGATCCGAGCTCGGAGCTCTCGCGCTTCAACGCGAGCCGGTCGACGGAGCCGTTCCCGGTCTCGGAGGACACGCTCGCGGTCGTCGTGGCGGCCCTGCAAATCGGTCGCCTCACGGGCGGCGCGTTCGACCCGACGGTCGGACCGCTGGTCGAGCTGTGGGGCTTCGGTCCGTCGGGTCCGCGCGCGGAAGCTCCCGCACCGCGCGAGGTGGAGGAAGCCCGGGCGCGTGTCGGTCTCGCACACCTCCTGGTGGACGGCCCTCCGCCGGTCTTGCTGAAGGTCCGCTCCGACCTCGAGCTCGATCTCTCGGCCCTGGCCAAGGGCTTCGCCGTCGACGCCGTTGCGCGGTGGCTCGACGAGCAGGGTTTGGAACGCTACCTGATCGAGGTCGGAGGTGAGGTGTTCGCGCGCGGACGGAGCGCCGACGGAGAGCCCTGGCGGGTCGCGATCGAAGCTGTTCCCGGCGCACCGGAGACCGGCCGCGTGCTCGCGATCGACGGCCGCGGTGTCGCGACGTCGGGCGACTATCGTCGTCATGTCGAGGCGGACGGGCGGCGCTACACGCACGTGCTCGATCCGCGCACGGGCTCTCCGATCGAATCCGCGGTCGTCTCCGCGACCGTGGTCGCTTCGACGGCGATGCGGGCGGACGCGCTCGCCACCGCGGTGATGGTCCTGGGGCCGCGGGACTCGATGCGTCTCGCGGAGCTCGAGGAGCTCGCGATCCGATTGGTCACGCACGATGACGGCGCGTTCCGCGAGCACGTCTCTCCGGCGTTCGCCCGACTCAGAGCTTCTCGACCCGGCGCCACTCGTCCCGCGAGCGCTGCGCGCAGTCCTCGATCGACAATCCCGTGAACCAGTTACCGGTCAGCGCGACCTTCTCGCTCGCGAGGGCCCGGTCGAGCGAGGCGACGACGTCCGCATGGCCCAGCACCGGGGACGGCAGCGTCGACGTCCGCTCGGCCACCGCCTCCAGGTCGCCGGCGCCCACGCCCAGGACCTCGGTTGCGCGTCGGAGGCGTTCGTCGCGCGACATGCCGGGTCGGAAGTGGAACGCGAAGCCTCGCCAGTCGGCGTCGCTCACGACGTCCCGCGTCACGACCGAGTGGAACACGTCGCGGAGCGGAATCAGGAAGGTGGAGTAGGGGACGTCCGTCTTCTCGGCGCGCACGGCGCACCCGAGACTGTCGACGCGCACCTCGCGGACGCCGGCCGCGTGCCTCGCGGCCTCGGGCGCGACTCCGGCCAGGAGCTTCGCCGCGGCGCCCGGCGGCACGGCCAGCGCCACTGCGCTCGTCTCGACCGACGAGCCGTCCTCCAGCGTCGCCGCGAAGCCTCCGTTTACGCGCGCGAGCTCCGCGACGCCGGATCCCGATCGCGTCTCGATCCCGGGCCGGCGCAGCACGGCTTCCACGGCGGACTGGAGACCGCCGGGGAGCGTGAAGCTCCGCCGCACGTCCTCGCGCCGCTCGCGCTTCTTGAACAGCATGTCGGCCGGGAACTCGTCGGCAGTCTGCGACGGGACGGCCGACAGCATCGGGCCGAGGACCCGCTCGTAGTTCTGCTTGCCGACGAAACGCGAGTAGAACGAGCGGACCGTCTCGCCTTCCTTCGAGGCTCCGAACCAGCGCGGGACCGAGCCCAGGAGCTCGAGCTTCCCGAAGAGCTTCAGGAGCAGGAAGAGGTTCTTCCCGGGGACGACCTCGTCGCCTTCGAGGAAGCGCAGGACCGGCTTGCCGCGCGCCAGGAGGTCCGGGAGCAGGCCGCAGCCCTCGAGCACCTCCAGGAACGCGCCGTAGGAGTTGTAGCAGGTGTGTGCGCCGAGCTCGTACCAGAAGCCGCTCCCCGTGCGCTCCGAGTGCAAAGAACCGCCGACGCGCGCTTCCTTCTCGACGACGAGCACGCTTCGGCCGGAGCGCGCGGCGTGGTACGCGAAGCAAGCCCCGCTGACGCCCGAACCGATCACGAGGACGTCGTGCTTCGACATCAGTGAGCTCTCTTCGGCCCGACGACCTTGCGGCGAAACTCGCGGATCACGGGCATCTTCTCGATCCAGGGAGACGCGTCCGCGCGCCCGGAGTCGTTCGGGCTCGGCTCACCGGCGTAGCCTTCGGGGATCTGCGAGCACAGCTCGGGCGGATCCACGTCGTCGTCGAAGTAGTGGTACTCGTAGCCGGGGACGAAGATCTCGTCGTCCGCGAGGACGTGCAGCGCGCGCAGCCCGTAGGTCGTGAGCTCGGTCGTGAAGGTCTGGGGGGGGTTGATCCACACGTGCGTCGGCGAGGCCACGAACATGTACTGGACCTGGCCGTTCTTCGAGCGGATGCGGTACTTGTCGATCGCGCCGCCGTAGAGGCGGCTTCCCGACGGAGCGATCTCGACGACACCGCGCCCGAAGTCCGGCTCGAACCCGCGCGCGAAGCGCACCGACGTGGGATCCCCGCGCCGCGTGATGCGCGCCACCGCCCGACCGCCGTGGATGCGCCCGCGTTCCTCGGCGAGGCGCCGCGGCCGCGTGAAGTCCGAGTAGGGACGGATTCGCCCCTCCGGGGCGTTGCGCAGCACGAGGCAGATCGCGTCGTCGTTCCGGCGAGCCTTCTTGCGACGGCTGATCGTGTCGAGCGCAGCCTGGAGCTCGTAGGGGAGGTTCGTCGTGTCCTCGTC
>JAJDET010000154.1 GCA_029259655.1 Planctomycetota bacterium
CCCGCTACGGACGCAGAGCTCCCAATGACATCAGGGCCTCGGCGCCCATCCGCGCGCGCCGCGGTTGCCTGGGGGCGGCATGGCCCGGGGGGGGAGATGGGGGCGCCCGCTTCCTTGACGGTTCGGGTCGGGGAGTCCATAGCAGACGGGAGAATCTGCCGCGCCTCCCATGAACCGCACCCTCCAGAGCACGATCAGCGTCCTCGTCATCGCGGGGGTCGGGATTCCGCTCTGGTACTTCGTCGTGGCGCGGCGGCCGGACGCGCCGCCCGCTCCGCCGCGTGAGGTGGGCGTGCTGCTCGTCGATGCGCAGCGCGTCGAGCGCCGGGACTTCCCGATCGAGGTGAGCGCCTTCGGATCGCTGCTGGCGCGGCGCACCGCGCTGCTCGCTCCGGAGCAATCGGGACGCATCGAGTGGGTGCTCCCCACGTGGCGTCCCGGGGCCTTCGTCCGCGCGGGAGACGTGCTCCTGCGACTCGACGCCCGTGTTCGCGAGCTCGAGCTCGAGCGCGCACGCTCCGGGAGTGAAGCGGCCTCGTTCGCACTCACGGCAGCTCAGCGCGAGCACGTCCTCGCCGCGGACGTCCTGGACTGGGCCGGAGAGAGCCTCGCGATCGCGGTCCGCGAGCACGAGCGCCTGCAGCAGCTCCTGGGTCGCGAACGCGTCAGCGAGAGCCAGGTCGATCGCGCCCGCACGCTCGTCGTGGACGCCGAGGTGGCACTGGAGGCGGCGCGCGCCCGCCGCCAGACCGCGGAGGCCAACGAAGGCGCTGCGCGGTCGCGCGGGGACGAGGCCGAGACGGCGGTCGAGCTCGCCGCCGAGGTGCTGCGAAGGACCGAGCTCGTCGCGCCCTTCTCGGGGCGCCTGTCCGGGCGCGCGCCGTCCCCGGGGTCCTTCCTCGCCGCCGGAGTCCCGATCGCGGAGCTCCTCGACCTCGCCTCGCTGCACCTCTCCGCGAGCGTGCACGAGGATGAGCTCGGACAGCTCTCCGAGGGGATGCCGGCCGTCGTGACGCTGCCCTCGCGACCGGGGCTCACGGCTCGCGGCCGCGTGCGCGCGATCGATCCCGCCACGGATCCGATCACGCGCAACGCCAGGGTCGAGGTGGAGGTCGAGAACGTGCTGGCGACCGAGACCGAGGACCTCACGCAAGGGCTCCTCGCCGGACTGTTCGCGCACGCACGCATCGACGCCGGGATTCGCCGGGACGTCCTGTGGGTCGACCGTCGCCACATCGTCTGGGAGGGCGGACGCGCGAAGGGCTTCGTCGTGCACGAGGGCCTGTCGCGGAGCGTGCTGCGCGAGCTCGAGCTGGGCGACGCGATCGGCGAGGGGTTCGCGGTCGAATCCGGCCTCGTGGAGGGCGAGCTCCTGGTGACCGGTCCCCTGGACCGCGTCCGGGACGGTGTGACCATCCGCTGGGAAGAGGCGGAGAACGAGCGGTGATCCGCGCAATCGCGCGCTTCTCGGTCAAGAACTCGATCGGGGTGAACCTGTCCGTCATGGCCGTGATCGCGGGCGGCGTGGTGGCTTACCTCGGGATGCCGCGCGAGGTCTTCCCCGAGTTCTCGATGGACCAGGTCGTCGTCACGACGCCCTATCCGGGTGCGAGCCCCGAAGACGTCGAGCGCCTCGTGACCCTCCCGATCGAGGAGCAGCTCGAGGGGATCGACGACCTGCGCGAGATGTTCTCCCAGTCGCAGGAGAGCCTCTCGATCGTGACGCTCAAGATCGAGTCGAGGGCCGACACGCAGCGCTTCCTCGAGGAGGTCCGCTCGCGCGTCCAGTCCGGCGACCTCGACCTGCCCGTGGAAGCCGAGGAGCCCTTCGTGCGCGAGATCCGCGCCGAGTTCCCGGTCATCGCGGTCTTCGTCTACGGGAACGCCTCCGAGGTGGTCATGCGCGACATCGCGCGCGACCAGGAGCGGGCGCTCGAGCAGATGGACGGCGTGTCGAGCGTCCAGGTGACCGGCGTCCGCGAACCGCGCGTGTGGGTCGAGGTGGACCCGCTCGCGCTCGAGCGCTACGGCCTGGCGCTGGCCGACGTGGGCGCGGCTGTGGAGGGAAGGGTGCGGAGCACCCCGCTCGGCAGCCTCTCGACCGAATCGGGGGACTACCTGATGCGCGTCGAGTCCGAGGTGCTCGAGGCCGACGACATCCTGGACATGCCGGTCCTGGCGCGGCCCGACGGGAGCGTCGTGCGGCTCTCCCAGGTCGCGCGCGTGTTCGACACCTTCGAGCGGCAGTACTCGCGGGCGCGCTTCAACGGCGAACCCTCGATCCACCTGCAGGTCAACAAGAACGCGCGCGGCGACACGATCGACATGGCCGACGCGATCCAGGAGTACGTCGCCCAGGAGCGCGAGCGCATGCCGGCGGGCGTCTCGCTCGGGACGAACTCCGACCTCTCGGTCTACGTCAAGAACCGCCTGCGGGTGATGACGGAGTCGGGGACCCTGGGCGGGATCCTGGTGCTCGTCTCGCTCGTCCTGTTCCTGAACCTGCGCGTCGCGTCGATGACCGCGCTCGGGATCCCGATCTCGTTCCTCGGAGGCCTGCTCCTCGCGAGCCTCTTCGGGATCACGATGAACATGATCACCATGTTCGCGCTGATCATCGTGCTCGGGATGATCGTCGACGACGCGATCGTCGTGAGCGAGAACGGCTACCGGTTGATGGAAGAGGGCCACTCCCCGGAGGAGGCGGCCGTGATCGGGACGGCCCAGGTCGGCAAGCCCGTCGTGGCCACGATCCTGACCACCATGGCGGCGTTCCTCCCGATCCTCCTGATGGGGGGGACGATCGGCCAGTTCATGCGGCCGCTGCCCCTGATCGTGACGTTCTGTCTGATCACGTCGCTGTGGGAGGCGTTGTGCGTCCTGCCGGCTCACCTCGCGCACTGGAGCGGCAAGCGCACGGTGGCGGCCATGCGCGAGGACGCGGGTCGGCGCTGGTACGAGCCCCTGCGCGCGGCCTACTCGCGCGTCCTCGCGCTCGCCGTGCGGTGGCGCTACGTGACGCTCGCGCTGGCCTCGACCACGGCCTTGCTGTTCCTCGGGTATGCCACGATCCAGATGCCGTTCAACCTCTTCGACGACTTCGAGTCGAAGGTGTTCTACGTCAACATCCGCGCCGTGCCGGAGAGCTCGCTCGACGAGACCGAGCGGCTCGCGATCCCCATCCAGGACAGGATCCTGGAGCTCCCCGACAGCGAGGTGGAGAGCGTCAACCTGCTGGTCGGGATCATGGCGCAGGACGCGTCGCGCTACGAGTTGCGCCAGAACCTGGCGCAGATCTGGATCGAGCTGCGCGAGGGCTCCGAGCCCCGCCGCCCGACCGGAGAGATCGTCGAGGAGCTCCGCCAGGCCTTCCGCGATCCGTCGCCGGGTATCGTCAGCGTCGACATCGACCAGCCCCAGGCCGGGCCGACGGGCAGGGCGATCGACCTGTCGGTGCGGGGACCCGATCCCGCGGTCCTGCGCGAGCTCGCGGCGGACGTCAAGGCGAAGCTCTCGACCTTCGCCGGAGTGCGCGACGTGCGCGACGACGCGGAGTTCGGGAAGCGCGAGATCGAGATCCTCCTGACCGAGGAGGGGCGCACCCTCGGGTTCACCGAGGTCGGACTGGGGCTCGAGCTGCGAGCGTCCTTCGAGGGAATGCGGTTCGCGAGCATCCGCCGCGGCCGCGACGACGTCGAGGTCGTCGTCAAGCTGCCGGAGTCGGTGCGCGACGAGCGCGCGGTCCTCTCGCGGCTGCGCTTCCGGCCGCCGGCTGCCCGAGCCATGGGGAACGCGCCGGGCGCGGGGGCCGCGAACCGAAACGAGGCTCGCGTCCCGCTCTCCTCCATCGCCGAGCTCCGGGAGCACCCCAGCCTGGCGGTCATCTCGCGGGACGACGGCGAGCGCGCCGTCCGTGTGACCGCCGACGTGAACAAGAAGGAAGGGAACGCGGCGCGGATCACCGAGGCCCTGCGCGAGACCTACGCGGGACTGCCGAACGAGCGCCCGGGATACACGGTCGATTTCAAGGGCGACTACAAGGACACGGTCGAGAGCCTGGCCGGCCTCAAGCTCTCCTTGACGATCGCCGCGGTCTCGATCTTCGTGATCCTCGGGGCCCTGTTCCGGAGTCTCTCGCAGCCCTTCGTGATCATGTACGCGATCCCGATGGCGGGCATCGGTGCCGTGCTGGGGCACATCCTCCTCGACCGCGCGATCTCGATGATGTCGCTGATGGGGATCCTCGCGCTGGGCGGGATCGTCGTGAACGACTCGTTGATCCTCGTCGATCGCGTCAACTCGATGCGCGCAGATGGAGAGCCGCTCGTGCCCGCGCTGCTCGAGGCCGGACGCCAGCGCTTCCGGCCGATCGTCCTGACCTCGATCACGACCATGGTGGGGCTCTCGCCCCTGACCTTCTTCGCCACCGGCCAGGCGCGCTTCCTGCAGCCCATGGCGATCAGCATCTTCTTCGGCCTCGGCTTCGCCACCGTGCTCATCCTGATCGTCGTGCCCTGCGCCTACGCCGTGCTCGAGGACGCCCTGGCCTGGTCGCGGAGTCCGTTCGGGACGGCGCGGCGCTTCTTCGCGGGTGAACCGTTTCACGCGCAGCCCGTCGCAACCGAGTAGAATCTCGCCCGCGATGGCCATGGACGTGAGCATTCGACCCGTGGAGAGCCTCGAGGAGGCTCTGACCTTCACACCGCGCCTCGACGGCTACGCCCGGGAGGTCATGGCGGAGTTCCGCGACGTTCCGCTGCCGCCGGCCGTCAGCCGGCGGCTCCTCGAGCGCCACTTCGAGCACTCCACGACGCTCCTGCTCGTCGCCGAGAGCGAGGACGGCGTCCACGGGGTCTGCCTGACGGCGCCCCTCGAGGATCCGCTGACGGCGGAGATCGTCCCGATCATCGTGATCCTGCACGTCGAGGACGACCTGCGCCGCCGCGGCATCGCACGCTCACTGGTCGAGGACGCGCGCAACATTCTCGCCGGGCGAGGACACGGCGCGCTCGCGGCTCGGGCCGGACACAACGACGACGCCCTGATCTCGATGGGCGAGCGCTGGGGCTTCCTGCGCCACTGGGAGCTCATGCTCCGCGAGTGATTGCTCGGTGCGCCGAGACCGTGTTGACTCGGCGCGCATCGGCGCGCGCCGAGGATGCCCTGCGGGCGGCACGGCGCGACTCCGCGCCGGGGGGCCTTCGGCCCCGTTCGGGGGCGGGCAGGGCTTGGTGCGTGCTCAGGCGGCCAGGCGGTGGGCGGGGCGGGCGCAGCGGTCGAGGAGCTCCTTTACCGCGGCGTAGACGCGGTCGGGGTCCTCGACGTCCACCAGGCGGAGGCCGCCGCGGCGGGCGTCGGTCTCGGAGGAGGTCGCGAGCACGACCGTGCCGATTCCGTGCCGCTCTTGGAGCACACCCTTTTTCAGGTGGACTTCGCGCACGGCGGAGAGCGACAGCGACTTCTCCTCGACGCCGAAGAAGCCCTCGAAGTACTCCAGCTTGTGCGGGAAGAAGCGGTACTCCGTCCGCGCGTACGAGCGCTTCAGGAACTGGAAGTAGACGAGTGGGATCCCGACCAGGGCCAACGAGCCGCAGATCAAGAACGGCGACCACGGCGGGACGTCCGCGCCGATCGCCTGCACGACGAACGTGCAGAAACCGCCGAAGAAGCCCCCACCCCAGAGCGCGAAGAACAGCGCCAGGGGCAGGCTCCGCACGATCGCCGTCGACGCGACGAAGCGCGGACGCAGGACGAGCGCGGGCTCCTCGCCGACGAGCGAGCTGGGCGCCGACCCTGCACCGGGCGCGCTCGACAGCGCCGCCCCGCAGAGGTCGCAGAACCGTCCGCCGTCGCGCTCCCTGCTCCCGCACTGGTGGCAGAACATCCTTCCCCCTTTCGGATCGACGCCCGGGAGAGGTTGAGCCGGCCCCCCCGATACCATGCTCCGCATGGAGCGTGCGCTCTCCGTCGTCGTCCTGACCGGGGCCGGGATCTCCGCCGACAGCGGGCTCGCCACGTTTCGAGGGGCCGGAGGGCTCTGGGAGGGGCACAGCGTCCAGGAGGTCGCCACCCCCGAAGCCTGGGCCCGCGACCCCGAGCTCGTCTGGCGCTTCTACCAGCTCCGGCGCAGGTCCCTGTCGGAGGTCGAGCCGAACCCCGCCCACCTCGCGCTCCACCGGCTGGAGCGCGCTCTCACCGCCGCCGGGCACGACTTCTCACTCGTGACACAGAACGTGGACGACCTCCACGAGCGCGCGGGATCGTCGCCGGTGCACATGCACGGGGAGCTCCTGATGCTCCGCTGCGAGGTCTGCGGGGAGGCCGCTCGCGACGCGGAGCGCTTCGAACCGGACGCGTTCCTGCCGTGCTCAGGGTGCGGGCACGAACCCCTTCGTCCGGACGTGGTCTGGTTCGGCGAGATGCCCTATCACATGGAAGAGATCCAGACGGCGCTCGTCGCGTGCACGCACTTCCTCTCGA
>JAJDET010000155.1 GCA_029259655.1 Planctomycetota bacterium
TCCTGTCGATCGCGGCGGAGGCGGGGCAAGGGCCGAGGATAGTCGATTCCCGGACAGACCGGGGGATCGCCAGGGGGCACGGGCGCCGGTGCGGCGCGGCGGGCCAGGGGGGGGATGGATCGGCGAGCGGTGCCCCAGAACGTCGAGAGGAGACCCGGCAGGCTCAGCCTTCCTGGATTTCCTCGATCTTCTTCTCCATCACCTGGTCGACCTTCGCCTCGTAGGTCTTCAGGGACTCCTGGATCTCCTCGTGGAGCTTCTTGTTGTCGTCCTGCGTGATCTCGCCGTCCTTCGTCATCGCGTCGGCCTGCTTGTTGAGATCGCGCCGGCTGTTCCGCATGGCGACGCGCGTCTCCTCGCAGATTTCCTTCACCTTCCCGACGTACTTGTTTCTCTGCTCGCCCGAGAGCGCGGGGAGATTCAGGCGGACGACCTTCCCGTCGTCCTGCGGGGTGACACCCAGGTCCGACTTCTGGAGCGCCTTGTTGAGCTCCTTCATGATCGACGGGTCGAAGGGCTTGATGATGATCTGGCGCGGCTCCGGGACCGACACGGAGGCCATCTGACTGACGGGCGTCGGGGTGCCGTAGTAGTCGACCTTGATGTTGTCGACCAGCGCCGAAGAAGCGCGCCCGGTCCTGATTCCGCGCAGTTGCTGCTGCAGGTGCGTCAGGGCCTTCTCGAACTTGTCCTCGGTCTCGCTGACGACGGTCTCGTAGCTCATGGCTCGCTCCTGATCGTTGTACCGAGGTCTTCACCCCGGACGACACGTTCGATGTTCCCCTCCTGAAAGAGGTCGAACACCACCACCGGCAGGCGGTTCTCCATGCACAGCGCGATCGCCGTGCCGTCCATGACGGCGAGACCGCGCTGCAGGACCTCCATGTACGTGAGCTTGGGCAACCTCTCCGCGGAGGGATCGACCTTCGGGTCGCTCGTGTAGACCCCGTCGACCTTGGTCGCCTTGAGCAGGACCTCGCAGCCGAGCTCCGTGGCGCGCAGGGCGGCGGCCGTGTCGGTCGTGAAGAACGGGTTGCCCGTTCCCGCAGCCAGGATCACGACGTGGTCGTTGTCGAGGTGCGCCAGCGCGCGGCGGCGGACGAACGGCTCGGCGACGGTTCGCACGTCCAGTGCCGACAGGACGCGCGCGGCGGCGCCCAAGCGCTCGACGGCGTCCGCCAGCGCGAGCGCGTTGATGAGCGTGCCGAGCATCCCCATCGTGTCGGCGCTGGCCCGGTTGGCGCCGATTTGGCTGAACTCCGCGCCGCGCAGGATGTTGCCGCCCCCCACGACCACGGCCGTCTTCACGCCGCTCTTGGCGACGGCCACGACCTGGCGGGCGACGACGTTGACGGAATCGGGCTCGATCCCGTGCCCCGTCTCCGGATTGCCCAGCGCCTCTCCGGAGAGCTTGAGGAGGATTCGCTCGTAGGCCATGGGGCGGCCATGGTATCCGCGAGCGGGGGCCGAGACTATTCGATCCCGAAGCGCGAGAAGGCCTCGATCCGGGTGCCGGAACCCAGCGCCTGCTCGAGGGCCTTCTGGACGGTCAGCTTGTCGTCCCGAACCCAGCGCTGCTCGGGCAGGACGCGCTCGGCGTAGAACTTCTCCAGCTTGCCGGCGACGATCTTCTCCCGGATGTTCTCGGGCTTGTCCGCGACCTCGGCCTGGAAGATGCCCTTCTCGCGCTCGATGAGGTTCGCGTCCAGCTCCTCGCGTGCGAGGCACTCCGGGTTGTGGAACGCGATGTGGAAGCAGAGGTCCTTGAGGATCGCCTCCGCCTCCTCGCCCTTGTCGGTCGCCACCGACACCAGGACGCCGACCTTGTCGTTGTGGTGGATGTAGGAGGCGACGCGGCCGGCCGTGTTCTCGTAGGTCACGACGCGCGACACGGAGATGTTCTCGCCCAGCTTGCCGACGACCTGCTTGATGCTGTCCTGGACGGTCCCGCCGCCCTTCCACGTCTGCGACAGGAGCTCGCCGGCGTCGGCCGGGCGATGCTCCATCGCATGACCGACCAGGTCGGCGACGAACGTGTCGAAATCGGGCGTGCGCGCCACGAAGTCCGTCTCACAGGTGACCTCCACCATCGCGCCGAGCGAGCCGGTCGTCTCGGAGTGGACGCGCCCCTCTTCCATCTCGCGCGAGGCCTTCTTCTCGGCCGACTTGAGGCCCGCCTTGCGCAGGTGGTCGAAGGCCTGCTCCAGGTCGCCGCCGGTCTCGGCCAGCGCCTTCTTGCAGTCCATCATTCCCGCCCCGCTCTTCTCGCGGAGCTCGCGCACCATCGCTGCAGTGATTTCCATGGCTCTTCTCGTGAATGGCGGCCCGGGGCGCAGAGAGCGCCCGAGCAGAAAGACGTCAGGCCGTGCGGACTAGGATGCGCCGCCGTCGGTCGGAGTCGCAGCCGGTTTCGGCTCTTCCGCGGACATCTCGCCCGCGGCAGGAGAGGGGTCGTCGCCCGCGCTCTCCTCCTTCTTGCCGGAGTCGGGCTTGGGGGCCTCTTCCGCGGTGCCCTCGGCCGATGCGGCAGCACGGGGGCGGGGCAGCTTGCGCGAGCGCGTGGGGCGCGGCTCGTCGCCCGGGGTACGGGGAGCGTCGGGGGTGTCGTCGGCACGCCGAGCCGCTTCCGTGACTTCCAGACGCTCACGGTGGTTGGCACCGCCCTCTTCGACGGAGCTCGACAGCGCCTCGATCAGGAGCCGCACGGACTTGAGCGCGTCGTCGTTCCCGGGAATGACGATGTCGACTTCGCTCGGGTTGCAGTCGGTGTCGCACAGGCCGATCACCGCGACTCCGAGCTTGCGCGCCTCGCGCACGGCGTTGGACTCGCGCGCCGGGTCGACCACGACCATCGCACCGGGGATCCCGGTCATGTCGCGGATACCCGACAGGTTGCGGTGGATCTTGCGCTGCTCGCGCCGAAGGGTCGCGATCATCTTCTTGGAGTACTGCGCGATCGCGCCGTCTTCCTCCATCGACTCGAGCTCCAGGAGCCGACGCAGCCGGCTTCGGATCACCGAGAAGTTGGTCAGCGTTCCGCCGATCCAGCGCTCGGTCACGACGGGCATCCCCGTTCGCTCACCGGCTTCGCGGATGACGCCCTTGACCTGGCGCTTGGTGCCGACCCAGAGGATCTGTGAACCCTCGGCGGCGAGGTGGTAGAGGAAGTTTTGGGCCCGCAGCATCCCGCGCAACGTCTGGCGCAGGTCGATGATGTGGATCGTGGAGCGCCGTCCGTGGATGTACGGCGCCATCTTCGGATTCCATCGCGACACGCGACATCCGAAGTGAACCCCTGCTTCGAGCAGGGAATTGACGTTGAGGGTTTCCATGTGGGAAGGGGGTCCGACGGACCACTCTGGTCCGGTTGGCCCCGGCGAACGGCTCTCGCTGGTTCTCTGACCTGCCCCGAAAATAAACGCAGGACCCGGCTCCTCCGGTAGCTCGGAGAATCGGTCTGCGGGCGGCTCGAAGCCGGGATCGGGCGTTCCCGGCAACAGGAGCGAAGATTCTAGGGCTCGAGGAGGTCGTGTCAATCGCGCCCGTCTCGGCTCGAGCCTGGGGTCCGCGCACGAAAAAAGCGCCCGTCCGAAGGCGCCGAGTGCGACTTCCTATCATACTTCTCGCGGGGCTGGAGGATCGGTCACGACCCCGTGGCGTCCTCTCGAGACCGTCGGCACGGTTTCCCGCTCCTGCACCACGGCTCGACACCCCATGACCCAGAGAGCGCCGATCCTCTTCTGCGACCACAGCGGAGAGCGTTCCGAGGCCATCGGGGGGATCCTGGAGGCCCTGGGGTACCCGGTCTCGCGCTCGGGCTTCCTGAGGCGCTCCCTCGAGGAGCTGGCCGGCCGGGAGGTGATCGTGGTCGACCCCCTGGCCCGGGCCGGGCAGGTCGAGATCCTGGCCCTGGACCGGGCTCGCGGAAGCCGGAACGGGGACGGAGAGGGTCCGCGGGAGGACGCGCCGGCGCTGCTGATCGTGGGCGAGCGGGAGCTCTCGGGCCTGATCGGACGCACGGGCCTCACGGGCGGTCCGTGGGACGTCATCCGCGACGACGCCACGACCGAGGAGTGGCGGCTCCGCCTGGGACGTCTGGAGGCGGAGCGCCAGCGCCTGGCGCGAGTCCGTGACCTGGCCCACCGGGCGTCGCACGACGACCTGACGGGACTCCTGCGGAAGGACGCCTTCCAGGACCGGCTCCAGGAGCACTTCTCCGCGGCGCACCGTCACCACTTCGAGCTCGCGCTGGTGTTGCTCGATCTCGATGACTTCGGGCAGGTGAACAAGGTGCACGACCACGTGGTCGGCGACCGGATCATCGGCTCGGTCGGCGAGGTCATCCGTCGCGCGCTGCGCACGGAGGACGTCGCCGGACGTCTGGGAGGCGACGAGTTCGCGATCCTGCTCCCCTACACGGGCAAGATGGACGCCTCGGCGGTGGTCAACCGAGTGCGCGACGCCATCGCAAAGCTCTCCGGCCGTTTCCCCGGCGCGAACGCCGACATCCGCGTCGGCTCCAGCATCGGCTTCGAGACCTTCGACGGCGTCGACATCGAGTCCCTCGAGGACCTGCGCCTCCACGCGGAGCGCGCCTTGCGCGCCGCCAAGGAGCGCGGCGGCAACCAGGGCGTCTACTTCCGGAGCCTCGACTAGCTCCGCGGCACATCCATCGGGGGGTGCCGTGGTGCCTGTAGTCGCGCGTCGCACCGGGGTGACGAGCCGCATGCGTCGAGGCCCCAAGTGCCGCGAGGCTCGTCGGGCGAAGCCCGCGAGTCGTCGCCTCCCGACGTCTCGCTTGCGCGGCGCAGCCGCGCAAGCATCGCGAAGGCATTCCGACTCCCCGACACCTGCTACCCGTGGAAAGCTACCCGTCCGAGGGCACCCCGACACCAACCGGTGAAGCCGCGGTACCCGCGGCGATGCCTCCGGCGGGCGGAAGAAACCTCATGAAACACGCCGACACCGCCTAGGGCGGTCGGCTCACGAGGGACCG
>JAJDET010000156.1 GCA_029259655.1 Planctomycetota bacterium
GTCGGTCGTCCCGAGCTCGTGCCTCAAGACGACCGTCAGCTCGTCGTCGTCGAGCAGGTCGACGACGCTCTCGAGCGCCTTGACACGGTCCGGCGCCAGCGCCGGGTCCGCTGCCGCGAACGAGACCGACACGCTGTCCTCCGAGAGGTCCTCGGGGTCGTCGTTCGTGAGCCCGACCATGTTCGTCACGGACCCGACCACGCGGAAGGGTGAGCTCGCGATGGCGTCGCCGATCACCTTGACAAGCGTCGTCGTCGCCGCTTGTGCGATCTCACCACCGCCGATGCCGCCGCCCGCCTTCAGGTCGAAGTTCAGCGGGATGACGTGCTCGCCGTCGTCGTTCTTGAGCACGAACAGGACCGCATCGAGCGGCGCGGGCAGCTTCAGGTAGCGCGAGATCGGACCGTCGGCGGGCTCGTCGAGCGAGAGGTGCTGGAAGCTGAACGTCGACTTGGTCGAGATGCCGTCCTCGCCGAACATGCGCACGTCGATGCTCGCGTCCAGGACGCCGTCGCCGATCGTCACGCCGCCGGCAGCCGCCGGTCCCGCCAGGCCGGGGAGCTCGAGAGCACCGAGCTCGATCTTCGTCCACCCCTTCGGCGCGGGGTGGAGCGAGACACGTCCCGTGATCCCGAGCTCGTCGAAGAGGGGGCGCGGCACCCGGGCGACTTCACCGCCCTTCAGGCCCGTGGCGTCGAGCGCTGTGCGTGCGAGCCCTCCGAGGAGCGAGCGCTTGCTCCGCTTGGGCAGATCGACGTCGCCCGCACCGAGGTGGATCCAGTAGCGCAGCGCGCGTTCCTCGTCGAACAGACGGGTCGTGAACCCCTGTACCTCCACGTCGAGCTCATCGAGCGGGACGTGCATCGCGGGCGCGACGCTCGTATCCAGGAAGTCGACGGCGAGGCCCTCGACGACGAGCGAGTCGAGGCGCAGCTCCGGCCCGGGCGGGCCGGCCGCCTCCGTGGGCACCGCGGCCTCGACCAGCGCGACGGCGTCCTCGTCGCCCGCACCGGCCGCGTCGTCCGACGGCTCTTCCGGAGGCGCAGGCTTCAGGACGAGGCCCAGCACGTGGAGTCCCTGCGCGTCCTTCGTCATCGAGAGTCGCGGCGTCGCGATCTCGAGGCTGCGGACGTGTACGTCGCCCGTGACGGGGTTGATGTTCCCGACGTCGGCCACAAGGGAGTCGAGGCCCAGGAGCACGTCCCCGTCCGGACGGGCGCGGAACGCGACGTTCTCGATCGTGAGCTCGGCGCCGAAACCGCTCGTCACGTCGAAGTCGATCGGGCTGCGGCGCCGCCACTTCAGCTGGCCGGAGAGCTGCGCGTCGAACCGTCCGCCGTCGAGCTCGCGACCGTCGAGTGTCTCGCTCAACGACGGCAGGAGCTCCGTGAGCCCCTCGCCGCGGATACCGCTCACGGAGAGAGCGGCCTCGAGCTCCGGCTGGTCGAGGAACGGTTGCGCGGCGAGCTCGACGACGAGGCGCTCGACGAACGGCGTGGCCGTGGCGGTCACCGTCAGCGCGATGGGCGGGAGCTCCGCGGGTTGCGCGTCGAGGAGGACGAGCGGCTCGGCATTGCGGAGGTGCAAGGCGAGGTCCAGCGGCTCCGCGTCCTGGGTCTCGTCGACGTAGCGGAAGCGATCGATCCCGACGTCGAGCGTCGTGAGCGTCACGAGCGGCAACGCCTCGACGTCCACGCGGCCCTCGGTGGGGGACCCGGGCGCCGAAGGCCGGGGTTGCGCCGCCGGTGCTTCCACGTCCACGGGAGCTTCGGCTGTCTCGGGCGGCGTCTCGATCGACAGGCCTGCGACCTCGATGCGGGTCTCTCCGGTCTTTCGCGCGGCGAGCTCGAGGCCGCTCACGACGACCTCGTCCACCGCGATGCGGCCGCCTTCGGGATCGAAGCGCGCAGCTCGCACCGTGGCGGACTCCAGCGCGACGAGCTCGGTCTCGCCGTCGGCGTAGACGAGGTCCGAGAGGTCGAGCCACGCGCGCAGGCCTCCCTCGACCGCGGGCTCGATCCCGGCGGAGAGCGTGGCATCGACTCGCCCGTCGACCAGCGTCACGCCGACGCCGGGCGGCAGGTAACCGCCGAGCTCTCCGCGCTCGAGTCCTCGCGCACGCAGGCGCGCTTCGAGCGCGACGTCGTCCGGCGCGATCGACACCGTCCCGTCCAGCGTGAGCTCGTCCAGCGCGTCGCCCGCGGCGAGCGTGACCTCGAACATCGCCGGCGCGCCGTCGCCGATCCGGATGGAGCCGACCGTCGCCGCGACCGTGAGCGCGGTGTCGACCGCCGGCGAGACCCCGTGGTCCGCCCACTGGAGTCGCAGGCCGCGCAGGTGCACGGCGTCGATCGCGACGCTGGGAGGAGGCGCGGTCTCCGTCTCGTCGACGTCTACCGTGGGAGCGGGGGGAGCGGTGGGGGGCGTCGGTGGTGTCGCCGCACTCGCGGGCTCTGCGGCCGCGGCGGCGAAAGCAGGGACACGAAGCCCCGCGAACAGGAGCGCCCCTTCCGCGTCGCGCGCGGCGCGTGCAATCGGGCCCTCGATGGCGACCTCCCCGATCGAGATCGAGTCGTCCGCGATCACGACGCCCGCGATGCGAACCGCGTCCAGCGCGACGTCCGGCTCGGCCTCCTGACCGCGCGCACGGAGCGCGACGTCGCGCAGGGCGAGGTCGAGCTCGAGCCCGGCGTCGGTCGAGCGCACATGCGCGTCGAGCGCCAGCGCCAGGGCGCCGTTCCTCAGGCTCGACTCGACGCCCGCGGCGTCGAGGTACTGCGCGACGGCGACCGTCGAGAGACCGCGCCCCTCGAGCGCGAGCTCGAGCCGGAGGTCGAGGTCTCCCGGGGCGCTCGCCACGGTCCCCGAGAGCTCCACAATGTCGAAGAGTCCCTCGGACCGCATTCGCGCCGCGATGGTCGCGGTGCCTGGCTCGTCCACGGCACCGAGCGGGAGATCGGCGACGTCGAGCGCGACGTCCTGGAGCGCGAGCGCGACCGGCGGATCGACGGTCTCGTCGGTGAAGCCGAGCCGGGCGAGGTGGATTCCGAGATCAGCGCTGCCGGCGGCGTCTCCGGGCAACGCGGCATTCACGGTGAGCTTCAGCCGGCCGACTTCCGGAACCTGCGCGAGTCCCGCGGCGGAGAGGTAGGGCTCGGCCCGCTCGAGGTGGACGTCGTCCAGCGTCACCTCGAGCGCCGCGGCGCGCTCCGGCCCGAACGGCACCAGCTCGCCCGCGACGTAGATCGTGTCGACCAGCCCGGGGACGGCGAGCCGTGCCGCGAGAGCGGCCTTGCGGCCGGGCGCCGCCGGGTCGAAGACGAGGTCGGTCAGGTCGAAGTCGCTCACGAGCGCCTCGAGCTCGACTGCCGGCGTGACGCTCTCGTCGCGCAGGTGGAGCGCGACGTCGTCGAGGACGAAGGCGCGCAGGGCGAACGCCGGCGGATCGCCGCTCGCGGTCTCGGCCAGTTCGGGCGG
>JAJDET010000157.1 GCA_029259655.1 Planctomycetota bacterium
CCGGGCGAGCGTCGCTCGCGCGTACGCTGCTGGAGCTCGTCGGATCTCGAGGCCGCCGTCGAACACGGCCTCTATCGAATCGACCGTGCTCTCCGCGGGTGGCAGTACGGTGCCAGGCACGCTTCCGTGGGATTCGCGAAGAGCGCGGGAGAAAGAAGCGCGGCTGGCCGAATCCAACGGAAACGTGCCAGGCACCGTTACCACCACCCGCGGACCGGGCGCATCGGTGACGTCCGGAGAACTGCCACCCGGACCACCGTTGACCGTGCTGCTCGCTCGTGCATTCTCGTAGTACCCGTGACTCACTCGCAGAAACGACAACGTCTCGCTGCACTTTCCTTGGGTATCGGATTCGGCGCGGCGATCCTGGCCCTTGGCGTCCGGTTGGGCGGGCTGGACTCAGGACCTGGCGGCCAGACTGTCCGCGTCGTCGACGACACGGCTTCCATCGCGGAGCTATTGAATGCGCGGAGCTCGGGGGGCGAGCCACCTCTGCCGATGGACGGTCACTTCCTCGTTCGCGAGCCGCTCGATGAGCCCACGGCACGAAGGCTCTTTCCCTCCCTCGCCGGGGGAATGGTCTACGACCCGGTCTGCTACTACCGCCGCGCGCCCGATTACGTCGGTCGCATGAAGTTTCCCGAGCACCACCGCGGCGGCTGGGCCGTCCGGACGAACAGCGACGGCATGCGCGAGAGCAAGGACGTCGCGGCCGAGAAGCCCGACCTCCGTGTGCTGGTCGCCGGTGACTCGCACACCGATGGTGCGTGCTCCAACGCCGAGTCCTTCCCCAACCAGCTGGAGCGGCTCCTCGCTCAAGAACGGCCGGATCGCGTCGTCGAGGTCCTGAACACCGGCACCGGCGGCTATCACCTCTACAACTACCTGGGCGTCCTGGAGAGGTACCTCGAGCTCGATCCAGACATCTTCATCGTCGCCGTGTATGGCGGCAACGACTTTCACTCCGCCGTGCGTCTGGAACGGTACTTCATGCACCGCCCCGCACCGGACTACTCGCGCTATCCGTTCAATCGCCTCGAGGAACGGCTCGGCGACACGATGACGATCATCGGGGCTCAGGACTTGAACCAGGAGATCTACTTCTACAACAACCCCGGTGACGTCTCTGCCTCCATCGACACGACCCGTTCCATCACGCTCGAGATGGAGCGTATCGCCGCCGAGCACGGTATTCGCGTGCTCCACGTCTACCTCCCGCCCCTCTCGAGCTGCCAGCCGCATTACTTCGCCGAGGCACTCCGAACGGCCTACGGCGCGCTGGGACTCGGAGCCGACGAGCTGAACGCGAGCGATCGGATTGCCGATCGGTGGATCGAGTTCTTGCGAGAGCGCGGACTCCCACATGCAGATCTTCGCACGGCCTTCCGCGCGGGCGACGAGCCCTACTACTGGAGGACTGAGCACCACCTGAACGTGGCGGGGCACAGGAAGGTGGCCGAGGAACTACTGCCGCTCGTGAGGGACATGATCGGCTGGACGGGGAGCCGAGACGGCGACGAAGAGGATCGGTGAGTCTGGATCACCAACCGATTCCAGGGCTCCGTTGGTAACATCCCCCGCGATCCGACCCCGCGCTTCCGCGCGGGGGAGCCAATGCCGGCCCCTACTGGAGAAGCGATGAAGTTCGCCGTTTCGTGCGTGTTCGTGCTGTCGAGCCTTCTCTCGGGATGTGCCTTCCACTCGACCGCGACCGAGTGGCACGGTCGCGTCGGACTGCGCGGGGAGCCGGTCCACGTGAAGAGCACCACGAGCGTCGGCGTGAACCTGTTCATCGTCTTCCGGCTGGTCGGCGGGACGAACGTCGACGGCATGATCGACGAGCTGACCGAGGCGATCGCCGAAGAGGGCGGGGACCGCGTGCGCATCATCCAGACGTCGACCGAGAACTACTGGTACGGCTTCCCGCCGTTCACGTGGATCTTGACGCCGGTGATCACGAACGTGGCCGCGGACTACGAGCCCGCGCCCGAAGCGACGGACGCCGACGAAGGCGGCTGAGACCGCCCCCGACCCCCTGGGGATCGTCGCGATCCGGGCCGAGGGTCTCGTCGTCGACTGCGAGGTCTCCGGCGCCGATGAATCCGGAATCCTGTCGGTCCCGCCGGATGGACTGCGTTGGCCTCCTCGAACGGGGCTCGAGCCCCGCTGACGCGGAGCCGACATGAACATCCGACACCTTGCCCTCCCGGCCCTCTCCCCGATCCTCCTCGCCCTGGCGAGCGTCTCCTGCGGCGGCGGCGGAGGCGGCGGCGACGCGATCGCCTCGGTCAGCGAGGTCTTTCCGCTCTCCGGAGCGCTCACGGACGCCTCCACGATCACCGTCAGCGGACGCAGCTCGCTCTCGGACCTGGCGGCGCTGCGCGTCGGCGGAGTGGACGCCACGACCACCGACGACTTCGCCACCTGGACGGCGGACGTGCCGCTGGCCACGGGCTCGAACACGCTCGCGATCGAGGTCGAGGACGCGGACGGAAACGTCACCCCGGTCGACGAGGTCGTCGTTCGACGGCGCGTCATCCTGCGGTTCGTGGACGGGATCGACGTGGACCCCGACCGCGACGTGGCCTGGCTCGTCGACTCCCTCGAGGACACGCTCTACGTGCTGGATCCGGTGCGCGGCGACCTCGCGCCCATCTCCGGCCCGAACCTCGGCGCGGGCACGCTCTTCACGATTCCCTTCGACGTGGTGGCCGGGCGCGGGAGCTCGACCGTCTACGTCGCCGACTCGATTCGCGACTCCATCTTCCGCGTGGACACCGCCACGGGGGACAGGACGGAGCTCTCGCTCAGCGGTGACTCCATCGAGTTCGGGGGCGGGCGCGGCGGCATCGAGCTCGACTCCACGGCGGGCTTCCTGATCGTCGCGGCGGAGAACGGCCTCTTCCTCGTCGACCCGATCCTGCAGACCTCGAAGCGCATCGTCGCCGCGCAGACCTCCGGCGGATCGAAGGGCTTCGTCGACGTCGCCGTCGACGACTCGACGGGCGAGGTCTTCGTCATCCAGGAGAGCGACCTCCAGCGCTTCGACGTCCCGAGCGGAAACCTCACCACGCTCGCCGCGGGCAGCCAGAGCCAGAACACCGAGCTCACGAGCGCGAACGCCCTCGACGTCGATCCGGACACGGGCCTGCTCTACGTGCTCGCGCTCGTCGGGCGCCAGGTCGTCCGGATCGATCCGCAGACGTCGAAGCTCGAGCCGATCGCGGCGCTCGACCCCGAGACCCTCCCGCGCGGCCTGGCGTTCGACGCGGAGAACGCTCGGCTGCTCGTGACGGACTTCATCACCGACACGATCTTCACGGCCGAGACGGAGCCGGGCTCGAAGCCCGAGATCCTCCACACGAGCCGTCTCGGCAACGGCCCGGCGGTGCGGAACGTCGAGGACCTGGAGATGCACGGCGACGAGCTCTACTACTCGGAGACCGGCGAGTACTCCGTGGGCCTCCTCGATCTCCGAACCGGGAACCGCCGGCTCGTCTCCGGCGACGGCCGCGGCGAGGGCATCGACATCGGCGACAACTACGGCATCGCCGTCGACCGCGAGGGTGGGCGCATGTTCGTGGCCGACCTGGGCGACGCGGTCCTGAACCTGATCCTCGAGGTCGATCTCGCCACCGGCGACCGGACGATCCTGGCCGAGGGTGGAGAGCCGGGCGGCTACGAGTTCCCGATCGACGTCGCGCTGCTCCCGAACGGGAAGCTGCTCGTCCTCGACACGGACGTGGACGGCATCTTCGAGCTGGATCCCGACACGGGCGTCCAGCGCGCGGTCACGCAGAACGGCGACGGAAAGGGCGACGACTTCCTGGCCTTCCTCGAGTCCATGGCGCCCGCACCCGGCGAGGGCGTGGTCTTCGTCGGCGACCACAACGCAGGCATCGGCACGATCAAGGCCGTGCAGCTCGACTCCGGTGTGCGGACCGTGCTCAGCGGGTCCGGCGTCGGTCAGGGCGAGGGCGTCGGCGTCCCGGTCGGCATGGCCTTCGACGCGGAGAACGCTCGGCTCTTCGTCCTGGACGCGGGGGGCCGGAAGATCTTCTGGGTCGACCTCGAGACCGGGAACCGGACCGTCGTGTCGAGCAAGGACCGCGGAACGGGGCCCTCGCTCCAGAGCGCCCACGGACTGGTCTGGGACGCCCGTCGCAACCTGCTCTTCACTCACTCGGGCATCGATGCCGCCATGCTGGCGGTGAGCGCGGCGAGCGGCGACCGCATCATCATCTCGAAGTAGCGCGCCTTCCGGCGATAGCCACCCGTCCCTCGATCGCCCTTCACAACCCACCGCGCCGCCCCTGCCCCTCTAAGATGAGGTGCATGGTGTTTCCCCGGCACCCGTGGCTCCTCGCCTGGACGGCGCTCGTCCTCGCGCAGGACGAACCGCTCGATCGACCGATCCCACCGTCCCCCTTCGATCGGGAGATAGCGCTCGAGCTCGACACCGGGGACCCGTCGCCCTTCCAGGATCACGGACCGACGGAGAGCGTCGAGTACACGGCGGAGTTCGAGGGCAAGCTGCACGTCTGGGCGATCTCCGAGCTCGACGTCGTCCTGCAGGTCGAGGAGCCGGGAACGCAGGAGATCCTCGAGTACGACGACGCCTCGGGCGGAGGGATCACGCCGTACCTCCGCTTCGACGTGCGCGCCGGCGAGCAGCTCGACATCTTCGTCATCGGGAAGAGCGACGCCCCCGACGCGACCGGCCCGGTCGCACTGCACCTGGTCGCCTCTCCGGAGACGGCGAGCTCGCGCGAGGTCGCGGCCATGGCGCGGCGGATGGACGACGAGGCGCGTGAGCTCCTGGACCAACGGGATCTCGCCGGCGCGCGCAGGCTCACGGCGGAAGCACTCGCAGCGCTCCTGGACGTCGCCGGAACCCACCACAGCCAGAAGGTCGCCGACGCGTCCTGGAACCTCGCGATCACGGCGCACGAAGCGGGCAGCGCACGCACGAGCCTCGAAGCACTCGCGAGAGCGTTCCCTCACTACGCGCGCACGATGCCCGCGACGCACGACCAGCTGCTCGACGCCCGGTCGAACCTGGCCTACTCGCTGGACGAGGCGGGCGACCCGTCGAGCGCCCGCGTCCAGTGGGAAGCGGTGCTTCGAGCTCGAGAGCGCACGCTGCCCGAGGATGACCCCGAGCTCCTGTTCTCCCGTGCGAACCTGGCCGCGTCGCTGGAGTCCGCCGGCGAGCACGCGCGGGCGCGGGCGCTCCTGGAGTCGGTGCTCGCGAGCTACGAGCGTACCCTGCCCGCGGATCATCCCGACGTGCTCCTCGCCAGGGGCAACCTCGCCAGCTCCCTGGAGTCGCTGGGAGATTTCGCCGGCGCCCGCGCACACAACGAGTCGGTGCTCGCGGTCTACGAGCGCACCCTGCCCGCGGACGACGTCGACCTGTTGAACGCCCGGGCGAGCCTGGCCTTCTCGATACTGGACGCGGGCGACATCCAGGGCGCCCGCGCGCTCCAGGAGGCGGTGCTCGCGGGCTTCGAGCGCACGCTGCCCGAAGACCACATCGATCTACTCATGGCACGGACGAACCTCGCCTCCTCGATGCGGGCGATGGGAGACCACGCAGCCGCACGCGCCATGAACGAAGCTGCGGTCGCGGGCTTCGAACGCATCTTCCCGGAGGGTCATCCCAACCTGCTTCGCGCCCGCGGGAATCTGGCCGTGTCGATCGAGGCGGTGGGCGACCCTGCCGCTGCACGCGCGGTGCGCGAAGCCTTGCTCGCAGGGTTTGAGCGTGTCCTTCCCGAGGACCACCCCGATGTACTCGCCGCCCGGACGAACCTGGCCACCTCGATGGAGGCCATGGGCGATGTCGACGGCGCACGCGCGCTCCTGGAATCCGTGCTCGCGGACAGCGAGCGCGTCTTTCCCCGCGATCATCCCGACCTGTTCGATGCGCGAGCGAGCCTCGCGTACCTGCTGAGCGCGGCGGGCGAGCTCGCGCAGGCACGCGCACTCCAGGAGGCCGTGCTCGAGGCCCGAGAGCGCACTCTGCCCGAGGGGCACCCCGACGTCTCCCACGCGCGCTCGCGTCTCGTTCTGACGATGGCGGCGATGGGCGACCTCGCGGAGGCGCGCGAGCACCTCCCCGCGCTCTGCGCCGGGATGCGGACCCGCGTCCTGGACGCGCTCGCTCTGGCCCCGCGCCAGGCCCGGGACGTGGTCGGAACCGAGGACTTCCGGCTCGCGGTGCTCACCTTCCTCTCCGAGTCGTCCGGAGCGCCGCTCCACAGGGTGTTCGAGCTCACGGAGACCATGCGCTCGGTCGCCGGCGAGGCCGCGCGCTCACTCGCTCGCTTCGGCGCGGACCCCGAGCTCGCGCCGATCCTCGGGGAGGCGGCCTCGGTGCGCCGCACGCTGAACGACCTGATCGCGACGGGAGGAGATCGCGACGCGGAGGCGTTCTCGGCCGAGCTCTTGCGGCTCTCCCTCGAGCGCGACCGCCTCGAACGGGACGCGAGACGTCGCCTGGAGGATCGCGGCGTCGTCACGAGGCCGATCGAGGTCGCGGCGCTCACCGCGGCGCTCGGCGAAGACGAGGCCCTGGTCGGCTATCGGCGCCTGTCGCACGGGTACGACCGGGACGCGGGCCGACTGACCCGAGACGATGCGGATCGTCTGATCGCCCACGTCCTCCGTGCGGACGGGACGCTCTCGCGCGTCGATCTCGGCCGGGCAGCGGAGCTGGCGGAGCTGGCGGCGGCGTGGCGGCCCGCGCACTCGAGCTCTCCTTCCCGCGGCCTCGGTGGAGAGGAGCAGGACCTGGGCCCGTCGTCATCCGTCGGCGGTGAGCTCCGCGCGAGGCTCCTCGATCCGGTCCTGGCGTTGCTGGGCGACGAGGAGCGGCGCCTGCACGTGTGTGCCGACGGTTTCCTGTTCGGTGTCCCGCTCGACGCTCTTCCAGTCGAGGGCGGAGTCGTCGGCGACCGCTGGCGCCTCGTGAACGAGGTCTCGTTCGCGAGGCTCCTCGCGCCCGGCGAGCCGGTGTCCGGGGATCGCGGCCTCCTGGCTCTCGGTGGAGTCGACTACGACGCCGGCGTCGTGTCGCGCGAGGGGGCGAGTGCCCTGCGCGATGACGCTTCGCAGTTTCCGGCCCTCGCGGAGACGGGCGCCGAGGCGCGCTCGATCGCGAAGCTCTTCGAGGCGCGCACGGGCGTCGAGTCCGACGTCCTCGAGGGAAGGCACGCGACGAAGCCGACGCTACGCGAGCACGCCGCCGGCAAGGGCTACCTGCACCTCGCCACGCACGGCTGGTTCGCGCCGGAGACGGTCCTCTCGATGCTCGACGAGATGGACCGTGCGGGGACGGGGATGGACGTGGAGGACCGGTTGACCGGGATGGCTCCCATGCTGCTGTGCGGTCTGGCGCTCGCCGGTGCGAACGGCGGCCGCGACTCGCTCGGTCGCGTGCCGGGCATCCTGACCGCCGAGGAGCTCTGCTCGCTCGACCTCTCGCAGTGCGAGCTCGCGGTGCTGTCGGCCTGCGAGACGAACGTCGGCATCCGCCGCGCCGGCCAGGGCATCCAGTCGCTGCAGGCCGCGCTCTACGCCGCCGGCGCGCGCACGTCGATCACGAGCTTGTGGAAGGTCGACGACGCGGCGACGCGTCGCCTGATGGAGGTCTTCTACTCGAACCTGTGGCTCGACGAGATGCCGAAGTCCGAGGCGCGGTGGGCGGCGAAGAAGTCGCTGCGCGAGGAGGGCCACCCGCCGCGCGACTGGGCCGGATGGGTGATGACGGGAAACCCCGACTGAGGGTGCAGTACGGTGCCAGGCACGCTTCCGTCGGATTCGCGAAGAGCGTGGGAGAGAGAAGCGCGGCTGGCCGAATCCGACAGAAACGTGCCAGGCACCGTACTGCACCCAAGATCCCACTCCCCTCCTCGAGGTTTTCGCTAGCTTGAACGCGATGGGAATCGGTCCCAGCCTGGCGGTCGCGTCTTCGATCCTCACGGCTTCGTCGTTGGCGGTGCTCGGGCTCCGGCAGGACTCGGAGCAGCCTCACGCTACTCACGGACCGTCGCACGACGCCACACCCGCCATTCGCTCCGGGGAGATCGTTCGGATCGACATCGGGGAGGCCGATGCCGGGATCGAAGGGCAGCGAAGTTGCGAGGTCTTCCACTGCCGCTTCGACTTCGAGGGCGACCTCTACGTCTGGGCGCGATCGGGCGACCTCGATCCCGAACTGGACATCACCTCGATCGAGGGCGACCCGATCTCGAGCGACGGGGATTCGGGAGGCGGGACCACGGCCTCGATCCGCCTGCGCGTGCAACGCGGCAAGCAACTCATGGTTCACGTCGCCTCCAAGCGGGTCGGCGTGACCGGCAGGGTCGAGCTGCGCTTCGTGGCCGCGCCGGAGACACCGGAGAAACGAGCCGCCGCCGAATCGGCACTGCAGGCTCTCGACGATGCGGACCGGGCCGCCCGTCGGGGCGACCTGGTCGCGGTGCGCGCGATCCTGGCCGACGTGCTCGCGGCACTGATCGCGGCGGACGAGGACTGCTCGAGCTCCTCGGTGGTTCAGCCCATGTGGCGACTGGGATCGCTGGCCTACGCCGTCGGCGACCTGCCCTCCGCCAGGGAGGCCTGGAGCCGGACGCGGACCTTCGCGGAGCGGGCTTTCCCGGAGACTCATCCTTTCCTGCTCTCGGTCCAGAACAACGTCGCGATCGCTCTCAACGACCTCGGCGACCTGGAAGGCGCGCGGGCGCAGTTCGAGCATGTGATCGCCGTGCGGGAGAGCTTCCAGGGTGAAGATCACCCCGACCTGATCCGCGCCCGCGCCAATCTCTCGCTTTTGGTCAAGACGATCGGCGACTTGCCGGCGGCACGTGTACTGGAAGAGGCGGTGCTGGCGGCCTTCGAGCGGACGATGCCGGACGACAGCCCCGACCTGCTCAAGGCACGTATCAACCTCGCGTCGACTTACCGGGACCTGGGGGAGCTCGAAGCGGCTCTCGACCTGGGCCGACAGGCCGTCGACATCGGTCGGCGATCGATGGGCGCGGACGACCTGCTCTTGCTGCGCGCGGAAGGCAACCTCGCCCTTGCCCTGCGCGATCTGGGGAGGATCTCCGAGGCTTGCGTGCTCGAGGAGCACGTGCTCGAGGCACGCACGCGCCTCCTGCCCGGCGATCACCCGGACCTGGTGCTGGCGCGTCTGAACCTGGCCTCGACCCTGAGCGTAGCCGGTGACCTGTCGCGCGCCCGCGCGCTCGAGGAGGACGTGCTCCGCATCCGCGAGCGCCTGTTGCCGCCCGATCATCCCGACCTGCTCGTCGCGCGCGGCAACCTGGCCGCCACGCTCTTCGCCATGGGGGACACGCCCGCGGCCCGCGCGCTGCAGGAACAGGTGGTCGCAGGATACGAGCGCGTTCTGGGCGCAGGCCACCCGCGCATGCTTGTCGTGCAGTCGAATCTCGCGGCCATGCTGAGCCAGGCCGGCGACCTGGTCGCCGCACGCCTGCTCCAGGCGCGGGTGCTCGCGGCGCAGGAGCAGATCCTGCCGGAGGGCCATCCCGATCTGCTCCTGACGCGCGGAAATCTGGCCCACACCTTGCGCCAATTGGGCCGGCACGAGGCCGCGCGCGCGCTCGAGGAAAGGGTGCTCGAGGGATACGAGGCCCTGCGACCGCGGGATCACTCCGACATCCAGGACGCCCGGGTGAATCTCGCAGCCACGCTCTGTGAGATGGGCGAGGATCGGGACGCCGTGGCGCTGCTCGAGCTCGCGATCGCTGCCTTCGAACGCACCCTCCCCCGGGGCGACAGTGCAGCTCTAGCGGCCCGGTACAACCTGACCATGCTGCACTCGCTGGTAGACCTCGACGCCGCCCGCGAGCAGCTCGGGCTCCTGGTCGCGGGGATGAGTCAGCGACTGACCGGTTGCCTTCTGCTCTCGCGGCGTCAAGCGCGGGAGATCGCCGCGACGGAGCGGAACCGCCTGACGGGCGCGCTGTTCACGGCCGAGCTGCTGCAGTCCAGCTCCGAGCGCGACTCCGACTCCGGCTCCGATCCGGCATTCGATCTGCGCGAGCGCATCTTCGATCTGATCGAGCTCTGTCGCCTCGTCACCAGCGAGCGGTCGGCGGTCGAGAGCTCACTCGCCAGCGATCCCGACCTCGCCCGCCTGGCAGGGGAGGCCGCCGAAGTGCGCAGCCAACTGAACGATCTGATCGCCGGCCCGGCGCGTGAGGGGGAGCGGAGTGGGACACTCGAATCCACGCTGACGGGGCTCGCGACCCGGCGCGACGATCTGGAACGCGAGCTCCGGGCTCGCCTGCAGGAGCTCGGCGCGCTCGCGCCGGAGATCCGTGCCCGGGACTTGGCCGCCGGCCTGCCCCACGGATCGCTCTTCGTGGGCTTCCTGCGCAGCGAAGGCCGGCGCGACGACCCGGAGACCCCCATCCACTGGTCGGAAGAGGGCGTGCTGATCGCCCATGTCCTGCACCCAGACGGCCGCCTGGAGCGGCTCGATCTCGGACCGGCCGCGGAGATCGAAGCGCTCGTCGGAAAGTGGAGGGGCGCCATCGGGAAGTCGGTCTCGGGGCGCGGGATCGCGGTTGCCGACGCCGCTGCGGGAGCCGACGCAGAGAGTGTCCAGTCGATCGGCCGAATCTTGCGCGCGCGGCTCGTCGACCCGCTGCTCGCGAGCGCCATGGAAACGACGACGATCTTCGTCTGTCCGGACGACGTCCTTCACCTCGTGCCGCTCGACGCGTTGCCCTGGGGCGATGAACCGATGAGCGATGAACGGGTCGGCGATCGGATCGAGATCCGCGTCGAGATCAACTGTGCCCGCCTGCTCGCGCAGGTCGACTTCGAGCCGGGCGCGCCGGCCTTCCTGGGCATCGGCGGGGTGGACTACGGCTCCGCTGTCGAAGCGTCGGCCCAGCTCGGGGACCGCAGCGGAGCAGTCCCGCTCGCATTCGCGACCCTCCCCGAGACCCTGCCCGAGGTCCGGAGCATCGGAGAGCTCTTCGCCGAAGCCTTCGCAATCGAGCCGACCTTGTTGACCGCGAGCCAGGCAACAAGAGACGCCTTCCGTGCACGCAGCAGCGGCGTTCGATTCGTGCACGTCGCCACGCACGGGTGGTTCGCACCGGAGACGGTGAAGTCGACGGAGGACGTGCAGCCCGAGTCACAGCGCTTCGCGACGATGAGCGTCGAAGAGCGCGTGACCGGCTTCGCGCCGATGACGCTGTGCGGCCTCGCGCTCGCCGGTGCGAACGGCGGTCGCGACTCGCTCGGTCGCTTGCCCGGCATCCTGACCGCCGAGGAGCTGTGCTCGCTCGACCTCTCGCAGTGCGAGCTCGCGGTGCTCTCCGCCTGCGAGACGAACGTCGGCATTCGCCGCGCGGGCCAGGGCATCCAGTCGCTGCAGGCCGCGCTCTACGCCGCCGGCGCGCGCACGTCGATCACGAGCTTGTGGAAGGTCGACGACGCGGCGACGCGTCGCCTGATGGAGGTCTTCTACTCGAACCTGTGGCTCGAGGAGATGCCGAAGGCCGAGGCGCTGTGGGCAGCCAAGAAGACGCTGCGCGAGGAGGGCCATCCCCCCCGCGACTGGGCCGGCTGGGTGATGACGGGAAACCCCGACTGAGGGTGGCGGTACGGTGCCAGGCACGCTTCCGTCGGATTCGCGAAGAGCTTGGGAGAGAGAAGCGCGGCTGGCCGAATCCGACAGAAACGTGCCAGGCACCGCACCGCCACCCCGGATCCCGAGCGGACTCAGCCGTCGCTCGGCCGTACGAACTCGAGGACGTAGTTCTCCTCGATTCCCTCCACCTCGAGCTCGCGCACGAACGTGAAGCCAGCCGCCTCGATCTCGGCGCGGAACACGTCCTTGCCCGCCCGCACGTGGTCGAGGAGCCACTGGCGCGTCACGCCGGGGATGCGCTCGAAGTCGAGCACGACGAGCCGCCCGCCGGGGGCGATCGCGCGGAAGAGCGAAGCGAGCGTGGCCTTCGGGTACTCGAAGTGGTGGTACGTGTCGCACACCCAGGCGAGGTCGATGGAGGCCGGCGGGAGGGCGACCGAGTCCTCCGGGCACAAGACGCCCGTGACGTTGGCGACGTTGCGCGCGGAAGCGAGCTCGAGGACGTGCTCGAGCATGCGCGGCGAGATGTCGACCGCCCAGACCCAACCGTCGGCACCGACCGACTCCGAGAGGAGGAAGGTGTAGAGACCCGTCCCCGATCCGACGTCCGCCACGCGCATGCCGGGTTTCAGGGAGAGCGCGTCCAGGACCGCGTGCCGCGCGGCGTAGACCTCGCGGCTCTCGACCTCGAACCGGTCCACCCAGACCTGGACGTCGAGCTCGGGGTCGAGGTAGTCGTCGTTGATCCCCTCCTTGGCGGAGGGCTCGCGCGTCGCGGCGCGCCGGCGCTCGATGTAGGCGACGGCGCGGTCCTGGTAGCCCTGCGAGCGCAGCCCGATCGTCTTCGCCTCGGCCAGCGCCTGCTCGAGCGGCACGCCCTGGTCGAGCACGCGCCAGGGCAGCCACACGCCGCCCACGCGGTTCGCCGATCCGCACTGCAGGAGCGTCGCCCCGGCGTCGTCGCCGAGCAGGTCGCGCACGCGGTCGAAGACCTCGTCCGTGAGCGAGGCGGGCGCGCGGAACGGAACGGCCACGAACTCGAGCCCGGCCGCCCGGACCGCGGCGGCCGGGTCCCACTCGAGCTCGCCGTCCGTGCGCAGCGTCACGACGCGGCGCACGCCGCTCTTCGCGATCGTCGCCACGTCCTCGGGCCGGAACTGTCCGGAGAACCACAGGTTGCCCGCGCGGTGGACGTTGTGGGTGCCGCCCAGGCTCGCGGGCGCGACGGGGGCGACCTCGACCTGCGCGGTGGCGGAGACCGGAAGGAGGAGAGAGAGGAGGACAGCGGAGAGGGAGCGCAGCTTCATATGGATGCGTCGGGGAGGCGGGAGGCGGGGAGTGGGCCCGCGCGGACGAGGATTCTGGGGTGACGGTACGGTGCCAGGCACGCTTCCGTCGGATTCGCGAGGAGCGCCCGAGAAAGAAGCGCGGCTGGCCGCCGCCGACGGAAGCGTGCCAGGCACCCCACCGTCACCCGGGCGTGAGGGGGGCAGGGGAGGTACCTTGCTCCGCGTCGCTCGGGGGTCTAGCTTGACCCGAACGAATGGCGAACATGGGACAACGGGAGCACGACACCGGGGAACGGGACGAGCGAGTCGAGACGCCCGCGGCGCGGCTCGAGGCCCGGCCGGCACGGCGCGGGGCGCCGAAGGACGTCGATGCGATCGTTCGCACGCTCAAGAGCCACCCCGAGCTCAAGGATCGCATCGTCCACTGGTCGAAGGTGCCGGCGCGCGAGGGGAAGACGGCCGACTTCCCCGTCGGGCTCGATCCGCGCGTCGTCGACGTCTTCCGCGCGGCGGGGACCACGCGGCTCTGGTCGCACCAGGCGCGCGCGGTCGAGCTCGCGCTCGAAGGGCGCGACGTCCTCGTCTCCACACCGACCGCGTCGGGCAAGACGCTCTGCTACACGCTGCCCGTGCTGCAGTCGCTGGCGGAGAGCTCGGGTGCCGCGCGCTCGCTCTGGATGTTCCCGACCAAGGCGCTGTCGCAGGACCAGTCGCAGGCGCTCAACGCGAAGATCGCCGCGATGGGGGAGGACTGGCACTCCTACACCTACGACGGCGACACGCCGCCGTCCGTGCGCCGCACGTTGCGCGAGCGCGGGCACATCGTGCTCACCAACCCCTGGATGCTGCACCAGGGGATCCTGCCCAACCACGCGAAGTGGGCCGAGCTCTTCCGCGAGCTCCGCTACGTCGTCATCGACGAGGTGCACACGCTCTCGGGTGTCTTCGGCTCGAGCGTCGCGAACGTGCTGCGGCGCCTCGTGCGCGTCGCGAAGCACTACGGGTCCGACCCGAAGTTCCTGCTCTCTTCCGCGACGCTGCGCGAACCGCAGAGCCACGCGCGGAAGCTCCTCGGACGACCGGTCGAGGTCGTCGACGAGGACGGCTCGCCCGCCGCCGAGCGCGTCATCGCGCTCCACAACCCGCCCATGCTCGACCCCGTCGCGGGGCTGCGCGCGAACGCGCTGGAGGAAGCGCGGCGCCTCGCCAACGTCTGCGTCGGACCGCACCATCAGACGATCTTCTTCTGCAACCGGCGCACGGCGGTCGAGGTGCTCACGCGCTACCTCAAGGAAGCGGCGCCGCGGCTCGGGCTCTCGCCCGACGAGGTGCGCGGCTACCGCGGCGGCTACCTGCCGCTCCTGCGGCGCGAGGTCGAGGAAGGGCTGCGCAGCGGCGCCGTCAAGGTCGTCGTCACCACCAACGCGCTCGAGCTCGGGATCGACGTCGGCCAGCTCGACGTCGCGGTGCTCGTCGGCTACCCCGGCGGACAGGCGTCCTTCTGGCAGCGCGCCGGACGCGTCGGCCGGCGCGGGAAGAAGAGCCTGGTCGTGATGATCGCGCGTTCGGACCCGGTCGATCAGTACGTCGCCCAGCACCCGGACTACCTGACCGAAGCGCCGCGCGAGCGCATCGGGCTCGATCCCGACAACCTCGTGATCCTCTCCGAGGAGCTGAAGTGCGCCGCGTTCGAGCTGCCGTTCCACGCGAGCGAGGGTGGCGACGTCGCGGACTTCGGTCCCTCCGAGAACATCGCCGGCATCCTCGACTACCTGGCCGACGAGCTCTCGTTCCTGCACTTCAAGGACGGGACCTGGTACTGGACCGCCGACGCCTACCCGGCCCAGGACGTGTCGCTCGCCGGACACGATCCCGACAACGTGCTCGTGCTCGACGTCGAGACCAAGAACGCCATCGGCGAGATCGACCGCGAGGGCTCGATCGTCGGCGTGCACGACGGCGCGATCTACCAGGTCGAGGGCGAGACCTGGAAGATCGAGGCGTTCGACTACGAGAACCGCCGCGCCTACGCCAAGAAGGTCGACAGCGACTACTTCACCGACGCCCAGACCGACACCGAGGTGCGCGTGCTGCGTCTGGAAGAGCGGCTCGTTCGCTGGCGCGAGCCGTGCCTGGAAGACCACTCGGCCTGGATCGGTGAGGTCCACGTGACGACCCTCGCGACGCAGTACAAGAAGATCCGCTTCTACACGCGCGAGAACGTCGGCGCAGAGGACATCCACCTGCCGCCGGAGGAGGTGGACACCGAGGCCTTCGCGCTGACGCTCTCGGAGGAGGCGGCCAGCGAGCTCCTGCTCCACGCCGGCGACCGCGGCTCGGCCTGGCACGGGCTGGGCGAGCTCCTGCGACGCGTCGCGCCGCTCTTCCTGCGCTGCCAGCCGGGGGATCTCGGGCTCTCGACGCAGGTCAAGTCGCCGCACTTCAAGCGGCCGACGATCTACCTCTACGATCGCGTGCGCGGCGGCGTCGGGCTCGCGCGGGCGCTGTTCGCGGGGCACCGCGAGGTGCTCGCGGCGGCGCTCGACGTGTTGCGCGGCTGCGATTGCGCGAAGGGCTGCCCGGCCTGCGTCGGTCCGTCGAGCGAGGTCGGCAGCGAGGCCAAGGGCACGGCCGAGCTCGTGCTCGCGCACCTGCTCGCCGAACCGGCGCCGGAACGCGGGCCGGTCGAGGAGCTCGCGCTCGAGTCGTGAGCGAGCTCGCCGACAAGCTGCGTCGCCTGCGGCGCGACGACGCTCCGCCCGCCCTTCCTGCAAAGGGCCCCGCTCCGCCCGCGTGGCTGCGCGAGCGGCTCGCGGAGGACATCGGCGCCGCGGATCCGCGCCGTAACGTCGCAGCGCCGCGCGACCTCGAGGTCGCGCGCACCGACGCCGGCGCCTTCGCCTACCGCGAGGAGCAATTCGACGAGGATCACCGCCACGGCGAGGTCCCGCTCGCCGACATCGATCACGCCGTCGGCGACGTCCTGGGCCTGGTCGCGAAGGACTCTGCCTGCGCCGAGCTCCCGCTGCGCGACTGCGTCTACCTCGACGTCGAGACCACCGGGCTCTCCGGCGGCGCGGGCACGATCTCGTTCCTGGTCGCGCTCGGGCGCTTCGACGGGAGCGCGTTCCGGCTCTGGCAGGGCTTCTTGCGCGACCCGGGCGAGGAGGCCGCGATGCTCGTCGACGTCGCGCGTCGCGTCGCCGACGCAGCCGGCGTCGTCTCCTTCTTCGGCAAGTCCTTCGACCGCCACCGGCTCGAGGACAAGATGCGCGTCTTCGGGATCGAGCCGCCCTTCGGAGAGCTCCCGCACCTCGATCTCTACTGGCCGATCCAGCGGCTCTACGGTCCGGCCTTCCCCGACGGCCGCCTGCAGACGGCGGAGCGCGAGCTGGCGGGTGTCCGGCGCGAGGACGACCTCCCGGGCAGCCGCGCCCCCGAGGCCTGGTTCGACTTCCTCGCCGGACGCGGGCACCGGCTCGAGGACGTCTTCCGCCACAACCGGGACGACGTGTTGTCGCTGGTCGTGCTGGCGGCGCACGTCGGGCGCGTCCTCGAGGAGGGCGCGGCGCTCCCCGGAGCGCCCGGAGCCCGGGCGAGCGGGCTCGCGCGCCTCTTCGCCGCTCGGCGTGAAACGGCCCGGGCTCTCGACTGGGCCGAGCGCGCGCTCGAGCACGGGCCTCCCGATCCCCGTTCCCTGGGGCTCCTGCGCGCCGACCTCCTCGCGCGGACGGGCGAGGTCGAGGGCGCCGCGGCCGCCCTCGAGGACCTCGCGGCGGGGGAGGACGAGGTCGCCGCGGACGCGCTCCTGGCCCTCGCGAAGCTCTACGAACACGGATCGAACGATCCCGCCCGCGCCGCGGAGTGCTGCGGCCGCCTGCGGACCCTGTCCGAGCGCGCGCTCACCGGCCGACCCTACGCCCGCGCCGTTCGCGGCCTCGCGCACCGCGAGGAACGTCTCGGGCGCAAGCTCGCGCGAGACGCCTGACGCGCCGCGGCGCCGAAGTTATCCACAGGGCGTGCGGTCCGCGCCGCGTCGTGGGTCCCGGGGGAAGGCCCGCGCGCGAAAGTTGCGTAGTGCGCGGTGTGATTCCCCTTGCTTTGACCCCAGGAGGGCGGAAACTCGCACCTGTACGCCCGACTTCGTTCCCGTCGTTCGAGGGTCACCCGATGGACACCCTTCTCAGTCAGTTCTGCAAGGACTTCGACAAGAGCCTACGTCCGATCCTCTCTCCGCTGGAGGGAGCGTCCCAGGCGCTCACCCGCGGTGAAGAGGGGCTGCCCGGACGGGGGTTCCTCCCGAACCTCCTCGACCTGGGCCTCCAGTTCCGCGCGCTCGTCGACAAGGTCGCCGAGCAGCAGGCCTACGTCCTGATCTTCGGGCCCCTGAAGAGCGGCAAGTCCACGCTGATGAACGGCGTGTGCTCGACCTACGTCAGCGAGGTCACGACGCTCCCGGCGTACCCCTGCATGGTGTACGTGTCCCACTCGGACTCGCTGCGCTTCATCGTCACGCGCTACAACGGCGACACGCAGCACTTCACCGATCCCACCGCGCTCAGGATGGAGATCAACCGGGCTCACGGCGAGCTCGCGGACAGGATCCGCGAGGTCGAGCGCAAGGAAGAGACCTTCGATCCCGCCGTGCACTTCCCGAAGGCCATCCGGCGCGTCGACGTCAAGGTCCCGGCGGGCGAGCTCGAGCAGTCCGGCGCCGTGCTCGTCGACACGCCCGGCCTCTACGCGCGGATGAAGTTCGGCTACGACCAGATGACGCGCGACTTCCGCAATGCGGCGGCCTGCGCGATCTTCGTCGTGAAGAGCGACAACCTGTTCCTCGAGCAGGTCTTCAACGAGTTCAGCCAGCTGCTCGAGCTCTTCAGCCGCATCTTCCTCGTCGTCAACCTCGACAGCAGCAAGCGCGACCTCAAGCCCGACGGGAGCCTGGTCCCGAGCCTGGAGCGCGAGGACCCGCTGCGCATCATCGAGGCCTTCGAGAACCTCGCCATGAGCGCTCCGCTCAAGGCCGCCGCCGACGAGGGGCGCCTGCGGATCTACCCGGTCGACCTCCTGCACGCGGCCAGCCGGCGCATCCTCGAGAAGCGCGGCGGGGCGAAGGAGGACGAGCAGTTCGAGGGCGAGGCCAGCTTCGAGACCTTCATCGAAGACCTGACCGAGTACCTGAACAGCACGGAGTACCTGGTCGCGTTCCTGTCCGACAGCCTGCGGCGGGCGACGTCGCTGCTGGGTGAGGTGGCCGAGCTCTTCGATCACAGCGCGCTCGCCGAGCTCTCCGAGCGCGTCCGGCGCCTCGAGCGCGACCACGAGCTCGCGACGGCGCGCAAGGGCGCGCTCGCGCGATTGTGCGAGTTCACCTGGAGCGAGGCGTTCGCCGATCTCCAGAGCGACCTCGAGGCGCTCGCGCGCGAATGGGCGCGGGGCGTCGAGCTCGAGACGGCGGGGCGCCTGGACGAAGAGCTCGAGGACTGGTTCGAGAGCGACGAGAGCGTGCAGGCGCTGCTCGACGGACGCCTGACCCTGGTCCTCCAGGACCACCGCGAGGCGCTTGGCAACCAGCTGGTCAAGGCGCTCTCGGAGCGCGTCTCGCGCGGAGCCGCCGGGATCGCGATTCCCGAGCGGGTCCAGGGCGACCTCCTGACGGCGCGCATCCACCTCGACGACCTCGGCCGCCAGAGCCTCGCGCCGCCCGAGCCCGCCGCGCTGCGCTCCTCCATCGCCGCCCCGTTCACCGCCGAGTCGATCCCCGTCAAGCGGGCGGTCTTCTGGGACTGGTTCCTGTTCCGCAGCAAGAGCGTCGTGCGCCGCCGTCTCTTCGGACCGGCGGAACGCCCGGCACTCGCGGTTCCCGCGGACGTCAAGGAGAGGCGCCTCGGTGACGGCGCCGTCGATGCCCTGCGCGACCGGCTCGCGGAGTACTCGGCGTCCTTCTTCCCGGCCTGCCTGCGCGAGCTCTGTGAGCTCATCCTCGGCGACTACGCGCAGGCGACGGGTCGGCGCGTGATCGAGCAGCTCGAGGCCGAGCGCGACAAGCAGACCGCCGAGCTGACGATCCTCGACGGCCGGCTGCGCGACCACCGCTCCGTGCTCGAGCGACTGGGCGAGCTCGAGCGCCAGGTCGACGAGTCGTCCGAAGCCGTCTCTCGCCTCTCGAGCGAGTACGGCCGGACCGAGCCGGTCAAGCTGCTCCGACCGGTCGAGCCTCCGACGCCCTCGACGGAGCCCGCCGCGGACGTCGAGCAGGTGGTGGACGTCCAGCTCCCCGATCTGGCTCCGACCGAGGAAGCCTGACGCTCCTCAGTTCATCGTCCGGCGCAGCAGGCCGGAGCGATCGATCCACGCCGCGCGCTCGACGTCGAAGCGCGCGCGCGGGATGCGCCACGCGTCATCGTCCGCCGAGAGGTCGCCGGGCAGCTCCTTGAGGTGGTCGAGCATCACGGCCGAGAGGAAGCCGAAGGAGTAGCGCGGCGTCCCGAGCGAGCCGAGGGTCGAGCGCAGGTGGTCGAGGTCGAAGCCGTCCTCGAAGAGATCCGCCAGGCTCTCGACGGAGCTGCGGCTCTCGAGGCTCGCGCGCAACCGCTTGTTCGCGATCTCGTAGAGCTCCTGCCCGCTCCACTTGAGCTCGGGGATCATGTTCGACTTGTCGAGCCGCATGCTCTTCAGGTCCTCGGGACTCGCGTTCCTGTACAGCCGCTCGAGCTCGATGGGGAGGAAGAGCTTCAAGGCGAGGCCCGGGTGCTGCAAGAGCTTGATGTCGAGCAAGGTCTCGATGAACGTCCCCATGAGCGCGGCGTCGCCGGAGATCAACGACGGCTCGTCCACGCGGTCCATCAGGACGTACCAGCTCTTGAAGCCGAAGGTCTCGGTCAGGTCGAAGAGTCGCTCGAGGTGCTCGTAGCGCACCTCCTCGAGCCCGGGCTCGGGCAGCGGGAACTCCGCGTGCTCGCGGGTCGGCAGGCTCGCGAGCACCTTGGCCAGGGGCTCGGCGTCGCGGCGCAGGACGCGCAGGCTCCGCACCGCTCGCCGCGCGCGGCGGCGCCGGCCGAAGCGCGCCAGCGCGTGGCCGGCCCAGGTCGCGAGGACCAGGAAGGCCCCGCCGGCGTACCAGGCGCGCGGATCCCCGAGGTCCACCTCGGCGAAGTGCGGCAGGAACGCCAGCATGACTCCCGCGAGCGTGAAGAGCGTGATTCCGAGCCCCCGCATCGCGGCGCGGCCGTCGAAGATCCGGAGCGCGCGGCGCAGTCCGCCGATCGCCTCCGTGGCCGTCCGCCGCTTCGACTCGTAGTAGAGCGACGCCAGGAGGAGCACGTTGACCTTCTGCTTGCGCGAGAGGCTCTTGTGCTTCGCGTCTCCGTCGAGGCACAGGTCGACGAGCCTCGTCGTCCCGAGCGCGAGCAGGCAGTCGAGGTGGTCCGTGACCTTCCAGTTCTTCAGCACGTGCGCGGCCTTCTTGGCCTCCCCGCGCGAGTGCTGCAGGTAGGGGTTGAAGTCCACGTACTCGATCACGAAGGCCTTGTCGCCGTCCCGCGCCGGGCTCTCGTTGTACTCGTCGAGGCGCCGCCGCATCATCAGCCGCAGGCCGCTCTTCCCGCTGCCCTTCTCGCCGAAGACGATGCCGGGCGCCGGCATCCGCGGGTCGCCGTAGATCCGGTCGAACCCGCTGTGGACCGCGGACGAGTCGATCTCCGCGAGGATGAAGTCCTTGTCCGCATCCTCGCAGGCGAACGGGTCCGTGCGGAGCCCCCAATGATCGCGCCACTCCTGAGTGAACATGCGTGATCGCGATCCTACGGGGTGCCCACTACCAATCCAATCACCGCCGATCCAATCATCGAGCGGAGCGGACGACGCGCCCGCCTTCGAAGCGCACCTCTCCGGCGAGGTGGAGGCGCACGGCTTCGGGCAGCGCGACCTTCTCCTCCTCGAACACGCGGGCGGCGAGCGACTCGACCGTGTCTCCCGGTCGGACGTCGACCTCGCGCTGCAGCACGATGGGGCCGGCGTCGTACTCGTTCGTGACGTAGTGGACGGTGCAACCCGTTTTCGGGACGCCGGTCTCGAGGACCGCCCGGTGGACCCGGTCCCCGTAGTACCCCTTGCCGCCGAAGGCCGGCAGGAGCGCCGGGTGGATGTTGAGCACGCGACCCTCCCAGTGCTCGGGTAGCACGAGCAGCCTCAGGAAGCCGGCCAGCACAACCAGCTCGCAGCCGCGCGCCTCGATCGCGTCGAAGACTGCTCTGCTGAAGGCCGCCGCGTCGGCGTGGTCCCCGTGCCGGACCACGACACTCTCGATCTCGCGCCGCGCCGCGCGCTCGAGGGCCATGACGCCCGGGCGGTCCGACACGACGAGCCCGACCCTGCACGCGAGCTCGCCGGCCTCGATCCGATCCGCGAGGTTCTCGAGCGAGCGCCCGCCCCCCGACACGAGGACGGCGATCGCCGGTGCGTCCGTGCTCACGAGCTCCGCTCCCGGTCGAGAGCTCGCGCGCGCTCGTCGACGTCGCCGGCGAGCGCGGCGCAGAGGTCGTCGAGCCCCGGCGCGAGGGCTTCCGAAGCGGCCAGGATGTCTTCGAGGTCTCCGCCGGCGCCGTCGTCGGTGACGGCCACGATAGAGAGCACGGCGAGGCCCGCGTGTCCCGCCGCGAGGAAGGACGCCGCGGCGCCCTGCACCACCAGCCCGGCGCCCAGCCCCGCGAGCAGCCGGCGCTCGGCCGGCGTGTCGATCGAGGGACCCGCCGTCGTCGCTCCGACCGTTTCCACGACGGAGAGCCCGAGCGCCTCTGCCTGCTCGATCGCGCCGCGTCGCAGTCTCGCGTCGTGTAGCCGCGAGAGGTCCGGGAAGAGCGGCCCGAGCTGGCTCTGGCCGAGGCCGAGCAGGGGGTTGCGGTCGCCGAAGCGCAGGTGATCGGTGAGGAAGGCGAGCGTGCCTCGCTCGGGCCCTCCCTCCAGGCCGCATCCCGCCGACGCGTGCACGAGGACGCGAGCTCCGCACGCCGCCGCGAGCCAGCAGGGGAAGCCCGCTCCCCAGCGCGGGTCGTCGTCGGCGCACACGCCGGGGTCGTCGACGAGCCAGCACGCGAGGTCGCCGAGCTTGCCCGTGACGAGCACCGAGTCGCGCCAGCCCTCTGGTGTGCCCGCGAGGTCGCCGAGCGTCACGTCGCTCCGCTCCGCGAGGCGATCGGCGAGGAGACCGGCACCGGTGGAGAGCAGGTAGAGCGCTCGCGTCCGCCCGAGGTTCGAGGGGCCGCTGCGCGCGCTCGAGACGGCATCGTCGAGGGTGGGGGCGGGGGATGGTGCGGGCATGGGGGGTGAGTCTCCGCGAACCCTCGCGTCCCGAGCAAGTCGAGGCGGGCTCCCGTCTCGTATCCGGCGCGTAACCGGCTGCCGCGGGAAAGGCTTGCGTCGTTCCCGGTCCGTCAGGTCCCGTCGGAGAGCAGCAGCACGAGGAGCGTGTCGACCCGCTCCTCGAGGGTCTCCTCCAGGAGCAGGGCGGCCTCGGTCCACGACTCGCGCTCCGTCGCGTCGACGGCTTCGAGGATGCGCAGGGCTGCGGCGCGCTCGGCGAGAGCCGGGGCCGCGTCGCCCGCGCGCTCGGCCCACGCGAGTGTCGGGGTGTAGAGGTCGAGCACGAGCTCGGGGTCGAGGGGGGCGATTGCGCTCTCCGGCCGTCCGGCGAGCCGGCCCAGTGCGGGTCCGAGCGCGTCCACCGTGCGGAGCACGGCGGCGAATCGCACGAGGGCCGCGATCCCCTCGAGCTCGCCCGCGGAGTACTCGCGCGCGAGCCGCGTCTTGAACAGGGCGTCGATCGCGTCCGGGCGCGCGGCCAGCGCCGACCAGGGGAGCACGGCCACGCCGTTCTCGCCCGCGAAGAGGAGTCCGCGCGCGTCGCTCGCGACGATCTCCCGCGGAACCGGTCGTCCCGGCCGGGGATCGAGCACGCTGCGCCGGCGCCAGCCCTCGCTGTCGAGCTCGAACACGAGCGAGTCGAGAGCCGCCGCCGCCGCCCGGACGTCCGATCCGAGCGCGTCGACCCGCCCCCGCTCCTCCTCGGTCGCGAGCGTCGCGGCGAGGTCTTCGAGTCGTTCCGCCGCCGCCGTCGCATCCAGTCGTCGGAGCTCCGCCTCGAGGTCCGAGAAGCCGCGGGAACGCATGACGGCGTCGTCCCCGGCGCGGCGTTCCCGCCAGGCTCGCTCTTCGTCCGCGAGCGACAGGAGACGGCTCTTCAACCGCGTGTCGTGTGCGACGACTTCGTCCAGGTCCGCCACCGCCAGCATCCGCGCGCGGCGCGACCCGACCTCGCGGAGGACGCGCAGGGCGTCGGATGCGTCCAGCTCGTCGATCGCGTCCGTGAGGTGGTCGGCGACGAGTGCGAACTCGCCGCGAACGGCCGCGTCGTCGGCCTTTCGCTCCTCGTCGGCGGCGCGCGCCAACGCGCTCGCGAGGAGCTCGCGCTCGAGATCCAGGAGACCGCGGGCGAGCGCACCGTCCCCGCGCAGGGAGGGCGGAGAGGTCCAGGTCCTGACCACGCGCAGGTTCTCGGATGCGGACCGTCCGTTTTCGCCGGTCACCTCGCCGCGGAGCCCCTCGAGCACGGCCGCGCGCTCGCGCGTCGACGCGGGCTCGCTCGAGCTCTCGAGCGCCATCAGCTCACGCTCCGCGCGGCTGGCCGCGGTCGTACCGCGGAACTGCGCGATGACCTCCGCGAGACCGTCGCGACGCGCGTCCGGCCCGACGCCGTCGAGGGCGGTGAGCGCACGGTCCGCCTCGCGCTCGAGCGAGCGCAGGGACGCCTCGCCTCGGGGAACGTCGGCAGGCTCGAGCGGGTCCCCGTGCTCTCCGAACTCCGGACGTCGCAGCGTCGTGTCCGCGGCTGCAACTGCCCCGGGCGAGCGGTCGGGCGCGGCGGGAGGATCAGCCCCTCCGAGCGTGTCGACCACGACCCAGGCCGCCCCGACCAGGATCGCGATGGCCGCGACAACGGTGAGCTTCTTGGCTGCCGTGCGACCGCCCGTGTCCACGGGCGTGTCGTGGGGGAGTGCGCTCCGCAGCCGCACGCGCTCGAGCTCGAGGATGAGCTCACGCGCGGAGCCCGGGCGCGCGCCCGGTTCCTTCGCGAGACAGCGGGCGATCAGGAGGTCGAGCTGCGGCGGGACGTCCTGGACCCACGCGGCTGCGGAGGGCGCCGGCTCCGCGAAGACCGCTTGCAGGATCTCGCGCGTGGTGTCGCCGGCAAACGGCGTCCGTCCCGTGAGCAGGCGAAAGGCGGTCGCTCCCAGCGAGTAGAGGTCGGAGCGGTGGTCCGCGCCGGCGCCACGCGCCTGCTCCGGTGCGATGAAGTGCGGCGTCCCCGCGGCGGTTCCGTCCCCCCGATCGGGCTGGGCGACCGGCTGGGCGAGTCCCAGATCGGCGATCTTCGTCGTGCCGGCGGCCGACTGCATGAGGTTGGCCGGCTTGATGTCGCGGTGGACGATGCCGCGCTGCTCCGCGTACGCGAGGCCGGCCGCTGCGTCGATCAGGACCTCGATCACCTCCGGCCAGGGGAGCGGGCCGTCGCGCGCGACTCGGGCCTCGAGGCTGCCGCGCTCCATGTACTCCATCGCGAGGTAGTGGCGGCCCTCTGCCTCGCCGACGTCGTACACGACGACGACGTTGGGGTGGTTGAGGGAGGCCGCCGCGCGGGCCTCGGTCTGGAAGCGTCGGACGAACTCGCGGTCGGCGGCGAGCGCGGGGGCGAGCAGCTTGAGCGCCACGTGTCGGTCGAGGCTCTTCTGGACGGCCAGCACGACCTCGCCGGTCGCTCCCCGGCCCAGGGGGCGCAGGATGCGGAACCCGCCCAGGGTCCTCGGAGCCGTGACCGCGGGGGGGAGCTCGATCTCGTCCTCGACCGGAGCGGGGGGCTCGGTCGCGGGGAGCGCTTCCAGGCCCGGGTCGGTCACGCGTAGCTGCACGCGCCCGAGCTCGATCCGATCGCCGTGCGCGATCCGCGTCGACTCGACCGGACTCCCGTTCACGCGCGAGCCCGCGGTCGAGCCCAGGTCGCGCAGCGCCCAGCCCCCGCGGGCGAGCCTGCCGATCGCACAGTGCGCGTCGGCGAGACCTTCGATGACGACGTCGGCGTTGGCACCCGAACCGAGCACGCTGGTTCCGGTGGGGGGGATCTCGATCGTGCGACCGTCGCCGAGGAAGAGGGCGAGCCCCGGCGGACCGCCGCTCTCGCCGTCCCTCTGCTCCGGGTTCACGGAGCCGTCGGTCTCCCCGGCAGTCCGTCGAAGATCGACGTTCCGATCCGAACGATGTCGGAGCCGGCCGCGATCGCCTCGCGGAAGTCCCCGCTCATGCCCATGGAGAGCCGCGGTGCTCCACCGCGGAACGCCAGTGCCGGGAGCTCTTGCGCGGTCTCGTAGAGCTGGTCGAACACGCGCCGCGCGCCATCTCTCTTCGCCTGTCCGTCCGGCAGGAGCGGCGCCATGGTCATGAGGCCGAGGAGCTCGACGTGATCCAGCTCGGCGGCGAAGTCGACGGCCGGGACGAGGGCCGCCGGGTCGAACCCGTGCTTGGCCTCTTCGTCCGCGAGCAGGACCTGCAGGTAGATGCCGATCGTGCGTCCCGTCTGCGCGGCGTGGCGCTCGATCGTCTCCAGGAGCGAGTGGGAGTCGACCGAGTGGATCTCGTGGGCCGCGCGAACGACCCGCGCCGCCTTGTTGCGCTGGAGGTGTCCGACGAAGTGCCAGGTCGGGTCGAGCCCGCGCTCGTCGAAGTACGCGCGCTTCGTCTCGAGCGAGTCGATGCGACTCTCGCCCAGGTCGATCTGGCCGAGCTCGCACAGGGCCAGCGCCACCTCGGGCGTGACCGACTTCGTGACGGCGATGAGGGCGACCGAGTCGGGCTCGCGCTCGGCGGAGACGAGGGCCTCCTCGATCTCGGCCACGACGCGGTTCAGGTTCGTTTCGAGCTGTTCTTGCACAGGATAGACCGGCGGCGCCTCTCGTCTTGCCGCGGCTGGGGGATGCGCCCGGGCGAGCGGATCCCGAACCGGGATCCAAGGCGCCGACCCCCGAGGCTACCCGGAGGCCGCGCGGAAGTCACAGCGCGGTCCGTCCGGGGAGAGCTCGAGCCGCAGGCGCCGGGCCGTATCGGGCCGGATTCGCCGGCCCTCGCTCGGACGCACGCCCGCGACCCAGACCAGCTCGTCCCCTGCGAAGACCAGGGGCACGCGGCCGCGCTCCTCGCGCGGGATCCCGGCGTCGGCCAGGAACCGGCCGAGCTTGCGGGACCCGGGGGCCCCGAGGGCGTGGAACCGATCTCCCGAGCGCGGATAACGCACGGTCAGGACCCCGGGCAGGTCGCGGGCGTCGAGCTCGACGGCGGCGGGACCGCGCGGGACGGGGGTCTCGGCCGGGCACTCGACGACGCTCGCGGCGATCCGCCGGCCGTCCTCGAGCGCGATTTCCTCCGGTGGGTGCAGCCGCGAGGTTCCCCCTGCGGCGTCCTCGGTCGCTCCGGCGTCCTCGCGGGCGAAGGGTAGGAGCTCCTGACGCGACGCTCCGGGGGAGGTGCGCGCGCCGTGGGGGGGGAGCAGCAAGAGCTCGCTCGAGCGCAGCACGACCACCCACCCGCCGGGCAGGGTCCGCCGCGTGCAGCGCGCACGCGCGAGGTCGTCGAGCAAGAGGTCCAGGAGTCGGGCGCCGGGCATCCGGCCGGTTCCCTCGGAGCAGAGCCGCGCCAGGGCCCTGCGGCGCAGCGCGCCGGAGAGCGAGGCGAGCTCGGAGCGCTCGATCCTGCCGCCGAGCTCGAGCGCGCCGGGACTGCGGCCCGCGACGGCGCGCGGGTCCCGCTCCCAGGCGATGTGGGCGGTGCGCGCGGCGAGTGCGTCCTCGAGCTCGACGACGGCGCGACCGAACGCCAGGAGGTGGTCCACGGCCTCGTGGCCGCAGTTCTCGGCGATCGCGGGGAGGAGTCCGTGGCGGATCTTGCTGCGCGTGAAGCGGGGGTCCTCGTTGGACGCGTCCTCGCGCCACCCGATCTCGCGATCGACGAGCGCTCGCCGGATCTCGCTGCGCCGCAGCTCGAGCAGCGGGCGCGCGACGACCAGGGTCTTCGCCGTGGGGTTGAGGTCCGATCCGGGCTCGAGCACGAGACGCGGGCGCGGACCGGCGAGCCCCTGCGGTGAGCTGCCCCGTGTCCAGCGCATCAGCAGGGTCTCGAGCGAGTCGTCGGCGTGGTGTCCCGTGACGATCGTCGTGACGCCGCGGCGCCGGGCCTCGGCGGCGAGAGCCCGGTAGCGCGCGCGCCGCGCCCGGGCCTCGAGGTCCGGCCCGTCGGGGTCGAGCTCGACGGCGACGCGCCGGAAGGGCACCCCGAGGTCGCGGCACAGCTCGGCGCAGAAGTCCCCGTCCTCTCGAGATGCGCTCCCGCGCAGGCCGTGGTCGACGTGCAGGGCGAAGGCGCGCGGTCTCGCGTCGCTCGCGCTGACCAGGTGCTGGAGCAGGACGCTGTCGGCCCCGCCGGACAGGGCGACGAGCACCGGATGATCCGCGGTCAGACCGACGGCCCGGGCCAGCGGTCGCCAGCGGGCGGACCAGGCCGCCGTTCTCTCCTCGATGGGATTCAAGACAGTCTCGTCCGCGTTGATCCCATCGGCCGGCCTGGTTATCCTGTTCGCCCGTTTCTCCGGGAAACGGGCCTTTGCGCGGACATTGTCAGGTCAGGCCCGGAGTTGCGCAAAAGAGATTTCCAAGCCGGTCACGGCGGGTGCGCAGAGCACCCCCCAGGCGGCCATCCCCCCCCTCGCCACCCCCGCGAGGCCCGCTCGAAGGAGAACAGAAGGACCATGCCTATTCGCATCGCGATCAACGGCTTCGGGCGCATCGGCCGCAACGTGTTCCGCGTCATGCAGACGCGGAAGGAGTTCGAGGTCGTCACCATCAACGACATCACGGACCCCGAGACGCTGGCGCACCTGCTCAAGTACGACTCCGTCCACGGTCGTTTCGACGGCAAGGTCCGCGCGACCAAGGGCGGGCTCAATGTCGACGGCAAGACGATCAAGGTGACCGCCGAGCGCGATCCCGCGAACCTGCCCCACGCGGCGAACAAGATCGACTTCGTGATCGAGGCAACGGGCATCTTCACCACACGCGCCGCCTGCCAGAAGCACATCGACGCCGGCGCGAAGAAGGTCTGCCTGACGGTCCCGCCGAAGGACGAGATCGACAACATGGTCGTGATGGGCGTGAACGACGATCAGCTCCGCCCGACGGACAAGATCGTCTCCAACGCGTCGTGCACGACGAACTGCCTCGCGCCGATCGCCAAGGTGCTCGACTCGAAGTTCGGCATCGTCAACGGGCTGATGACGACGGTCCACGCCTACACCAACGATCAGCAGATCCTCGACCTGCCGCACAAGGACCTGCGCCGCGCGCGCGCCGCGGCCGCGAACATCATCCCGACCACGACCGGCGCCGCCCGCGCCGTCGGCAAGATCCTGCCCAAGCTGGCCGGCAAGCTCGACGGCTGTGCGATGCGCGTTCCCGTCCCCGACGGATCGGTCGTCGACCTGGTGGTCACGCTGAAGAAGAAGGTGACCGTCGAGAAGATCAACGCCGCCTTCGCCGAGGCAGCCAAGAAAGAGCTCAAGGGCGTGCTCGAGTACTGCGAGGACCCGATCGTCTCCAGCGACGTGGTCGGCAACCCGGCCAGCTCGGTCTTCGACGCCGGGTGCACGATGGTCATCGACGGCAACGTCGCGAAGGTCGTGAGCTGGTACGACAACGAGTGGGGCTACAGCAACCGCGTCGTCGACCTCGTCAAGGCTGCGCACCGCCTCAAGGGAGGCGCGAAGAAGAAGGCCGGGCGGCGACGCGTCGCGGCAGGCGTCTGAGCTCGGGATGAACCTGGAGACGCCCTCTCTCGACGACCTTGCCCTCGCCGGACAGCGCGTGCTGGTGCGCGTGGACTTCAATGTCCCGCTCACCGGCACGGGCGAGGTCTCCGACGACACGCGCATCCGCGCGGCCCTTCCGACGCTGCGCGAGATCCTCGAGGCGGGCGGACGGCCCGTGCTGATGAGCCACCTGGGCCGGCCCAAGGGCCAGGTCGTGGACGGGATGCGGCTCGCCCCGGTGGCGAAGCGGCTCGCTGAGCTCCTCGAGTGCGACGTCCGCTACCTCGAGGAGAGCGTGGGCGAGGGCGTCGAGGAGGCCGTGGCCACCGCGCCCGCGGGGAGCGTCGTCCTGCTCGAGAACGTCCGCTTCCACGAGGGCGAGACGAAGGGCGATCCGGAGCTCTCGACCTCGTTCGCGCGGCTCGGCGACGTGTTCGTGAACGACGCGTTCGGGAGCTCGCACCGCGATCACTGCTCGGTGTCGGGTGTCGCGCGGCTCCTGCCCTCCGTCGCGGGTCGGCTCCTCCAGCGCGAGATCGAGGCCTTCCGCCGCGTGCTCGCCGATCCCGCGCGGCCGCTGGTCGCCGTGCTCGGCGGCGCCAAGGTCTCCGACAAGCTGACGGTGATCGACAATCTGCTCGACAAGGTCGATCGCCTGCTCGTGGGCGGCGGGATGGCCTACACCTTTCTCGCCGCGCTCGGGCACTCGACCGGCAACTCGCTCCTGCAGGAAGATCGGCTCGACACCGTGAAGGCGGCGATCGCCAAGGCCGAGACGCGCGGCGTGGAGCTCATGCTCCCGACCGATCACGTCTGCGGGCGGTCCTTCGCGGCCGACACGGAGGCGATCACCACCGAGGATGCGGACGTGCCGGACGGCACGATGGGCCTCGACATCGGACCGAAGACGCGCGAGGTCTATGCGCGCGGTATCGCGGATGCGCGGACCCTCGTCTGGAACGGTCCCATGGGCGTGTTCGAGTGGGAGACCTTCCGCGTCGGCACCGAAGCCGTCGGCCGCGCCGTCGCCGGTTGCAACGGTTACACGGTCGTCGGGGGAGGCGACTCGGTCGCCGCCATCCACCTCCTGGGATTGGAAGAGGAGATCGACCACATCTCCACCGGCGGCGGGGCGTCCCTGGAGCTGCTCGAGGGACGGGAGCTGCCGGGGATCGCATCGCTGGGCACCGCGCCCGCTTGATTCCGCGAGGCTCCCTTACAATGGGGCCCCGGCGCGCGGCGGTCCTGGATAGGTCCGAGAGCCTTTGGCACGCTGCCGCCACGCCATGAGTCGTCTTCCCACGATCCTCGCCCCCTCTCTGCTCTCCGCCGACTTCGCTCGCCTCGCCGAGGACGTGGCCAGGGTCGAGGACGCGGGCGCCGACTGGCTGCACGTCGACGTCATGGACGGGCACTTCGTGCCCAACATCACCATCGGTCCGCCGGTCGTCGAGGGGATCCACGCCGTCGCGCGCGTTCCGCTCGACGTGCACCTCATGATCGAGGAGCCCGCTCGCTACGCGGAGGAGTTCGCCCGCGCCGGCGCCCACGTCCTGACCTTCCATCGGGAGGTGACCCGGACGGACCGAGAAGTGCGCGACACGATCCGGCGCTTCCGCGACGTCGGTGTGCAGCAGGTGGGCATGGCGCTCAACCCGGACACGCCCGTCGAGGAGGCCGAAGCCTTCCTCGACGAGCTCGATCTCGTGCTCGTCATGAGCGTCTTCCCCGGCTTCGGCGGCCAGAAGTTCATGCCCGAGGTCCTCGCCAAGGTGGAGTGGTTGCGCGCGCGCGGCTATTCCGGCCACGTCGAGATGGACGGGGGACTGAACGACGAGACGCTGCCCCTGTGCGCCGCCGCCGGAGCAAACGCGCTCGTCGCCGGGTCGGCCGTCTTCGGCGCGGACGACGTGCCGGGCACGGTGATGCGCTTCCGAGAGCTCGCAGACCGCGCGCGGGGCGAGGGGGCCGCTCGCGAGGTGTCCTGAGGCCGCCCACGGCTCCAATCCGATCCACCACGAAAGGATTACGCTTGGACGAGACGAAGGAGATCCCGACACCTTCCGCCGACCGGCGCGACGACGCGGTACCTTCCGCGCCCAGAGAGAACGAGATCGTGAGCAAGGAAGAAGAGAGCGACGCCGAGGACGCCGGCAACGAGAAAGCACCCGAGCGCCCGAGCCGGCTCTCGCGGCTGCGGTTCTCCAAGAAGAAGGACATGCCCGGGGGCCTCTGGCTCAAGTGCGAGTCCTGCGGGCAGGTGATCTACCGGAAGGAGCTGGAGGAGAAGGGCCGCGTGTGTCCGGCCTGCGACTTCCACTTCACGCTGCCGGGCTCCGACCGGATCCGCGCGACCCTCGACGAGGGGACCTGGCGCGAGGAGTACGCCGATCTCACACCGCTCGACCGGCTCGAGTTCTCGGAGAAGGTCTCGTACGCCGAGAAGATCCAGAACACGTTGAAGAGGACCGGGCAGAACGAGGCCTACCTCTGCGGGCGGGGAAAGATCCTCGGCCGGCCCGTCGTCCTGGGTGTGCTCGACTTCAGCTTCATGGGCGGGTCGATGGGGGAGGTCGTGGGCGAGAAGTTCGCGCTGGCCGTCGAGCTCGCCGAGCGCGAGAGCCTGCCGATGATCTCCTTCACGAGCTCGGGCGGGGCCCGCATGCACGAGGGCGTCATCTCGCTCATGCAGATGGCCAAGACCTGCGCCGCGCTCGATCGCTTCAACGCCGCCGGAGGTTTCTCGGTCAGCGTCATGACGCATCCGACGACCGGCGGAGTCACGGCGTCGTTCGCCTCGGTCTGCGACATCACGCTCGCCGAGCCCGGTGCTCTGATCGGCTTCGCCGGACCGCGCGTGATCGCCACGACGATCAAGCAGGAGCTCCCGCCCGGCTTCCAGCGCGCCGAGTTCATGCTCGAGAAGGGCATGATCGACGCGATCGTGCGCCGCACCGACCTGCGTGACACGCTGGCGAAGCTCGTCGACTACGCGGGCGGCGACTAGAGACAGCGCGCGCCAAGGATGCCCTGCGGGCAGCTACTGGGCGACTCCGCACCGGGCTCGGCCTTCGGCCTCGGCGAGGTGCTGCTCTTCGGCCGGACCTCTAGCCCGCATCCCTCACGGGTTCGCGGCCAGAACACCACGAACGGCCGGCTGCGCCGGCCTCTCGGCTCCTGCCGGCACTTTGCGCGCACCGGCGTCCTCGACGACCTGTTCAAGGTCGACTGCGGGGCCGGCACGCG
>JAJDET010000158.1 GCA_029259655.1 Planctomycetota bacterium
ACGGGTAGCTTTCCACGGGTTGCAGGTGTCGGGGGGTCGGAATGCCTTCGCGATGCTTGCGCGGGCTGCGCCGCGCAAGCGAGGCGTCGGGAGGCGACGACACGTGGGGGACGCGGGAGGGCGCCCTACCTCAGACACCCCGCGGCGAGCACCTCGTCCGCGGTCGCGAGCAACGCGTCGAGCTCCTCCGGGAGGTGGTCACCCATGTGGCCGATGCGGAAGGTCTCGCGCTTCAGGTCGCCGTAGCCGGCTCCGATCTCCTCGCCTCGCTCGAGGAGACCCGCGATGAACGAGGGGACGTCGATCGTGCCGGCCCGGATGCAGGCGACCGTGGCGGAGATGCCCGGCGCGACCGGGTAGGGCTCGAGGCCGTGGCCGGCAGCCCAGGCGAGCGTGCGGTCGCGCATGCGCTCGTGGACCCGGAAGCGCGCGTTCCACGCGGCGTCCGGCGTGAGGTCGCCCTCGCGCTCGTCCGCCGGGAGCGTGCGCCCGGCCGTGATGTCCTCGAGCTGCCGTGCCAGCGCGCGGTAGAGGGGGATCGACGGAGTCGTCGGCGTCTTGCGCTTCGCGTGGCCCTCGACGATCCGGATCGGATCGAGGTAGAAGCCGCGGTCCGACTGCGCCCGCGCGCGGTCGAGGAAGGCGTCGGAGACGGCGCACACGGCGATCCCCGGCGGCAGCGCCAGGGCCTTGTTGATCCCGGCCAGCGCAAAGTCGATGCGGTTCTTCTCGACCTCGATCGGGATCCCGGCGACCGCACTCACCACGTCGACGAGGAGCAGGGTGTTCGGGTGCGACGCCAGAGCGCGCGCCGGGATCGCGGGGTCGGTGTAGACGCCGGTGCTGGTCTCGTTGACCACCAGTGTGACGGCGTCGAACGGACCGTGTTCGTCGAGCGCGCGCGCGAGGTCCTCCTCGGAGACCACCTGGCCCCACGGGACCTCGAGGACCTGGCTGTGCTTCCCCATTTCCTCGGCGATCTGCGCCCAGCGCCGGCCGAAGGCTCCGCCGACGACGCACAGGATCCGGTCGCCGGCGCCGACCAGCGACGCCTCCATCAGGCCCGTCGCGCTGCACGTGTGGGCAGCCACGTGCGAGCCCGCGCCCTCGGCGCCGAAGGCGATCCGGAGCGGCGGATCGAGGCGCTCGATGATCTCGCCCATCGCGGCCGAGCGGTGCCCGATCATCGGAAGAGTGAGCTCTTCGGCGAGCTCGGGGCGAACGTGGGTGGGACCGGGGATCCAGAGCATGGGGAGATGATGTCAAAGCCAGGGACGGGCTGCATGCACGAGGTCCGCGTGCGTGGGATCCGCCGCGAGCGTCTCGATCTCGGCGGGTGCGAGGACGAGCGGAAGCAGCGCGGCCAGGTCGGCTGCCTCGCAACTCACGCGGGCGGCCCGGAAGACGACCTCGCGTCGCGCGACGCCACCGAAGGCGACGAAGCGCGCGCACACCTCGGCCGCCTCCAGGTCCGTGGCGCCGTCGCCGATCAGGCACGCGGCGCCCGGCCCGGCGATGTCGCGCACGACGTCGAGCTTCCCGCCGGCGCGGGCGAGCGGGCTGGTCGCGTCGAAGCCCGCGTACTCGCCGCTCTCGTCGAAGGAGAGGTCGACGGCGTGGACGTCCGAGACCCGGATGCCGAGGTGCTCGCCCAGCACGCGTACGGCCGGCAGGACGCCGCCGGAGACGATCGCGACGTGCTTGTCCAGCGCGAGGAGAGCGGCGACGAGCGAGCGCGCGTTCGGGAGGGCCTCTTCGACGTAGCGCTTTCCCACGGCCAGCACCGCATCCCGGGTCGGAGCGGCCAGCACCAGACGCCGCTCGTAGACCGCTTCGAGCGGCAGGTCTCCGTCCATCGCCGCCCGTGTCAGCTGCGCGAACTCCTCCGCGTGCCGGACCCCGAGCTCCTCGATCCCCTCGATCCTGGACAGGGTCGAGTCGCAATCGAAGACGATCGCGGAGTAGGGCGGCGGGCGATCCGCGACGGTCACGGTCACAGCCGGACGAGCTGGACCTCGTCGACCTCGTCCAGGGCGGCGATCCGCGACACGACGGCGTCGGACGGCTCGTCGTAGAGCGACAGGAAGCCCCAGGCGACGCCGTCGTCGCCCTCGCCCGGCGGGCCGAGCTCGACGCCCCGGATGTTGACGCCGGCTTCGCCCAGGATCGTCCCGAGCTTGCCGACCACGCCCGGTGCGTCCCTGTGACGCGTGACGAGCAGGATGCCCGACGGACGCAGGTCGAGGTGCACGTCGTCGATGCGCACGAAGCGCGGCTCGCGCCCGAAGACGGTGCCGGCGACGACGTGCGAGCGGCCGCCCGCGCGCATGGAGGCGCGGACCTTGATCTGTCCCTGGCGGAAGTAGGGGTCCTCGTCGACGCTCTCGAGGACGCGGATCCCACGCTCCTTGGCGAGCCCCGGCGCGTTGACGAAGTTGACGTCGCTCTCGAGCGACTCACGCAGCATCCCGACCAGGAGCGCGAGGCGGAAGTGGCCGGGGTCGTGCTCCGCGATCCCGCCGCCGATCGTCAGCTCGAGCTTGCGGATCGGCGCGGAGATCCGCTGCGCGAGGAACGCGCCCATCGTCTCGGCGAGGCGCAGGAACGGTGCGATCTCCTGGAGCACCTCCGGCGCGAGGGCGGGCGCGTTCACGGCGTTCTCCGCCACACCGCTCTCGAGGAACGCGGCGACCTGGTGCGCGATGTCCTCGGCCACCTTGCGCTGAGCCTCGCTCGAGGACGCGCCGAGGTGGGGCGTGACGATCACGTCCGGGCGCACGACGAGCGGGTGATCGGCGCCCGGGGGCTCGTCGGCGAGCACGTCGAAGGCGGCGCCGGCGAGCTTGCCCTCTTCGAGCGCCTCGAGCACCGCCTCCTCGTCGACCACGCCCCCGCGCGAGGCGTTGATGAGCCGCGCGCCGGGCTTCATCCGGTGCACGCGCTCCCACGAGAGCAGGTTGCGCGTCGAGTCGTTGAGCGGGACGTGCAGCGTGACGAAGTCGGAGCGCGCGAGCAGGTCGTCGAGGGAGACCACTTCCACGCCGGTGATGGGGGCGCTGCCCGGGTCGAGGTAGGGGTCGTAGCCCAGGACCTGCATCTTCAGGCCCTGCGCCCGGTCGGCGACGATGCGCCCGATCCGGCCCATCCCGACCACGCCCAGGGTCTTCCCGGTGATTTCCGTGCCGACCAGGCCCTTCTTCTTCCAGGAGCCCTCGCGGACGGCCCGGTTGGCCTGCGGGACGTGGCGGGCCAGGGAGCACAGGAGCGAGATCGCGAGCTCGGCGGTCGTGGTCGAGTTCCCGGTCGGCGTGTTCATCACGACGACGCCGCGCTCGGTCGCGGCGGCGCAGTCGACGTTGTCGACGCCGACTCCGGCGCGACCGATCACCTGCAGGCGATCGGCGGCCTCGATCACACGGCGCGTGACCTTCGTGGCGGAGCGCACGAGCAGGGCGTCGACGCCGACGACCTCCTGGACGAGCTCGTCCTCCGTGAGGCCCGTCTTCACGATGGGCTCGTGCCCGTGCTCGGCCAGGACGTCGAGCGCGATCGCGTCGAGCTCGTCGCAGACGAGGATCTTCGCGCGCTTCGAGGGGGACGGGTTCATCACTTGCGGAGGGCCGTCCGGACGAGCGTCTCGAGGTCGTTCGGGTCGACCTGGGTGGCGGCGGACTCGACGCTCTTGCGAGCTTCGCGCTCGGCGAACCCGATCGACACCAGCGCGGAGACTGCGTCCTCGATGCTCGCGGTTCGGGGAGCGGCGGGCTGCAGCGTCCCGTGGCGCTCGCGCGCCTCTTCCTCGGCCAGCATGGCCGTCGCCTTCTCGCGCAGGTCGAGCAGGATCTGCTCGGCGCGCTTGCGCCCGAGTCCCTTGATGCGCACGAACGGCTTCGGGTCGCCGGTGGCGACGGCCTCGAGCAGCTCGCGCCGCGCGAGTCCCGAGAGCACCGCGAGTGCGAGTCCGGGTCCGACGCCCTTGGCGCGCAGGAGGAGGCGGAAGAGCTCGCGCGTGTCGCGGTCGGGGAACCCGTAGAGGTGGTGGGCGTCCTCGCGCGGGCTGAAGTGCGTGTACGCGCGCACCCGCTCTCCCTCTCCGCCGGGGCGGAGGGGGAAGTCGGCGCCGACGGGCACGAACAGCTCGTAGCCCGTGCCCGAGACGTCCAGCACGAGTCGCGCCGCACCGCGCTCCGCGACGCGACCCTCCAGGTATTCGTACACCTACTCCCCGCGCAGCTTCAGACCGAACTCGGAGAGCGTGGACTTGAGCTCCTGGAGCGAGGTGACGCCGAAGTTGGGCATTCCGAGCAGCTCGTCGGGCGAGTGCTTCAGGATGTCGCCGATCGTGAGGCATCCGAGCGCTTCCACCGTGCGTCGCGCGCGGATGGAGAGCTGGAGCTCGGTGATCGGCTTGTTGTAGACGTCGGCGTTCTCGCCGGTGTACACGCGGTGCGCGTGCAGCTCGACGGAGGCGACGGCCTCCTCGCGCGGCATTCCGAGGCGCAGGCCCTTGCTGTGGAGGATCTCCTTTATTTCGGCCAGTGAGGTCTCGCCGAAGTTCTTGTAGGAGAGCAGCTCTTGCTCGGTGCGCTGGACGAGGTCGCCCAGCGTGTTGATGTTCATCTTGTTCAGGCAGTTGCGAGCGCGCACCGACAGCTCGAAGTCGGTGATCGGGATACGCAGGATCTGGTTGAGGCGATCCTCCTTCCGCTCCCGATCCTCGTCGTAGTACATGTCCATGGCGGCGCGCGCGTCCGCCACGTAGAGGCGGGCCCGCTCGTCCTGCGGGTCGGCCTGGTGGACGAGGTCGTAGCAGGCGGCCGCTTCCTGGTCGCGCCCGACGTCTTCGTACAGGACGCCCAGGTTGAACAGGACGTTCGCGTCGATCGGGGGCTGCTCGATGAGCAGCTCGTAGAACTCGAGCGCCATGTCGTCGAGGCCGCAGCGCTCGGCGAGGTACGCGCCGTGGAAGAGGTTCTCGCGCAGCGTCACGTCGATCTCGCGCGCTTGCTGGTAGTGGTCGAGCGCGGTCTCGTAGTCGTGTTGCAGCTCCGACTTGCGAGCGGCGAGGTAGGCGCCCTCGGCGCTGTCCTCGAACTCGGTCGTCGTCTCGGCCAGGTCCTTCTCGAGCTCGGCGAGTCCCGCCTCCAGCTCGCCCCTGGCGATGGCCGCCTCCAGCTTCGCCTCGTACCAGCCGCCGCGCGGGGGCGGGAGGTCCGAGTACTTCTTGCTGAGCCCTTCGAAGACCTGAGCCGCTTCGTCGAAGCGCCGCAGCGACATCAGCGCCTTGGCGCGCGTGAAGGAAGCGACGGGGTCCGACTCGTGCGCGGTGAGGAGCTCGGCCGCGCGCTCGTACTCACCGAGCATCCAGTGACCCAGGCCGCGTCGTCGGCCTTCTTCACCCGTCTCGCCGAGGGCCTCGACCTGCCGGCGGAAGCCGTCGAAGTACGAGGACTTGACGAAGACCGCGGCGCGCGCGTCGCGCAGGACGCGGAAGCTCGGGATTTCCGCGTCGACGATGTCGAGCGGCGGGGGAGCATCGTCGGGCTCGACGAGCGAGGAGCTCGGCGGGGGCGGCGGTACGGGCTCAACGGTTTGCTCGATCGTTTCCGGTTGCTCGATCGTTTCCGACATGGGGTCCTCGAGAGGTCTCGTGCCCGTGAAGATCTTCGGGCTCGCTGGGCCGCGGGGCGTCGGCACGGGAGCGAGCGGGGACGGGCGGGACGGGGGCCGGGAAGGCGTCCCTGGAGGGCGTCCATTCCACGGCAAGGGTCGAGAGAATAGGCCGGGTCCGGGGGCGGGTCAAATGGGAGCGGGAGCGGGTGCTTGGAGGGGCTCTCCGAATCGCTACCTTGGGGACCGAGCCTCGCCGGTTCGCGCCGCGCCATGACGACCCCGTCCGGAACACCCGTGCTGCCATCCTCGGTGAGGAGCTAGGCGATGGACCGGTTCCTCGTACAGGGAGGCCGCCCGCTCGCCGGTGAGGTCACCGTCGCCTGTGCGAAGAACGCCGTCCTGCCGGTCCTGGCGGCCTCCCTCCTGACCCGCGAGACCCTCCGGGTGCCCCGCGCGCCCGCCCTGGTCGACGTGCGGACCATGCTGGACGTGCTGGGGAGCCTGGGCGCGGAGACCCGGGTGGAGGAGGACGACAGCGTCTCGGTCCGGAACGCCGGGGAGCCGGGCACCCGCGCGGACTGGGAGTACGTCCGCCGCATGCGCGGCTCCGTCTGCGTCCTGGGGCCTCTGCTCGCGCGCACCGGAAGGGCCGAGGTCAGCCTGCCGGGCGGGTGCGTCTTCGGCGTCCGCCCGATCGACGTCCACCTCAAGGGCTTCGAGGCGCTCGGGGCCAGCGTCCGGATCGAGCACGGCTACGTGGTCGCCGAGGCCCCCCGCGGCGGCCTGCGCGGCGCGGAGGTCTTCCTCGGCACGCCGTTCGGCTCCTCGGTGACGGGCACCATGAACGTGATGATGGCGGCGACGCTGGCGCGCGGGCGCACCGTCATCCAGGGCGCCGCCTGTGAGCCCGAGGTCGAGGATCTCGGACGCTGCCTCCGGTCGATGGGGGCGCGTATCGAGGGGCTCGGCTCGCCCTGTCTCGAGATCGACGGCGAGGAGGAGCTCTCGGGCGCGGAGCACGAGGTCATCCCCGACCGGATCGAGGCCGGGACCTTCGTGCTGGCGGGCGTCCTGACCGGTTCGCGCGTGCGCGTCGTCGGGTGCCGCCCCGACCACCTGGCCGTGCTCATCGACCGTCTCTGGCAGGCGGGGTGTCCCGTCGAGCACGGGGAGGACTGGATCGAGAGCCAGCCCTGCGGCCTCGGCCACCGGCCGCGCCCCACGGACGTGACCACGCAGCCCTACCCGGGGTTCCCGACGGACTTGCAGGCCCAGTGGATGGCCCTCATGACGCTCGCCGACGGTGTGAGCGTGATCACCGAGCGCATCTACCCGGACCGCTACATGCACCTCGCCGAGCTGGCGCGGATGGGCGCGCGCGTCCGGCGCCAGGGAGCGACCGCCATCGTCCAGGGCGTCGAGAGCCTCTCCTCCGCGCCCGTGACGGCCTCGGACCTGCGCGCCTCCGCCGCCCTCGTCCTGGCCGGATTGGTGGCGCGCGGCGAGACCGACGTGCACCGCGTGTATCACATCGATCGCGGCTACCAGCGAATCGAGTCCCGCCTCTCCGCGCTGGGTGCGGGGATCCGCCGGGTAGCGGAGTAGCCCAATTCCGCTTCTCCGAGACGTGCCCGAGCCCGTGCCCGGCGATCGCTGAGGACCGACGCCCCGATCGCAACGCCGCACGTGCAGCCGGCTCCGGGAACGGGGAACGATCACGGGCACGTTAGGAACAATGAAAACACGGCACGCGTCCCTCGGCGCGTGCCGTGCAAGGCCTCTTCGGTCGGGTCCCAGGAGACCCGAAATCGACCTTCCCTAGCGGAGGAAGGTGATGACCAGCCCGGCCAGGGCAATCAGGAGGATCAGTTTCTTCATTCAGGAGCTACCCAGCAGTGCGGCCTTGGACGGGGGAGCGCAGCGGACCTTCCCGTGGATCGGGAGAAAGCCGCTCTCGTCGTCCCGGGCTGGTCAGCGGCGACGCGACTCCTTTAGATTGGGGCGCCCGGGTCTCTCCACCGTGTTCGAAAGCCTCACCAAGCGCCTCAGCTCCGCCTTCCAGTCCCTCCGCGGTGAGCGGAAGGTCACCGCGGACAACGTCGAGGCGGGCCTCGAAGAGGTCCGCCTGGCGCTGCTCGAGGCGGACGTCCACTTCAAGGTCGCTCGCGACCTCGTCGCGCGAGTGCGCGACTCCGTCCTCGGCGAGGAGGTCCTCCAGGGGGTCGACGCTTCCCAGCAGTTCGCCCACGCGGTCCACACCGCGCTGGTCGACCTCATGGGGCCGGAGGACGCGACCCTGGACCTCGAGGGGCCGCGCCCGACGGTGATCCTGATGGCCGGCCTGCAGGGCGCCGGCAAGACCACCACCTGCGCGAAGCTCGCCCGGCTCCTCGTCGAGAAGCACGGGCGCAAGCCCCTGATGGTGGCCGCGGACGTGAAGCGTCCCGCCGCGGTCGAGCAGCTGCGCGTGCTCGGCAAGCAGATCTCGGTGCCCGTCTTCCACCAGGCAGGGCTGGCACCCGAGGAGGTCTGCGCGCGCGGGGTCGAGCGGGCGAAGATCGACGGTGCCGACGTCGTGATCCTCGACACCGCCGGACGCTTGCACGTCGACGACGAGCTCATGGACGAGGTGGCGCGGATCGCCGAGCGCACCCGACCGCGGAACCAGGTGCTGGTCGTCGACGCGATGACCGGCCAGGACGCCGTGCGCTCCGCCGAGGAGTTCCACGCGCGGCTGACCCTCTCGGGCGTGATCCTGACCAAGCTCGACGGCGACGCGCGCGGCGGCGCGGCCGTGAGCCTGAAGGCCGTCACAGGCCGTCCGATCCTGTTCGTCGGCACCGGCGAGAAGATCGAGGACCTCGACGCCTTCGGCCCGGAGCGCATGGCGGGCCGCATCCTCGGGATGGGCGACGTGGTCGGTCTCGTCGAGCGCGCGCAGGAGACCGTCGACGAGAAGGAGGCCCAGGCTTCCTTCGAGCGCATGGTCATGGGGTCCTTCACGCTCGAGGACCTGTTCGGGCAGATCCGCATGATCCAGCGCCTGGGCCCCCTGAAGAAGGTGCTCGGGATGATGCCCGGGATGGGGGGGATGCTCGACAAGGTCGACCTCGACGACGGGCACATGAAGCGCCTCGAGGCGCTGGGCCAGTCGATGACCCCACGCGAGCGGCTCATGCCGCAGGTGCTCGACATGAGTCGGCGCCGGCGCGTCGCCCGCGGCGCAGGTCAGGAGCTCTCGGCCGTCAATCAGCTGCTCAAGATGCACAAGGGCATGGGGCAGATGATGAAGAAGATGGGGATGGGGGGGATGGCCGGGAAGGCGAAGCGCAAGGCGCTCGAGGGGCTCTCGAGCGACGGCTCCCTGGCGGCCGGCGACCTGCCCAAGGGCGGGCTCCTCTCGAACCTCGCCGGGGGCCTCCCCGACCTCTCGAAGCTGGGCGGCGCCGGCGGCGGCCCAGGCGGTGGCCCTGGCGGTGGCCCTGGCGGCCTCCCGGGAATGGGAGGCCTCGGCGACCTGATGGGAGGCGGCGCCGGCCGCGCGCCGGGTTCCTCGGCGACCCGGCAGTCCGGATCCAAGCGCAAGAAGCAGAAGAAGAACCGCCGCCGCAAGGGACGCAAGAAGTAGCCCCTCGCACGCCGCTCGCGCCGTCCCTACAATCCCCGGCTTCCTTCTTCGGCGCGCGCTCTTGGTGAGCGGAACCCGCCGGCCCCGGGCCAGATCCCGAGGGTCGCCGACCGCGGAGCCGCGCCCTTCCCTTTCCTCCTTCCTGGAGACCGTCCGATGGCCGTAGTCATCCGAATGAAGCGCACGGGGCGCCGCAATCGCCCGTGTTATCGAATTTCCGTCGCCGACAAGTACCTGCCCCGCGACGGTCGCACCATCGAGACCCTCGGGTTCTACGACCCGGCCTCCCCGGTCGAGGAGCTGCGCGTCTCGCTCAACGTCGAGCGCGCGCGCCACTGGCTGGAGCACGGTGCTCTCCCCAGCCCGACGGTGCACTCGATCTTCAAGCGCCAGGGGGTCTGGGAGGGCGGAATCCCGGTCAAGAAGAAGCGCGACCGGAGCGGTCGGAAGAAGACCACGGCCAAGAAGGAGCGCCGCAGCGCACGCGACGCGAGCTTTGCCGAGAAGAAGGTCGAGCGACGTACGGAGCGCGAGAAGGCACGGGCCGCAGCGGCCGCTGCCGCGAAGTCCGCAGAGTCCGACTCGAAAGAGTCCTAGGCGAGGCTGCACGTGACGCAGAAGACAGAGCGCGCTGAGGCGCTCCTGAAGCTCGTTCCCCGCGTATGGGAGGCTCCCGATCCGCTGGAAGAGGGGACGCTTCTCGAGCAGGGACTGCTGTGCATCCTGACCCGCCACCTCTCGCGCAAGCAGGCGGTGGCGACGATCAAGAGCCTCCAGCAGGGATTCCCCGACTGGAACGAGCTGCGCGTCGCGCAGGTCCAGGAGATCGTCCCGCACGTTTCGGCGCGCGCCAAGAACGGCGCCAGCCTGATCGTCGCCCGTGCGATCAAGGACTACCTCCAGGAGGTCTTCCAGCAGAACCACGGCTTCGATCTGGAGTTCCTGCGCGAGGATCTCCCGAACGCGGTCAAGTACCTGGTGGACTTCTCGTTCCTCGGCGCCGCCGCCAGCCATTACATCGTCTGGTTCGCCGGGGAGAGGAGCCTCCCCGTGAGCCCGGGACTGGTCCGCACCCTCGACCGGCTGGGCCTCGTCGGGCGCACCTCGTCGATGAAGAAGGCGCGCGTGGCGATCGAGCCGCTCGTTCCCAAGGACCGCGTCCTCGATTTCGCGGTCGGTTTCGGGACCGTCGTCGAGCGCTGGTGCGAGGCGAAGAAGCCGACCTGCTGGGAGTGTCCGCTGGTCGACGAGTGCCCCTACGGGAAGAAGGCCTTCAAGGACTGGAAGGCGCAGCAAGAGCGCATCGCCGCCCAGCGCAAGCGCGAGGAGGTCAGGGCCGACGCGCTGCGCAAGAAGGAGGAGGCGCGCCAGAAGCGAGAGGACGAGCGGCGCCGCAAGGACGCCGAGAAGCGCGGCAAGAAGCTCGAGCGCGAGCACGAGCGGCGCAGGAGGGTGGCCGAGAAGAAGCGCGTCCTGGAAGAGCGCAAGAAGGATCTCGCTCGCAAGCAGCAAGAGACGGACAAGAAGCGCACGGCCCTGGCCAAGAAGAAGACGGCCGGCAAGAAGAAGCCCGCGAGCAAGAAGAAGCCCGCCAAGAAGCCCGCCAAGAAGGCCACCAAGAAGAAGTCGACCGCGAAACCCGCCAAGAAGAAGCCGGTCGCGAAGAAGGCGAGCAAGAAAAAGCCCGCGGCGAAGAAACCGGCCGCAAAGAAGCCCGCGGCAAAGAAGCCGGCCGCGAAGAAGCCGGCCGCGAAGAAGCCCGCGGCTCGCAAGAAGGTCACCAAGAAGACCACGGGCAAGACGTCCGGCCGCAAGAAGCGCTGACGCCGGGGGCCGCGTGACCCTGATCCTGGCTTCGGCGTCACCGCGCCGGCGTGCGCTGCTCTCCGAGGCCGGCTTCGAGTTCGTCGTGGAGGTGGCCGACGTCGACGAGACGCTCTCGCCCGGCATCGACCCGCTGGACGCGGTGATCGAGCTGGCGGGCCGGAAGGCCGCCACCGTCGCCCGCCGTCACACCGGAGAGGCCGTCCACGTCCTCGGCGCCGACACGGTCGTGGCGTCCGCCTCGGGTCGGACGCTGCTCGGGAAACCCGCGGACGCGGGCGAGGCCCGCCGCTCCCTGGAGGCCCTCTCCGGGACCCGCCATCAGGTGCTGACCGGCGTGGCCCTGTGGACCGGACCCGGCGGGGAGCTCCGCGCCCGCGCCGAGCGCACCTGGGTCACGATGCGGGAGATCGCGCCGGAGGAGATCGAGGCCTACGTCGCGTCGGGGGAGTGGCGGGACAAGGCCGGGGGCTACGCCATCCAGGAGACCGCCGACGCCTTCGTGACGAGCCTGGAGGAGGGCGGTTTCGACAACGTGGTGGGGCTCCCGGTGGGTCTGGTGCGGGAGCTCTTGAGGGAGGCGGGCTTCGCGGGCTAGTCGGAACGGGCCGCTTCGGTGCCCGTGCCCGTGCACGTGGAGAGGGTTGTGCGGCCTCTGCGAGCCCTGTAATCTCCGCGGCCCGAGATACGTCATGAAGACCGGAATCCACCCCGACTACATCGAGTGCACCGTCACCTGCGGCTGCGGGAACTCGTTCTCGACGCGCGCCACGGTGAAGGAGATGCGCGTGGAGATCTGCAACGCCTGCCACCCCTTCTACACCGGGAAGCAGAAGTTCGTGGACTCCGCGGGACGCGTCGACAAGTTCATCAAGAAGTACGGCACGACCGGGGCCAAGAAGTAGGCCTCCGCGCTGGGGGCTCTCGCGCTGCCCATGCCCATCGTCCCCGCGATCGTCGAGAAGCTCCGCGAACACGCTGAGCGTCACCGTGAGCTGACCGCGGAGATCTCCCGGCCCGAGGTGGCCTCGGATCCGCGCCGCTTCCCCGACCTCCTCAAGGAACGCGGGAGCCTCGACCGCGCCGCCGAGCTCTTCGAGCGACTGCAGAAGCTCCTCTCGGACCGAGAGGGAGCGGAGGCCATGCTCGAGGACGCGGACGGCGACATCCGCGAGATGGCGGTCGAGGAGCTCGCCGCGCTCGTCACTGCCGAGGATGAGCTCGACGGGGAGATCAAGGCCGAGCTCGTTCACGACGCGGACCTGGATCGAAACAAGGTCATCGTCGAGATCCGCGCCGGCACCGGCGGCGACGAGGCGACGCTGTTCGCGGGAGATCTCTTCCGCATGTACACACGCTTCTGCGAGACGCAGCGCTGGAAGATCGAGCTCATGGACCAGACCGAGTCCGAGGTCGGCGGGTTCAAGGAGATCGTCTTCGGTGTGAAGGGGGCGGGCGCCTGGCGTCTGTTCCGCTTCGAGTCCGGGGGGCACCGCGTCCAGCGCGTTCCGGCGACCGAGACCCAGGGACGGATCCACACCTCGGCCGCGACCGTCGCCGTGCTGCCCGAGGCGGAGGAGGTCGAGGTCGACATCAAGGACGAGGACCTGCGCATCGACACGATGCGCTCCAGCGGCCCCGGCGGGCAGAGCGTCAACAAGACGAGCTCGGCCGTGCGCATCACGCACATCCCGACCGGCACCGTCGTGAGTTGCCAGGACGAGAAGTCCCAGCACAAGAACCGCGCGAAGGGCATGCGGATCCTGCGTTCGCGGCTCTACGACGCGCAGGCTGCGGAGAAGCACGCCGAGCGGGCCGCGGCGCGCAAGGAACAGGTCGGCACCGGGGACCGCAGCCAGCGCGTCCGGACCTACAACTGGCCCCAGAACCGCGTCAGCGATCACCGCCTGTCCGACAACTTCTCCCTCGAGCAGGTCGTGGGAGGGAAGCTCCTGCCCGTGCTCGCCGCCCTCGAGGAGCGCGACCGCGAGCTCCGCATCCAGGCCCTGTGAGGGCCGGGGCCAAGGGGGCCGCGCCGCGGACTCGGGGATCTCGGATCTCGTGTATCCTGGTTCCCCCCAATGCCCTAGCAGTCCCTTCGAGTGGACTGCCCTGCGTCGCGATCCGCTGATCCGATGACCGAAAAAGAGCCCGACGACGACCCCTTCGACCTCTCGAACCTCCCCGACCTGGACCTGGATGCGGAGAGCTCCGCGGACGACGGGTTCCCCGGGCTGGATCCGCTCGAGCCCCTGACGGAGGCCGCGGCCGAGTCGCCGGAAGTGAGGCCCGAACCGGCGGTCGACGAGATCCCCGATCTGCCGGTCGAGGCGGAGATCGTCCCGGCCGCACCCAAGCCGGCGCCGCGTCCGAAGTCCGAGCCGCCGAAGCGAGCGCCTCGCCCCGAGCCTCCGGCGCGCGCCGCGGCGACGCCCCCGACTCCGCCCCAGGCCAGCGCGAGCGCGTCGCCCGCGAAGCCCGCGGCCCCGCCCGCGGCGGCCAAGCCCGCGCCGCCGAAGCCGGTGAC
>JAJDET010000159.1 GCA_029259655.1 Planctomycetota bacterium
CCTCGACAGTGCATCAACCACGTGTCACCTCCGCGAATGCTTCAAGGGTTCGTGCCGCCTCGCCGCTCGCGAGGACGTCCAGTGCAAGAGCCGTCCCGTCGGCGAGCGACGCCGTCCGGTCCGAGACGAAGAGCAGCGCTCCCGCATTGATCGCGATCGCGTCGCGCTGCGAGGTCGGACCGCCGCCCGAGAGGAGCTCGCGCAGCCGCGCCGCGTTCTCGGGGACGCCTCCGCCCGCGAGAGCTCCGGTCGGGGCGGCCCCCACGCCGGCGTCGCGCGGATCGAGCTCCAGGAGCTCGACTTCGCCGCCCTGGAGACGCGCGGCCACGGTCGGCGCGTGCAGCCCGATCTCGTCCAGCCCGTCGCAGTGCACGACGAGGGCCGAGCTCGCCCCGAGCAGGCCGAGCGTGCGCGCGACGCTCTCGACGAGGCGCGGGTCGTAGACGCCCATGAGCTGCACGGGCGGCGCGCTCGGGTTCACCAGCGGACCGAGCAGGTTCAGGATCGTCCGCGTGCCGAGCGCGCGGCGCACTCCCATCGCGTGCCGCAGCCCCGCGTGGTACTGCGGCGCGAACAGGAAGCAGAAGCCGGTCTCGTCGAGCGCGCGTCGCGAGACCTCCGGAGCACACTCGAGCACGACGCCGCAGCCCTCGAGCACGTCTGCCGACCCGCAGGCCGACGAGACCGCGCGGTTCCCGTGCTTCACGACGGGGAGCCCGCTCGCGGCTGCGACGAGCCCGGCCGCCGTGGAGAGGTTGACCGTGCCCGCGCCGTCGCCGCCCGTGCCGCAGCAGTCCGCGAACGGATAGCTCGGCCGCGGGAACGAGAGTGCGCGCGCGCGCAGCGCCGTCGCGGCGCCGGCGATCTCGGCCGGGCTCTCGCCCTTCGTGCGCAGGCCCACGAGGACCGCGGAGAGCTCGACGTCGCTGAGCTCGCCCTGGATCACGCGCTCGAACAGCTGCCGCGACTCTTCACGGGAGAGGTCTCGACGGTCGAGGAGGTTCTCCAGCGTCGTGCGCATCACGCGGCCCTCGTGTTCTCGAGCACGTTCCGCAGGAGGCAGTCGCCGGACGGGGTCAGGATCGATTCGGGGTGGAACTGGAGGCCGGTCTGGAGCGCGTCGTCGTCGGTCACCGCCATCGCCATGCCGTCGAGCTCGGCGTGGATCCGGAAGCGCTCGGGCACGTCGCGCACGCACAACGAGTGATAGCGGCCGACCGAGAGCGGCGAGGGCAGCCCGGCGAACGGACCCGCACCGTCGTGCTCGATCCGGCTGGCGCGCCCGTGGACCACGACGTCGGCCCGCTCGACGCGCGCGCCTGCGAGCTCGAGCAGGATCTGGTGTCCGAGGCAGACGCCGAGAACGGGGAGGTGGCCCCGAACGAGCTCGACGAGGGCGGGGGAGTTGCCTGCATCGCCGGGCTTGCCGGGGCCGGGTGAAAGGACCACGAGAGGTCTCGGGGTCAGGGCACGAGCGATCCTCGCGAGCTCGTCGGCGGGCACGTCGTTGCGATAGACGCGAACGCGCGCACCGATGCGCTCGAAGGCCTCGACCAGGTTGAAGGAGAAGGAGTCCTTGTTGTCGACGAGCAGTACCTCGGGCTTCATCACGGCGTAACCTCCTGGAGCGATCTCTGCGCTGCGATGGCGAGCGCCTGGAGGACGGCGTCGGCCTTGTGCCGCGTCTCCTCCGCCTCGCGCTCGGGGACGGACTCCGCGACGACGCCGGCTCCCGCGCGAACGTGGGCGACGCCGTTCGCGACGAGCGCGGAGCGAATCACGATGGCGCTGTCGAGCTCCCCGTCGGGAGTGAGGTAACCGACCGCGCCGCCGTACGGTCCGCGACGCGTCGTCTCGTACCGGCGCAGGAGCTCGGCCGCGCGCAGCTTGGGCGCCCCGACGAGCGTCCCCGCGTTCATCGCCGCGCGGTAGGCGTGGAGCGCGTCGAGGTCCTCGCGCAGGATTCCGGTCACGCGCGAAACGAGGTGCGTGACGTGCGAGTAGGGCTCGACGGCGAGGAGCTCCTCGACGCGGCGCGTGCCGGGGACCGCGACCTGCGCGATGTCGTTGCGCGCGAGGTCGACCAGCATCATGTGCTCGGCGAGCTCCTTCCGATCGAGCAGGAGCTCCGCCTTGAGCCGGTCGTCGAGGTCGGGCTCTACGAACCCGTCGGCCGAGCGCCCGCGCGGGCGCGTGCCCGCGATCGGGCGCACCTCGACCCTCCGCTTGCCGTCGCCTGCGTTCGTGACGCGCAACGCGGTCTCCGGCGAGGCGCCGAAGAGCACCTGCTCCCCGGTAGACATGTAGAACATGTAGGGGCTCGGGTTCAGCTCCCGCAGCACGGCGTAGGCGGCCAGCGGATCCGGGCACGGCGCACTGAACGTGCGGGAGGGGACGACCTGGAAGACGTCGCCCGCGCGCACGTGCTCGATCATCCGGCGCACGACGTCGGCGTAGGCTGCGTCGTCCAGGTCCACGGAGACCTCGGTCGCGGGGCGCAGAGCTCCGGACCAGACGGGCTCCGGGCGCACGTTCCGGCAGAGAAGGGCGAGCTCGCCGATCCGTCGGGCGGCCTCGTCCTGGATGCGGTCGGTGTCGGGCCCGTCGAAGACCGCGCTCGAGACGACGGTGCGACGAGCGGCGTGATCGATCTCGATCTGTGTCTCGCCGAGCAAGAAGGTGTAGTCGGGAAAGCCGAGCGGATCCGCCACGGCGTCCGGCAGCACCTCGAAGGCGCCGACGAGGTCGTAGGCGAAGATGCCGACAGCGAGCGGCGTGCGTCGCGGCGCCCCCGCCTCCACGTCGAGGCCGGTGGACATCGCGCGCAGGACGTCGAGCGGCGAGCGTGCGCGCAGGCGCTCGAGCGAGTCGACCACGAGCGGCGGACGCTCGAACGACGCACGCAGGACGCCGTTCTCCGGGGCGACCGAGAGCGCGCTCCCGACGACCTCGAGGGCGTTCGCCCCATTGGATCCCAGCGCGCGGATCTCCACGTCGAGTCCACGGCAGACCGCGCGCAAGGCGGCGCCGCAGACGATCAGGCTCTTCGACGGACCGGACTCCGGCGCGTCCGCGGACTCGAACAGGCAGACGTCGCGGCGCCGGCCGCCCTCGGAGAGGGCGCGGAACAAGGCCAGCGGGTCGGGCGCATGCTCGACCTGTCGCGAGAGAACTCGCACGCGACCGGACGGTCGGCTCACGGAAGCCTCCTGTCGGAGAGCGTCGAGGGAACTTCGGGTTCGTGGGTCATCGGATTGGGCCAAAAAAAAAGGGGCCCGCCGGATGGGCGGGCCCCTTGGTCGTGGGCGTCGAGTCGTCGTGCTCTAGCCCGGACCGGGTCCCGCGGTGGTGTGCCACCACCAGGGGGACGTGGTCGTCGTGGGCGAGTACGAGCGGGAAGTCACGCAGGCTCTAGCCGCACGGGCGGGCGCGGTCACGGCAGTACGAAGCTCATGCGTGGGGACCATCGGCTCGAGTGGGCGCGGAGCGGTCAAGGGGCTCCACCCGAAGATTACCCCGCTCAGCGGACGAGGGCGGAGGCGCCCGGGAGTCGAGCTCAGGCCCCGTCCGTGACCCGCTGGATGCGATCCAGCCGGTAGGTCTTGAGCAGACCCGTGCTCCCGCACTCGCCCTCGAGATAACCCCGGTTCGCCATCCGGAACAGGAGTCGCGGTGTCACGGAGAGCCTCGCGGGCGGCTCGCTGCCGCTCGCCTCTCCGTAGTGGAGCACGACGCACGCGCCGTCCCGGGCCGCGTCCTCCAGCGGGCGGAGCCGGCGCGGGATGCGCGGCTTCGCGGGGACCGCGCCCGCAACGGTCGTGATGCGGGGAGAGAGCGTGAGGAGTGCGGACGGGCTCGGGTTCTCCGAGCGCGCGAGGCACTCCTCGAGCACCTTCCAGGCCGAGACCGCGTCCGGGAGCGCGCGGTGCCCCTCGTCGCTGTCGAGGTCGAGTTGGTGGACGAGGGTCTCGAGCCGGTGGTCCGGGCTCTCGGGGATCAGGCGCTTTGCGATCGCGAGCGTGTCGACGACCGGCGCGTCCGAGGGGTCGATCCCGTGCCGAACGCACTCGAAGGCGAGCACGTACGCGTCGCGCGGAGCGTCGTGGGCCGCGAGCCAGGCGTCACCGGCGAACTCGAAGAAGTCCGCGAGCGCTGCCCCCGCGTCCGGAGCGTCGCGAACCATGTCGTCGTCGATCCCGTGGAGGGCGAGAGCCTCGTCCTCGACGGGGGCTTCGGGCCGGACGAGGGACGTGAAGTGGCTCTCGATCTCGCCCCCGAGGATTCGGACCGCGCCCAGCTCCAGAAGGTGCGGCGGCCCGGCGAGGCCTGTGGTCTCCGTGTCGAAGACGACGAGCGGGCGATCCATGGCGACAAGTTAACGAACGCGGGCGGGCCGGGAATCGCAGAAGCCCGTCGTTCTTCTTTCGTGCCCGTGCCCGTGCCCGTGCCCGGCGACGTCCGCTCCCGACACCGAGCCGAGTCCTCTCCGACACCTCTCCCGCTTCCCCGTCGTGACCCCGACGCCTTCCAACGCCGGGCACGGGCACGGGCACGGGCACGGGCACGAAGAAGAGTGGGAGCTTCCTGCCTACCCCGCGACCGCCTGGAACTCCGGCAAACCGCGCAGGCAGTCCAGGTCCGTATTCCGGACCAGCTCGCTCCGCAGGTAGTACCCGCGATCCCGCGCCGCCTTGAGCAGCGGGAGCGCTCCGTCCGGGTCGCCGAGGATCGCCAGCACGCAGGCGCAGTGGTACAGCGTGTACCCGTCCTTCGGAGCGGCCTCGAGCCCGTACTGGACTTCGAGTCGCGCCTGCTTGGTCTGGCCGATGCGCGCGAGCAGCATCGCACCGTGCGTGCGCGCTTCCTGGTCGTCGGGGACCTTCTGGGTGCGGTCGCGCGCGATGGCGATGCCCTGATCGGCGACCTCGAGCGCCTCCTCGTAGCGGTCGAGCTGCCGGAGCACGCAGTAGAGGTGGTCGTAGGAGCCGATGTGCGTGGGCTGAAGCACGATGGCCCGCCGCAGGAGCGGCGACGCGGACTTGAAGTTGCCCTCGCGCGCGAGCAGCGCCCCGAGGAGGCGGTGCGCCATGAACTCGTTGTTGTCGAGCTGGATCGCCAACCGGTACTCGCGCAGGGCGTCCTCGAGGTGGCCCGTCATGTGGTGCGCGAACCCGAGCGACGTGTGCGCCTCGGCGCACTGTGGATCGATCGTGAGCGCGCGCCGCGCCGACTCCCGCGCCTCCTCGATGAACGTGCGGTCGCCTTCGAAGTAGAGGAACTTGAACACGAGCGCTTCCGAGAGCCCGGCGTGCGCCAGAGCACAACCCGGGTCGGACTCGATCGCGCGGCGGAACATGCTCACGGCGGCCATCAGCTTGCGGCTGGTCCCGCGGTGCAGGACGGCGTGAGCGTTCTGCGCGAGCTCGCGAGCCTTCGCGGGATTGCGCGGCTTCTCGTGCACCGGGCTGAGCGCGTGCTCGGCGAGACGCCGCTTCACCATCCGCGCCAGCGATCCGACGAGCTGAGCCTGAAGGCCCCACTCGTCCTCGTCCTGGTGCTCGAACTCCTCCTGGAACAGCACGCCGACCTCGCCCGTGCCGTTCACCCGCCCGCCCTGGACCTTCACGACCCCGCGCGCGCCGTCGAGCACGAGCGTGTTGTGGAGCACCCAGGCGCCGCGCTGTTCGTCGGAGACCACCTCGTCGGGCAGGAGCTCGATCACGAGCGCAGTCGAGCGCCCGAGCTCGCTCTCGAGGTCCTTGCGGATGGCCCGCGCGAAGACCTGTGCATTCTCGTCCCCGGCCTCGATCTCGAACGGCGGGAGAAGGATCACTCCGCGCAGCCTCGAGGCGTCTTTCAGCCCGCGCGTCTCCATCTGGATGGAATCGGCGACGGAGAGCAGGGCTCCGTGCGCGGCCGCCGCGTCGGCGTACCGGTCGTTCGGATCGGGACTGAGCGACTTGAGGATGAACTCCTCGAGCAGAGGCGGGAATCCCTGGCGCACATCGGACGGGCGTCGCGGTGTGCACGCGAGGATCGACATGCAGACCTCGGGGAACGACTTCCCCGGGAACGGCAGCTGGCCGGTGATCGCGTGGTAGAGGACGGCGCCGAGCGCGAAGACGTCGGAGGCGGCCTTGAGCTCGTCGCCCTGGACCTGCTCCGGCGACATGTACAGGACGGTTCCGACGAGCATCCCGTCCTGCGTCAGCGTCTGCTCTTCCTTGCTGCGGCAGATGCCGAAGTCGAGGAGCTTCTCGCTGCCGTCCTCGAGCAGCATCACGTTGCCGGGCTTCAGGTCGCGGTGGATCAGGCCGTGGCGGTGGACGAGGTCGAGGGCGGAGGTCACCTGAAGCCCGACGCGTACACCCTCGGCGAAGCCGAGCGGGCGGTCGACGACGATCTTGTCGAGGGTGCGCCCCTCGAGGAACTCCATCGCGATGAAGGACGTCCCCCGCTCCTGGCCGTACTCGAAGACGGTCGCAATGTTGGGGTGCGCGAGCGAGCTCGTGTGGCGGGCCTCGCGCTCGAAGCGCTCGACCGCGGCCGGGTCGAACTCGACGTGGGGGCGCAGGATCTTCAGCGCTACGGTGCGGTTCAGGCGCGAGTCGACCGCTCGGTAGACCTCGCACTGGGGCCCTTCGCCGAGGCGATCCTGGCCTGGGTCGAATCGGAAGTGCGCGAAGCGCATGTCTCCGTTCGCCGGCTCCGTGTCCGTCTGTGCTCTCATCGGCTGCACTTGAACACGTAGCATTCTACTGGCTCCGGAAGGAGCGCAGCGCCCACAATGGGGGCATGACCACGAAGGGCACCCGTGAGGCCGAACCCGCACCCCTGGCGGGGGAAGTCTCCTTCGAGGAGGGCGATTTCCACGCCCTCTCCTCCGCTTGCGCCGCCGACGCCCAGTACGACGACCGGCGGCTCCAGACGCGCCGGAAGCTCGCGGCTCTGGCGCGGCGCGGCCTCGAGCTGGCGAAGGCCGAGGGCGTCACGCTCGAGGCGCGCACGAGCCTCCACCGTCCGACCGTCTTCAACGGGATGCGCGTCCGGAGAATCTGGGCCTACCTGTGCCGCGGCAAGCAGGAGAAGAAGCGGCTGCGAGGGGTCCTCGGGAGCGAGCTCGCGAAGGACCTCGACGCTGCTTACAGGAACGCCTACCTGTGCCTGGGGATCGAGGACGACGCGCTCGAGGTGAGCCTGCGACTGCACGCCGACGGCTGGTACGACGGGCAGAACCTCGTGAACCGGATCGGCCGCGAAGGCCTCGTGCAGTGGCTCGAGCTCCTCAACGAGCTCGGCGGATTCCGACTCCGGCTGCACGACTGGAAAGGGGACTGGACGTGCGGTTCCCTCACCGCCGAACGGCTCGAGGAGTTCCTCTCGTACTACAAGCCTGGAGAGCATGCTTTGACCGTCGAGTCCCGAATGCCGGCACCGCCTGCAGCGCGGAGTGGCGCGCTGGGTGCGGACGTACCGGACGGGATGTTGGCAGAGCTGGTCAGGCTCCTGCCGCTGTATCGGTTTACGGTGTGGTCCAAAGAGAGCGACTTTCTCTTCGCGGGCTGAGGCTCCACCCGCTGCCGAGCGGGTCGGGGTGCGAAACGAATTCCGACCCGAAGTCGTCTCCCCGAAACGAGTGGGGGTCCGGGTCCTGTTCAGGGCCGCAGGGGGGGGCACGGACCCCATCCCGCGGCTCGATCCGGGGGGCTGCGCACTCTTGCGGACCTATCCTGCGAGCCTCGCCCCCGATAGACTCTTCGCCTTTCCGCCGCCACCGACCACCATGCCCACCCTGTTCGTGCCCGCCGAAAAACGGCCCGGGGAGACCCGGATCGCCGCCGTCCCGGACACCGTCAAGCGGTTCGTCAAGGCCGGTTTGACGGTGCGGATCGAGGAGGGCGCCGGGAACGGGGCCCGGATCCTCGACAGCCACCTGGCCGAGGAAGGGGCGGAGATCGTCCCCGTGGGCGAGGCCCGCGCGGCCCTCTCGAGCGCCGACCTCGTGCTCAAGGTCCAGCCGCCGACCGAGGAGGAGTGCGACGCGATCGGGCCGGAGTCCGTGCTCGTCAGCTACGCCTGGCCGTCTCTGAACCACGACCTCGTGCGCCGGGCCCAGGGCCGCGGCTTCGCGTGGCTCGCGATGGACCTAGTGCCGCGCATCAGTCGCGCGCAATCCATGGACGCGCTCTCCTCGCAGGCCACGGTCGCCGGCTACAAGGCCGTGCTGCTCGCGGCCAACCACCTCCCGAAGCTGTGTCCGCTCCTGATGACCGCCGCCGGCACCGTACCTCCGGCGAAGGTGGTCGTCTTCGGCGCGGGCGTCGCGGGACTCCAGGCCATAGCCACCGCGCGGCGGCTCGGCTGCGTGGTCGAAGCGACCGACGTGCGACTCGCGGCCAAGGAACAGGTCGAGAGCCTCGGCGCGCGCTTCATCGACGTACCGGGCGGCGCGGACATGGAGGGCTCCGGCGGCTATGCGAAGGAGGCGAGCGCGGAGTTCCTCGAGCGCCAGCGCGAGGAGGTGAAGAAACGCGTCGCCGAGGCGGACGTCGTCATCACCACCGCACTGATCCCCGGTCGACCCGCGCCCAAGCTGGTCGACGAGCAGATGGTGCGCTCGATGTCGCCCGGCTCGGTGATCGTCGACCTCGCGGTCGAGACCGGCGGAAACTGCGACCTCAGCGAGCGCGGCGAGGTCGTGGAACGCCACGGCGTCACGATCGTCGGGCTCGTGGACCTGCCCACGACCGTGCCCATGCACGCGAGCATGCTCTACTCGAAGAACGTCCTCGCGCTCTCGCGGCTGATGCTGGGCGAGGGTGGAGAGGTTTCGCGGGACTTCGAGGACGAAGTGCTCGCGGGCTGCCTGCTCGTCAAGGGCGGGGAGATCCGGCACGAACCGACGGCATCCGCTCTGGAAGGTGAAGGAGTGACCTCCGCATGACCCTCGCGCTCCTCTCCATGGACGGCACCGGTGTGCCGTTCATCGTGATCGGCCTCTGGATCCTCTTCCTCGCGATCTTCACGGGGTTCGAGCTGATCACCAAGGTGCCGCCGACCCTGCACACGCCGCTCATGTCGGGCGCGAACGCGATCAGCGGGATCACGATCGTGGGCGCCGTCGCCTGCGTCGGCGTGGGATTTCCGGTCCTGGGCAAGATCTTCGGGTTCATCGCGATCGTCATGGCGACGGTCAACGTCGTCGGCGGCTTCGTGGTCACCGACCGCATGCTCGGGATGTTCGGGAAGCGGGGGTCCAAGTAGCGATGAGCTTCTTCGCACCCGCCCTCGCGCAAGCGACGACGATCGCAGAGACCTCCGAGCTGCTCTACATGGGCTCGGCGCTGCTGTTCATCCTGGGGATCAAGCGCCTCTCCAAGGTCAAGACCGCACGCAGCGGCAACTGGCTGGCATCGCTCGGGATGCTGGTCGCGCTCGCCACGACGCTCACGATCGTGTGGGGCGAGGTCGGCATCGCGATCCTCCTCGCAGGCCTCGTCGTGGGAACCGCCGTGGGCCTCTACCTGGCCGTGCGCGTTCCGCTCACGGCGATGCCGGAGCTCGTCGCCTTCTTCAACGGTATGGGCGGCGCCGCGTCGATGTTCGTGGCGCTGTCGCAGATCTCGTACTTCGGCAGCGAGCTCGAGGACGGGACGGCCACGATGGCCGAGGGGATCCCGACCGACGCGCTCATGGGCGGTTCGCACTTCGCGATCGCGATCGTGGTGTCGATCCTGATCGGCGGCATCACGCTGTCGGGAAGCCTCGTGGCCTACGGGAAGCTCACCGGGAAGGTGAAGGGCAGCCGGCTCGGGCCGATCGGGGGCCAGGTCGTGAACGCGTTCCTGGCGCTGTTCGCGCTCTTCCTCTGCTGGTACGGCGGCTTCGTCGCCGAGACGCCCGGGATGATTCTCGCCGTCCAGCTCACGCTGACCCTCGTCGCGCTCGTCCTGGGCCTCGGGCTCGTGCTCCCCATCGGCGGCGCGGACATGCCGGTGGTGATCTCGCTGCTCAACAGCTACTCCGGCCTCGCCGCTTGCGCGACGGGGTTCGTGCTGCAGAACAACTTGCTCATCGTCGCGGGATCACTGGTCGGTGCAGCCGGCCTGATCCTGACGAACATCATGTGCAAGGCGATGAACCGCTCGCTCGTCAACGTGATCTTCGCCAAGTTCGGCGAGGAGGCCGAGAAGGGCGACGACGGCTACACGGGCGTGAAGCAGACCTCCGCCGAGGAGGTCGCGATGCTGCTCGAGAGCGCCCGCTCCCTGATCGTGGTTCCCGGCTACGGCCTGGCGGTCGCGCAGGCGCAGCACAAGGTTCGTGAGCTCTGCAACCTGATGCAGGAGAGGGGCTGCGAGGTGCGCTACGGGATCCATCCCGTCGCGGGGCGGATGCCGGGCCACATGAACGTCCTCCTCGCAGAGGCGGACGTGCCGTACGAGCAGCTCTTCGAGCTCGACCGGATCAACGGCGACTTCAAGAACACCGACGTCGTGATCGTCGTGGGCGCGAACGACGTGTGCAATCCGGTCGCGAACACCGATCCGCAGTCGCCGATCGCCGGGATGCCGGTACTCAATGTCTGGGACGCCCAGACCTGCGTCGTCATCAAGCGCTCCCTGTCGCCGGGCTACGCGGGCATCAAGAACCCGCTCTTCGAGGCGGACAACACACTGATGTTCTTCGGCGACGCGAAGAAGGCGCTCGAGGACCTGGTGACGGAGACGAAGGAGCTGTAGTCGTCGGGGGCGTGG
>JAJDET010000160.1 GCA_029259655.1 Planctomycetota bacterium
GTCCTCGAGGCTGCAGCTCCTCCCCACGAGGCGTCCGCCCGGGCGGACGCGTGCCGCGGCCTCGCGCAGGAGGCGGGACTTGCGCTCGCCGAGCTCGCGCAGGTTCCTCGGTCCGAACCGCCAGCGCGCGGCGGGTCGCGCGCCGAGGGTCCCCGTGTTGGTGCAGGGAGCATCGACGAAGACCAGGTCGAAGGTCCCGGGGGGGAGCGCCGCGGTGCCGTCGGACACGAACGGCTCCACGCGGTCGGAGAGCCCGAGTCGAGCGACGGTCTCCTGGAGCCGCTCGAGTCGCCGCGGGTCACGATCGACCGCGACCACGTGCGCTCCCGCCCCGGCGTGGACGACCGCTTTGCCTCCGGGAGCGGAACACAGATCGAGTACCCGCTCGCCCTCGGCGGCCCGGCCGAGCTCCGCGGCCGCGAGCGCGGTCTCGCCCTGCACGGTGATGCGACCCTCCGCGAACGGGGCGCTCTCCGTCACGGTGCGCACGTCGCCGCCCGTGGCCACGAGGACGCGCGGGTGCCCGGAGACACGTGTCTCGACGCCGAGCTCGGAGAGCTCCCCGGCGACCTCCGGTGCCTCTCCGCGGACGACGCGCAGGGACAGCGGCGGTTCGGCGAGGAAGGTCTCTCCGAGAGCGAAGGCCCGCTCGTCCCCGAGGCGCTTCCCCCAGCGCTTGGCCAGCGCGCCGGGGATGGAGAGCGCGTCCTCGGCCCAGAGATAGGGGTGCACCACCGGGTCGTGGAAGAGCGGTTCCGGCCACGAGAGGTCCCGCCCGACGAAGTCGCGCCGGGGATCTCCGGTCGTGCCCTGCGTTCGGCGGCGGATGGTCTCGCGCAAGATCGCGTTGACGAGCGTCGCCTTCGAGCCCCCCAGGGTGTGGCGCACGGCGTCGACGGCCTCGGAGACGGCCGCGTGGTCGGGGATCTTGTCGAGGAAGAGGAGCTGAACGAAGGCGAGGTGCAGGTGGGTCGAGAGCTCGGGCTTCGGCTGCCGCCGGGCGAGGTTCCGGACCAGGGCCCGCAGGGTCCCACGGCGCCGGAGCTCGGTGCCGACGAGCGTTCGCAGGAGCCCGCGGTCACGCGCGTCGAGAGCGTACCTGCGCGCCTCCTCGTCGACGCCGCGCAGCGGTGCGAGAACACCGGAGCGGAGGAGGTTCCAGGCCGCGATGCGGACGACGCTCATTACGAGAACCTCGCGCCCGCCTCGAGGCTTGCTCCACGAAGGTAGTCCCCGGCCGGCATGGCGCGTTTTCCGGCCGGCTTCACCTCGAGTAGCTCGAGCGTGCCGGTTCCGGTTTGCACGAGGAGGTCGAGGCCGGCGGCGACGACCGTGCCGGGTTCGACCTTGCCCGGCTCCTCGCGCTCCGGAATCCGGGCGCGAAGAACGAGGAGCTCCTTCCCGTCAGGAAGCAGGGTCCGCGCCAGGGGCCAGGGGTTCATCGCCCGCACCAGGTTCAGGAGCTCGGAGGAGCTCCGCGTCCAGTCGAGCCGGCTGTCCTCGACCGTGAGCTTCGAGCAGGTCGTGACCTGCGCAGCGTCCTGGCTCAGGAACACGGCGGTGCCCGAGCTCAGGGCCTCGAGGGCCTGCACGCTGGCCTCCCCTCCCAGCACGGCGAGGCGCTCCGCGAGCTCTCCCGCCGTCTCGTCCTCACCGACGTCGGTCGAGAGCGCCACGACGACCTCGCCGGCGTCCATCTCCTTGACGACGCGCTGGATGGTGACACCCGTCACGCGATCTCCGGCGCGGATCGCAGCCTGGATCGGCGAGGCGCCGCGGTGCCGCGGGAGGAGGGAGGGATGAACGTTGAGGATCTCGAACGAGGGGATGTCGCGCAGCTCGGCGTCGAGGTACTCACCGTAGGCGCAGACCAGGATCAGCTCGGGCTCGAGGCCGCGCAGCTCCTCGAGGAACTCCGGTGAGCGCACGGTCTTGGGTTGGGCGACCTCGATCCCGTTCGCGCGAGCGAGGCTCGCGAGCTCGTTCTCGACGGTGCTCCCGCGCGAGCGACCGCGCGGTCGGTCCGGCGGCGTGATCACGAGGAACGGCCGATAGGGGCTGTCGATGAGCCTCGCGAGGACGGGGTTCGCGAAGGGCGGCGAGCCGAGAAAGACCAGGCGCACGCCGGAGAGTCCGCCGTCGCCCTACAGGAAGGGCTCGACGTCGGCCTTGAGCTCGTCGTAGATGCGCTGTCCGACGATCTGCTTGACGACCTCGCCGCCCTTGATGACCAGGAAGGTCGGGATGGCCGTGATTCCGTAGCGCGCCGGGACCTCCGGGTTGTCCTGGGTGTTGATCTTGACGACCTTCAGGCGACCGTCGAGCTCCTCGGCGAGCTTGTCGACGAACGGGGACATCGCGCGGCACGGCGCGCACCACTCGGCCCAGAAATCGACCAGGACGGGCTGGTCGCTCCCGAGGACGACGGTGTCCCAGAGGCTGTCGGTGACTTCGGCGGCTTGACTCATGGGGCTCTTCTGGGGGCTCGGCGGAGGGAGAGCGAGACGGCCGGTTCGGGCCTGGGGGATCGAGCAATATGGGCCGCTCCGGCGCCGAGGTCTACTTCGAAGGCTCCGAAGGGGCTTCGGCCCCGCTCTGCGACGGCTCCGCCCCGGGCGCGTCGACTCCATTCGGGCCTGCGGAGGGCTCGGCGTCCTCGCGCTCGTCCTCGAATCCGGCGCCGGAAATGACGGCGTCGAGGTCGATCCCTTCGCTCGTGAGCGCGATCTCGATCTCGCCGCCGGGCTCCGGCTGGTCGACGTCGACGACGCCCAGGCGCACGAGCTCGAGCAGGGCGCAGAACGAGCCGACGACGCTCTCGCGCAGGTCCCCGTCCCCGACGCTGGCGACGATCTCCGACAGGGAGAGGCGCGGCTTCTTCCGGATCGCGCGCACCGTGGCCTCGACGAAGAAGCGCATCGGCCGCGCGTCCCCGACGACGCGGCGCGGGCGGTCGGCCGCGGTCTCGCGCAGCATGCGCGAATAGGCGCTCCACAGGTCCCAGATGGACAGCTCGCCGATGTCGAAGGTCGGCTCGTCGCGGTTCAGGAGGAGCTCTCCGCGGAACCCGCGCTCGTGCAGGAAGGAGCGCTCGCGGGCGAGGTCCTCGAGCTCGCCGGCAGCGCCCTTGAACTTGCGGTACTCGATCAACCTCTCGATCAGCTCGTCGCGCGGATCGAGGTCTTCCTCGAGGTCGACCTCCTCGGCCGGCAGGAGGGAGCGGCTCTTCAGCGCTATCAGGGTCGCCGACATGACGAGGAAGTCCCCGGCGAGCTCGATGTCGAGCTCCGAGAGCTTCTCCAGGTAGGCCAGGTAGCCCTCCACGACGCGCCCGATCTCGATCTCGTGGATCTCGACCTCCTGCTCGCGCACGAGGTGCAGGAGCAGGTCCATCGGCCCCTGGAAGACCTGGTCGAGGCGGACGGTGTAGTCGGCGCTCACCACAGGCCTCCGAGGGACACGATGAAGTTGACCGCGATCATCATCCCGTCCATCGCTCCGCCGATGACGCGGCGAAGCGGACCGAACCAGAGGAGCGCAAAGACGATGACGATTCCGAATCTCTCCAGTCGGGCGTAGGCGGGGCGCAGGTCGTCAGGGAGGAGCCAGGCCATGACCCGCGATCCGTCGAGGGGGGGAATCGGGATCAGGTTGAAAGCGGCCAGCAAGAGGTTGTAGAGCGTCGTCAAGTACAGGACGGCCGGCAGCACCTGGTTCTCGTAGCCCTGGCGGACCATGAACGGGCTCATGCCGAAGGTGTCGACGGCCAGGCGATACCCGAGAAAAAAGACGCAGGCCAGGAGGAAGTTCGACACCGGTCCGGCGAGCGCGACCAGGCTCATGTCGCGCCAGGGGTGGCGCAGCCGGTGGAAAGCGACGGGGACCGGCTTCGCCCCTCCGAAAATCCAACCCGTCGTCACATAGAGCAGGACCGGCAGGACCAGGGTCATGATCGGGTCGATGTGCGGGATCGGATTCAGGGTGAGCCGGCCGAGGTCCCGGCCGGTCGAATCTCCGCACTTCAGAGCCACCCAGGCGTGGGCCGCCTCGTGGATGCCCAGGGAGACGACGAGCAGGGCGATCACGGGCGCGATGACGATGGGCGGTAAATCGAACATTCTCGGTGGGAAACTACCCGATTGCGCGGACTTATAGCACAACCCCGGGAGGCCCTCCGAGGCCCCGCAGGGGTCGAACGGATGGCCCCGCGCCGCGCCCGGTACAATCCCCGGTTCCCCACCCCGCATCGGAACCCGTGTCCACCCTACGACCGAAAGAGCGCGAGGAGCTCGCCGCCGAACCCTCGCGGCGCGAGCTGGCCGCCGAAGTGATCCGGCTCGAGGCGCGCACCATCGCACGCCTCGAGGAGCGCCTCGGGCCCTCCTTCGACGACGCCGTCGAGCGCGTCCTCGGCTGCGAGGGGATGGTCGTCGTGACCGGCATGGGCAAGGCGGGCCTGATCGGCGCGAAGATCTCGGCCACACTGGCCTCGACCGGGACGCCCTCGCTCTCCCTGCACCCGTCCGAGGCGCTCCACGGGGATCTCGGGCGTATCCGCAAGAACGACGTCCTGATCGCGATCTCGAACTCCGGAGAGACGGCCGAGATCAAGGCCCTCATCCCGGCGGCGCGCAAGATCGGCGCCGGGGTCATCGCCCTCACGGGCAACGGGACGTCGACCCTGGGTCGGCTCTCCGACTGCGTGCTCGACATCGGCCGCGTGGACGAGGCCTGTCCGATGGGGCTCGCGCCGACGGCCAGCACCTCGGCCATGCTCGCGCTCGGAGACGCGCTGGCGATCGTCGTTCAGGGCGAGCGGGGCTTCTCGCGCGAGGAGTACGCCCTCTACCATCCGGCAGGCGCCCTGGGACGCCGGCTCATGAAGGTGCACGAGATCATGCGGCAGGGCGACGAGCTCCCGCTGGTCCAGAGCGGAACGGCCCTCGTGAAGACGCTGGAGACGATGACCAGAACACCGGGCCGGCCGGGGGCCGCGCTCGTGGTCGACGGCGACGGGAAGCTCGTCGGGATCTTCACCGACGGCGATCTCCGGCGTGTTCTGCAGACGGGCGAGGTCCCGAGGGGCCATCCCGTGGACGAGTTCATGGGCCGCGATCCGAAGTCCATCGGTCCCGACCAGCTCGTCGACGAGGCCGAGCACGTCCTGCGCGAGTTCAAGATCGACCAGATCCCCGTGCTCGACCTGGACCGCCGCCCCGTGGGCCTGCTCGACATCCAGGACATCCTGGACGTCTCGGCGGGCGGCTGAACGCGAGCCGGAACTACCGGCTCGACACGTTCGGGATCGCAGCCGGGAATCCGTATCCTCGGGCCATGGCCACGCTCGAGCCCGATCTCGAGGAGCTCCTCGCGCGCGTCCGTTTGATCGCTCTGGACGTCGACGGTGTCTTGACCGACGGCCGGGTGATCTACGGAGAGGACGACGAGGTGCAGCGATTCGACGTGCAGGACGGCCAGGGACTGGCCTGGCTGCGCGAGTGCGGGATCGTGGTCACGTGGATCAGCGGGCGGGGGTGCAACGCGACGCGCCGGAGGGCCGAGGAGCTCGGAATCGCCGAGCTGCACCTGGGTTCCGGCCCGAAGAACGAGGTCCTCGCCGATGTCCAGAAACGCGTCGGCGTGAGCATCGAAGAGACCGCCGCCATGGGAGACGATCTTCCGGACTTGCGCCTCGCAGAGCGCGCCGCGGTGTTCTGCGCGCCGGCCAACGCGCGCCCCGAGGTGCGCGCCCGTGCGCACCTCGTGACCGAGGCCAGCGGCGGTCGCGGGGCGGTGCGCGAGCTCACCGAGCACGTCCTGCGAGCGCGCGGAGAGCTCGAGGACCTGCTCGCGCGGTACGGTCCATGAAGAAGGCCCTGCTGTTCCTGCTCCTCTTCGCAGCGGGCATCTCCATCCTGCGCTGGATCGAGGAGCCGGTGAAGCTCGACCCGGCGTCGCCGCCGAACGTGCGATCCGAACCCTTCGCTCCGCCCGACACGGTCGCCGCCCGCGAAGTTCAGGAGACCGGCAACGCGGGGAACCTCTCCTTCAGCGGCAAGTTCGCGTACACGCAGAACGAAGGCGGCCGGAAGGTGTACGACCTCGTGGCCGCGGGCTCGCGCACCGTCGGCGACCTGGTGGAGCTCGACGATCTGACGGGGCGCGTGTACGACCGGGAGACGGGCGAGATGGTCCTGAGCATTCGCGCCGCCGGCGGCAGCGCGAAGCTCGTCCAGGAGAAGGACACGAAGCTCGGCGAGTTCCACGTCAGCCTGGACAAGGCCATCGACCTGCGCGACGTCGAGGCGACCCTCTTGCGCGACGCCCCGATCGTGCCGCTGACGCTCTCCGCGCCGGACCTCGTCGGGCGCCTGGACGAAGGTCACTTCCACACGGGAGGACGCGTCACGATCTCGGGTACGGGGATCTCCGCATCCGGCACGGGGTTCGAGTTCTTCGTCGACCGGGGCATCCTGCGCTTCCTCTCGGACGGAAACGCGACGGTCGAGGTCGAGGCGGGACGCAACGCTTCGCTCGATTGCCGTGGCGGGCTCTCGATCGAGAGCCCGCCTGAGGGAGCGCGCGAGATCACACTCGACGCGCACGAGGACGCCAGCGTCAAGCTCGCCGGTCGAGAGGACCTCGAGCTCCACGCGCAGCACATCCGCGTGTCGGGACGCCCGCGCAGCGGCGGATCGGAGCCGTTCGGCTTCGACCGCATCGAGGCAACCGAGGAAGTGCGGCTCGTGACGCCGACGAGCGAGTTCACCTCCAACCGCGCGGAGATCGAGCTCGAGGGTTCGGCAACGCGCTTCGTCGCGCTGCTCATCGGCGACCCGAAGGGGCGCCTGGTCTTCAGCTCTGACGCCGGCGCGGCCCTGCCCGTACTGGACGACGCCTTCTCGGTGTCGTTCCGCGGCGAGGGGCCGCTCGAGGTCACGCGCTCGGACGCGGTCGAGTTCCACCTTCCGGGCCCGGCGGCGCTGGACTGGAAGGGTGCCCGCCTGACGGCCCGCGACTCGCTCACAGGGAGCTTCGGGCCCGTCGCCGACGACGCGCTCTTCGTCGCACTCGGCGGAGTCGAGATCGTTCGCCCCGACGGCTCGCTCGAGACGGAGGAGTTTCGGCTGCGGCACGAGCGACCGCTCACGGGCGAGAGCCGCGTGAGCGCATCCGCCACCGGCCCCTCTCGCCTGATCGGCGAGGCGGACGCGGAGCACGACTTCGTCCTACTGACGGGTGAACGCATCGACTTCGCACTGGAAGGCGAGGTCTGGCGCGTGCCGCGGGCCCTGGGTGTCGACCTGTCCGTCGAGGGACCGCGCGGGTTCGTTGCGCGCGCCGCGGAGGTCTCGGAGATGTCCATCGACCCGCTGGGCCTCGAAGCCCACGGCAGCATCGCGCTCGACTCCGAGGAGGGGACTCTGCGCGGGTCGCGGCTCTCGCTGCGCGGTCCCGAGCACATGATCGTCGAGGGCGCGCCGGGCGAACCCGTGACCTTCCGGTGGCAGCGCGTCGAGGGCGTGGCCGAACGCGTGGAGCGCTCGGAGAACCTCCTGATCGCGGAAGGTGTCGAGCGAGCCTCGCTCGCATACCAGGGCGACGCGCACGAGATCTCCTGTCGCCGCTTGCTCGTCGCGGAGGAGACTGTCGAGACCGCAGACGGCGAGCTCGTGGAGACGGTCCGTTTCACGGCGCGCGACGACGTCCAGGTGCGCACGCAACGCGAGACGGACGCGCTCTCCCTCGACTGCGACGAGATCGAGGGTTCGCTCGAACGTCACGAGCGGGGCGGGGAATTCCTGTGGTCGGGATCGACGCTGACGGCGACCGGCAACGTGGGCGGGCGCTACTCGCACGCCGGAACCAACTTCGAGCTGACCTCGGAGAGGCTGGTGGTCGAGCGCACGGACCGCGGCACGGAGGAGCTCTCCTCCGCGCGCCTCGTCGCACAGGGCAAAGTGATCATGGACTCGCGCGGGGAGGTTCAGATCCACGGGGAGGGCGACGAGCTCGAGGTCGACAAGCTCGGGCGCGGCCGGCTCACAGCCCTGGGAGACGGACGCGTGACGGCCGTGGGCGTGTTCCCGGGCAAGAACCACCCCTTCTCGATGACCGGGCGCTGGGTCCAGTTCAGCGACACGTTCCTCGCAGCGGCCGAACCCGAAGTCGACTTCTGGCTGACGGAGGGCGAGACCGCCAGGAAAGAGTCGCTGCACGTGCGCGGCAAGGCCGAGCGTCTCGAGGCCGACCGGGAAGGCGTCTCCTTCGTGGGGAGGGTCCGGCTCGAGAACGTCGAGAGCGGACCGCAGAGCTGGGTCCTCTCCGCGGAGAGCGCGCGGATGGAGGCGCGGCGCGCCGCGGGCAACAATCTCCTGGCCGGGCTGCGTGCCGACGGGGACGTGGCGTTCCGGCTCGGGACCTCGCTCGTCGCTTACGGCGACGAGTTCTCGGTACGCGCCGAGCAGCGCCGGATCCGCGTGGTCGGCAGCCCCGCGCGCTTGTTCCACCAGGGCATGGTCTGGACGGGCGAGGAATTCGAGTACGACCTCGTCGTTCACGTCTTGACGGCCAAGAACTTCGAGGTCGGGCCCCGCCGCGAGGACCCGTGATCGGAGGCCTTCTTCTACCTGCGCTCCTGGCTCTCACTCAGGACGTGGGCCTGCCCCTGGAATCGCAGTGGTCCTTCCGCGCCGACGACGCGGACTACCGCTACGACGGCGACACCGTTCTGCAGATCTTCGAGGCGCCTGTCTTCCAGAGCGGCAACCGCAAGCTCTCCGCGACGTGGCTCGTCGTCTGGCTCGACCGGGACGAGCTCGAGAAGAACACGGAGGTGACCGCGAAGGAGTCGGAGCTCGAGATCGATGCGATTCGTCGCGAGCTCCAGAGCGTCGAGCTCGGGCCCGGAGGCGCGCCTTCCCTGTTCGAGCGCTTCAAGGAAGTCGAGGTGACGAAGCTCGCCCAGGAGATCTACCTCGAGGGACCGATCGTCTACACGGTCGGCGGGGAGCCGGTCGGGCGTGCGGGTGCGCTGTACCTCGACATGGTCGATGGTCACGGGTGGATCGCCGAGGCGTCGATCAGCTCGGAACGCAGCATTCGCGGCCAGACCTCGCGCATGCGTCTGCTCGCGGACTGGCTGCGGCACAGCGCCGACGGATCCTTGCAGGCCAACGACGCGGTCGTCACGTCGTGCTCGTTCGACGATCCGCACTTCCACCTGCGCACGGGTGATCTCCGGATCGAGCCGCGCCCCGAGCAGGGCGAGATCCTGTTCGACGTCGAGCTGCGCGAGAACTCGCTGCAGATCTCCGAGCTGTTCTCGATCCCTCTCCCGAGGCTGAGCTACCCGGCCGGATCCGACTTCACGCCGAGGTTCGAGGGGTTCCGACTCGGAAACAGCTCCCGTTTCGGCACGTTCGCCGAGGCCCAGGTCAACGGCGACGTCGGCAAGCTCGGCGAGCGCATCACGGACATCCTCGGCGACGAACCCGTCTACCCGAAGGGGCGTTCGCGCGTGAAGCTGCGGTGGTTGGGCTCGCGGGGAATCCTGCTCGACGGCTCGGCGAAGTTCGAACAGGAGAGGACCTACCGCTGGGAGATCGAGCTCGGCGGGCTGCCCGACCGCGGAGAGGACCGGGGCATCGTTCGCGTCGACGAGGACGAGCGGGACACGGCGCGTTTGTGGGCTCGCTCGCGCGGCCGCTTCTTCTCGGACCCCGAAGAGTGGGTCGACGTCTCGTTCTCGAGCCAGACGGATCCGGGGGTGCAATCGGAGTTCTGGGAGCGCGACTTCGTCCGTTACGAGCACCGTGACAACTACGTGCACTGGCGGCAGGCGCGCCACGAGCTCTACTACAGCGCGACGGTGCTCGGCCGCGTCGACTCGTTCCGAACCGAGGTGGAGGAGCTGCCGAGCATCGGGGCCACACGTTTCGCCTCGGAGCTCTTCCGGGTCGGCGACCAGCCCGTGCTCTACTCCACGACCAACGAGGGGACGTACATGCAGCGGGTCGAGGGTCGCGAGGCTGTGGCCGCCCCGCTCGTCCCGGACGGAATCGAGGGACCCTTCGGCGACATGCTCGGCGAGCGCAGGGTCCTGCGCTTCGATTCCACGCACATGGTGGAGGTACCGTTCTCCATTCCCCTCGCGGGCATTCGCGTCATTCCGTTCGCTGAGGCCCGGGCCACGCTCTGGGATCGGGGAGTGAACGACAAGGACAGCCCCACGCGGGTCGCTGCCTTCGCCGGCGTCCGGGCGAGCACGAGCTTCTGGAAGCGGCGCGCGGACGGCGGGTTCCACGAGATCGCCCCCTTCGTCTCGGTGAAGGCCGACCTCGAGGTGAGCGATCGGGACGGCCGGCCGGTGCGTTTCGATGAGGTCGACGACGGGATCGAGGGCGACTTCGTCGAGGCCGGCTTCCGGACGCGGTGGCTGGATGTCGGCAACTTCGACGAGATCGACGTCGAGCTTCGCACCACGTATCAGAACTCCGTCCCCGGACTCAGCGACCGTTGGCTTCCGGTGGGAGTGTTCGCGAGCGCCTACCGGCCGGTGTTCGGTATCCCGTTCTCGTTCTGGCACGACGCGCGCTACGACCTCGATGCCCACAAGACCATCTACTCGTTGACCGCAGTGGGTCTGCAGCCGTCCGAGCGCTGGGGAATCGAGCTCGGCCACCAGCGCGGGCTCGACAGCACGGGCCGACCCATCTTCGAGGCCGCCTCGATCGCCACTCGCTACAGGTGGACGCCCAAGTGGGAGCTCGAGGGCGAGATCTCGCTCCCGCTCCTCGACAACGGCGAGGACCGCCTCGAGCTCGTCTTGCGGCGGCTCGGCCACGACTTCCTCTTCGAGCTCGAGTTCGACGACAGGAGCGGGGAGGACGGGTCCTCGGTGGGGATCAGCTTCCGCCCGCTCCTCGGATGGCGTCAGTCCCGCCTGGGCGTGCCCGAACGCTAGCCTGCGTCCGGCCCGCGCTTACAATCCAGGGCGATGCTGGCCTTCATCGGCAACATGAGCGTCGGCGAGACCCTGATGATCGCCGTGGTGGCAGTCCTGGTCTTCGGGGGCCGGCTCCCCGAGGTTGCTCGTGAAGCGATGCGCATGTTCTACAGGGCGCGGCGTTCTCTCGACGAGATCCGACGCGAGGCGAACATCGGCGGCGGCCTGCGCGACGTGGAGCGCGAGATCAGGAATTCCATCGAGGGGCCGCGGCGGCCGGTCGGACCTCCACCGCAGACAAAGCGGGAAGACGATCCTCCGAGCCGGAAAGAGGAGGAGGACAAGGACCGGGAACCGACGCGCGAGGCGGATGCGAGCTAGCGATCAGGCGAGAAGATCGTCGAGATCTCCAAGGTCGCTCAGGTCGCCGAGCTCGGCGGCCTCGATCGTCTTCTCCTCGTCGCTCTCCTCGGTCGTCTCCGTTCCCAGATCCATGAGCACGGCGGCATCTCCCTCGTCGAAGAGCTGACTCCACTCGTCGTCGATGGCGGCGTCGGGGACAGCGCTGGGGAGTGCGCCGGCCACCCTGTCGGCGGGACGCGAGCCTTGCAGGTTCTCGTTGAGCCAGTTGCGGTTGGAAGCCACGGTACCCACCACGGGCTGGACCTTCTTGCCCAGCTTCTCCGCCATGGTGTTGAGCACCTCGGAGGGCGTCAGCGCCGGCATGGCGACCGTCACCAGATCCTCGTAGACATCCAGGGGAACGAGGCAGTGCTGGTGAAGGAAGCCCGGGTCGCAGAGAGCGACGGCCTGGGGCGACGGCTCGTACACGTCCACGGAGAGGAACACGATCTGGAACGAGTCGCAGACGACCCGCGAGAGCTCCCAGTCCGCGATCAGGCTCTCGCGCACGAGGACCTCGGGGAAGAGCTCTCCCGTCGTGAGGCCCTGCTGGAGGATGTGCTGCAGCGCCTCTGCATCGACGAGACCCCGCTCACTGAGCAGTTCGGCGAATCGCGTGTAGTCGAGCCTTTGACTCTTCAAGGGACCTTGGCGCGTGGGGAGCGCTCGGGTCCTATCGTCCGGGCCCCGCTCTCGACTGGAGCGTGGAGGGCGGAAGTCCTTTCCCGACGGGTGACTCCGACGGGCCTCTCAGACGTCGAGGTTGGTCGCTTCCAGGGCGTGCCGCTCGATGTACTCCCGGCGTGATTCGACCGCAGAGCTCATCAGGATGGTGAAGACCTCGTCCGCGCGGAACTCGTCCTCGAGCTGGACCAGGTACAGGCGCCGGCGTTCCGGGTCCATGGTCGACTCCCAGAGCTGCCCGGGATTCATCTCGCCCAGTCCCTTGTAGCGCTGGACGTCGACCTCTCCCTGGGCGACGGTGCTGACGGCGCGGGCCAGCTCCAGGAGGTTCTTGGCCGTCTTGGCCTCTTTCGATCGGCGCACCTCGCAGTCCAAGCCGCCCTTGAACGCGAGACCGTGGGCCTCGATGGACTGCAGGACCTCGTGCAGCTCGCGCGTCTTCTGCAGGTGACTCGTCACGACGTGAGCCGAGTCCCGATCGACGTCGCCATCCGGTCCCGTGTAGATCAAGAGCTCCTCGTCGGACGGCAGGGTCCCCTTCATCAGGTCCAGGAAGTCACGCAGCTCGCGGTTGGAGAGGAAGTAGCGCTCCTCCCCGTCGACCATCGCCCAGTGCTCGTAGACCGCTTCGCCATCCCAGGCATTGAGGAGCTCGGTCGGTTCGCGGCGAGTCCAGACCGGGAAGACGTGGTCGGAGATGTCCTCGAGCCGCCGCAAGTCGTCGGCCAGCCCGCGCAGCTCGGCGCCCGACCATTCGCGTTTCGAGATGGCATCGAAGAGCGTCATCGACTCGAGCCCGCGTTCGATCAGGAGCTGGCGCAGCTCCGCGTCGGATGCGATGTAGATCTCTTCCTTGCCGATCTTGATCTTGTAGAGCGGGGGAATGGCGATGTAGAGCCGACCGGCGTCGATCAGGGGCTTCATGTGCCGGAAGAAGAACGTCAGGAGCAGGGTGCGGATGTGGGATCCGTCCACGTCCGCGTCCGTCATGATGATCGTCTTGCCGTAGCGCAGCTTCTCGAGGTCGAACTCGTCTGCGATGCCGCAGCCGAGGGCCGAGATGATGGTCAAGATCTCGGAGTGCCCGAGCATCTTGTCGAGCCGCGCCTTCTCGACGTTCAGGATCTTGCCCTTCAGCGGGAGGATCGCCTGAAAGCGACGGTCCCGGCCCTCCTTCGCAGAGCCACCGGCGCTGTCACCCTCGACCAGGTACAGCTCGGACTCCTCCAGGTTGTTCGACTGGCAGTCGGAGAGCTTGCCGGGCAGGTTCCCGCTGGCCAGGGCCGATTTCCGGCGCACGAGATCGCGAGCCTTGCGCGCTGCCTCGCGTGCGGCCTGGGCTCGGACAGCCTTCAGGACCAGGGACTTCGCGGCTGCGGGATGTTCCTCGAGATAGGTCGAGAAGCACTCGTTGACGACCGACTCGACAACGCCCTGGGCCTCGCGGTTGCCGAGCTTGTCCTTCGTCTGGCCCTCGAACTGGGGATCCGGGACTGCGAGCGAGATGACGGCCGTGAGTCCTTCGCGGAAGTCGTCGCCCGAGGGCAGCTTGTCGTCCCTGAGTAGCTTCTCCTGCTTCGCGTACGTGTTGAGGGTTCGCGTCAACGCCGACTTGAGGCCGGCGAGGTGAGTACCTCCGCCGTGCGTGTTGATGTTGTTGACGAAGGTGTGGACGCTCTCCTGGTAGCCGTCGGTGTACTGGAGCGCGAGCTCTACCACGTACTCCTTCGTCGGGTCGTCCGGCGAGGGAACGGTCTTCATGAAGTGCACCACGTCGGGGTGCAGGACTTCCTTGTTCTTGTTGAGGTGCTCGACGAAGGTCTGGAGACCCTCGGGATAGCTGAACTCCTCGTGCTGACCCGTCCGCTCGTCCTCGAGCGAGATCTCGAGCCCGCGGGCGCCCATGAGATAGGCCGTCTCACGCAGGCGCTTGGCCACGAGCTCGTACTCGATCTCGGTCGCGGTGAAGATCTGGGGGTCGGCCTTGAAGGTCACCTCCGTGCCTGTCTTGGTCGTTTCCCCGGTGACGCGGAGCTCCTCCGTCCGCACGCCGCGTTCGAAGGCCATCTCGTGGCTCTTCCCGCCGGTGCGCACGCGCACGCGCAGCCACTCCGAAAGACCGTTCACGCACGAGACCCCGACTCCGTGCAGACCTCCGGAGACCTTGTAGGCGCCCTGGTCGAACTTGCCGCCCGCGTGCAGCTTCGTCATCACGACCTCGACCGCGGGAATGCCCTCGGCCTTGTGGATCGCCACCGGAATGCCTCGACCGTCGTCGCGGACGCGGACCGAGCCGTCCACGCCGAGCATGACCTCGCAACGCGTGGCGAAGCCGGCGAGGGCCTCGTCCACGGCGTTGTCGACGACTTCCCAGATCAGGTGATGGAGACCGCGGACGTCGGTGTCACCGATGTACATCGCGGGGCGGACGCGCACGGCTTCCAGCCCCTCGAGGACGGTGATTGATTCTGCGTCGTAGACGTTTGTGGGGGTCTCTTCGACCATCGGTCAGCCTCGTTGCTTGAAGATCACTCGGTGAACGACCGTCCGCTGGAGGATGCCGTTGATGCTGCGGCGGTGGTCCTCACCTGTGAAGCAGGCGAGCTCGTGCAGGAGAGCCGAGGAGTCGACCTCGACAGTGAGCTCGCCGTTCCTGAAGCGGACGGGACGCGCCCGACGACCGACCTCCCTCCCGACAACGCTCGACCACGATTCGAAGACCCTCGCCACGATGCCGCGCCCCTTCGCGATCCCAGCCGATCTCAGGTAGGAATCGAGGATGTCCTGGATGGAGGCGAGGCCGCCGCGTTGCCGTTTCTCGACCACGCTCAGCTGTCGATCGTGATCGGCATCACGACGTAGGTGTAGTTCTCGCCGAGGGTGAACTTCCCCGGACTCGTGCGCTCGTTGTATTCGAGACGGACGATGTCGGCTTCGCAGTTCTTGACCCCGTCCATCAGGTAGTCCGGGTTGTAGGCGACGTCTTCGGCATCCCCCTTGGCATCGACCTCCATCTGGGCGGACGCCTCCCCGTATCCGGTGGATTTCCCGAAGATGTTCATCTCGCCCTTCGAGAACGAGAGCCGCACGGCGCGGGTGTCCTGGGAAGTCACGTTCGCGACGAGGCGCAGCTTCCGGGCGAAGAGATCCGCGTCCGCCTCGATCACCGTTGCCCCGGCCTCGGGGATCACCGCGGAGTAGCGCGGAAACTCGCCGTCGATCAGCCGGGCGAAGACCTCGGCCTGGGACGTCTTCAGCCCTATGCGGTTGGTGCCGAAGTGGACCCGGACCTGTTCGAGCGGATCTCCGATCACGCGGCAGAAGAGCTGCATCCCCTTCGTCGGGACGATCGCCTTGTGCGTGCTGTCCCCCCCCGTCTCGAGCGCGATGTTCGATACGGCGAGCCGCCGACCGTCGGTCGCGACCATGCGCAGCACCTGATCCTCGACCAGGGTCAGGATCCCGTGCATGGCGTAGCGACCCTGTTCGCGGGCCGCGGCGAAGGCCGTGCGGTTGACGAGCTTGGTGAAGTTGCCGCCCTGGATGGAGAGGCTGCCCTCGTCGTCGAAGCGGTCCACGACCGGGAACTCGTCGGGGTCGATCGTCACGAGCTCGCAGCGATCGGGACCGGAAGTGATCACGCAGTGCTCGTTCTCGATCTCGAGGCAGACGGTCTCCCCCCCCAGATCGCGGATGAAGTCCGCCGCGATCCTGGCGGGTACCAGGGCCTTGCCCGGCTTCTCGACCTTGACGTCCTCGAGGCGGTAGCGCAGCGCGACTTCGAGGTCCGTCCCCACGAGCTCGAGCGAGTCGTCGGTGCAGGTGAGGAGGACGTTCTCGATGGCGGGGCGAGTGCTCTTGACGGGAATGACGCTCGTGGCGAGGGTCATTCCCTCGCGGAGTCGCTCGCGATCACACAGGACCTTCATGGAGACTTCGTGCTCTCTCTGAGAGAAGAAGAGTTAAAAGATCTTGGTCTCAGTAAGGGGCCGCGAAAATTGTGGAAAACCGAAGAGTCTCGAGCTGGATCCTCTTGTCACACATGTACTTGGAGCGAAGTGGGGCTCGTGCGGAGTGTGGTAGTGGCTGTCGAGAGTCGGTGGGAAGTCGAGGAGTTGTGCACACCCATCCTCAAGGGCGACGGCGGCGCCACCGGGCGAGTGGAAGACTGCGGAGCTTTGCGGGAGATCTCCACCGTTCATCGCACGGTTACCCCCGAGATACTCACAGTCCTCGGTGGACCGAGAGAGGCCCTCGGAGAGCGTGGTAGAGGTCCCAGCGCCCTTTAAAAGGTACCCGAAAGCCCTCCTCGAGTACACCGTCGGGGGGGTGTCGGATCGGCGCACTGCCGGGCACCCGCGGGGGACCTCAGACCCGGAGAACATGCGGGTCAGGCGCCCCTGTAGCCGGTCGCGAGCAGGAGCGTGTGCAAGAGCTCCCGGATCTCCACGTCGGTCTTCTCCAGCCGGGTGAGCTTCTGGATGGCATAGAGGACCGTCGAGTGATCCCGGCCGCCGAAGAAGCCCCCGATGTCCTCGAGGGACAGGCGGGTGACCTTCCGCGCGAGGTACATGCCGATCTGGCGCGGAAACGCGATGGCATTCGTCCGCTTGCGGGACTGGAGGTCGGAGACCTTGACCCCGAAGTGCTCGGTCACCAGCCGCAGGATGTCCTCCATGGAGGGTTGGCCACGACGCTCCTGGAAGACGTCGCGCAGGCACTCCCGGGCCAGGTCGGGCGTGATTGCCCGTGAGGACAGGTTGGCGAAGCCGAGGAGCTTCGTGACGGCTCCCTCGAGCTCCCGGATGTTGGTGTCGATGTGCTCGGCCAGGAGGCTCGTCACGTCGTCTCCAAGCTCCTGGCCCCTCAGACGGCTCTTCCGCTTGAGGATGGCGACCCGGGTCTCGAAACAGGGCGGCTCGACCTCGGTCACGAGCCCCCACTTGAAGCGCGACACGAGCCGCCCCTGAAGCGTCGGGATGTCCTTCGGCGGACTGTCCGAGGACAGGACGATCTGCTTCCCCGCGTTGTAGAGCGTGTTGAACGTGTGGAAGAACTCCTCCTGCGTGCGCTCCTTGTTCGCGAGCAGGTGGATGTCGTCCACCACCAGCACGTCAACGTTCCGGTACTTGGTGCGGAACTTCTGGAGGTCCCCGTTCTCGAGACCGCCGATGAAGTGGTTCACGAACGTCTCGCAGGAGAGGTAGAGGATCTGCGAGCCGGCGTCGCGCGCGAGGATCGAGTGGCACAGGGACTGCAGGAGGTGTGTCTTGCCGAGCCCGACACTCCCGTGCAGGAAGAAGGGGTTGTAGGCCTGGCCAGGAGACTCGGACACGCCGACCGCTGCCGCGTGCGCAAAGCGGTTGCAGGGCCCGACGACGAACGAGTCGAAGAGATAGGTCGGGTTGAGCTGGGTGTCGCTGGCCTCCAGGAGCGAGCGCACGCGGGGCTCGGCGCTGACGACCGGCGGCGGCGGCGTCGGGGGATCCTGGGGCAGGGGGCGCCGCACGACCATCAGCTCGGGATCGACGGCGAACTCGAGCTTCCGGCCCGGGCCGAACACGTTCGCGACGGCCTCCTCGAGGACGCTCCGGTAGTAGTTGTTGAGCCAGTCCCGTGTGAACCCGTTCTGGACCCCCAGACGGACGGTGGACTCGTCGAGGTGCGTGAGCGTGGCGCGGCGGAACCAGGTCTCGAACTGCTCGTTCTGGATCCGGCCCCGGATGGCGTGCTGGAGGGCCTTCCAGGGCTCCTCGAGCGCCGGAGAGGGCGCAGGGGTCCAGCGGCCGCCGTTGGCTCGGGCGTCCCCATCCTGAGGGGCCTGCTGGGGCGCTTCCCCGTTCCGCGTGGCGGGACGGGTGCTCCTGGCCTCCTCTGACGAGGCCCTCGTAGACGTCTCCCGGCTGTGCATGGTCAGCCTCCGGTCGTTGCCCGGTTCAGGGAACCGTGGACGGGTTCCGCGCACAGAACAGAAGACGTTGCGCTGTCTCGAGAGGAGCGCACGGTTCGTGCGCTCGCTCCATGGTGCTCGTTCATGCTTCCCCCCGTTGAACGTGCGCGGCGTCGCGCTCGAAGTCGATCACGCTGGCCCCTCGGCGCGGATTACAAGCGGTCTCCGGCGAACCGTCAACGAGAGTAAAGCAATCTTTTAGTGGGTTGTTCACAACGCACCGAACGCACCGCGGCTTGCGCGCGACGCGCTCGCCACTTTTCGCAACGTGTCCACCGCATGTGCACAGTCTTCGCGCGTCGTGTTCCACCCGAGCGACAGCCGAATGCCTGCACGAGCCTCGTCGTCGTCGCATCCCAAGGCGACGAGCACGTGCGAAGGTTCGATCGACCCGCTCGCGCACGCCGAACCCGCACTGACCTCGAGACCGGCGACATCGAGTGCGGTAACGAGCACCTTTCCGTCCGTTCCCGGAAAAACCAGGGCGAGTGTGTTCGGCAGACGCGCCGCGTCTTCTTCCGGTCCCATCCGTCGCACGTTCGGGAACGCATCGCGCAACTCGTTCCAGAGAACCTTGACGAACGCGCGCGCTCGTTCCCCGAATGTCTCCGTGTTCGCGACCGCGATCTCGACGGCGAACGCCGCTGCCGCAATGGCAGCTGCGTTCTCGGTTCCCGGTCGCAAGCCCTCTTCTTGACCGCCTCCGTGAAGGAGCGGTGCAAGCCTGACGCTCCGCTTGCGGAACAGGACTCCCACACCGATCGGTCCACCCGCCTTGTGCGCGGAGTACGACGCGAGGTCCGGACCCTCCGCAACGGCCAGCGGGGGCCGGATTCGACCCAGGGCCTGGACCGCGTCGGTGTGCAGTATCGCTTCTGCGTGGGCGCGAACGAGGTCTGCGACCTCTGCCATCGGCTGGATCGCACCGATCTCGTTGTTTGCGGTCTGGATGGACACCAGGGTGGGCCCGCCCGCAGCCTCCAGCGCGGCCTCGAGTGCCGCAAGGTCCACACGTCCCCCGCCGTCCACCGGCAGCACCTCGAGCACACAGCCGTCTTTCTCGAGCGCTCGCGCAGCCTCCAGCACCGACGAGTGCTCCACGGCCGTCGTCACCAGATGGGAAGCGCGGGCCGCGGTGAGTGCACCCCGCAGGGCGAGGTTGTTGCTCTCGGTTCCACCTGACGTGAAGAGGACCTCGTCCTCGTGTACGCCGAGGGCCCCCGCCACGCGCTCCCGCGCCCGGTCGATCAGGTCGCGTGCCGCGCGTCCCGAGGTATGTGGGCTCGACGGGTTCCCGAGCTGCCGCGCCCGACACTCCTCCCAGTACGCCTCGACCTCGGGCAGGAGCGGCGTGGTGGAGTTGTGGTCGAGGTAGACGCGCTTCACGAGCTAGGCTCGCCGGACGGCGTCGCCTCCGGCGGAGTCCCGAAGGCCTCCGTGGAAGGCGCGGGCAGGTCCTGGGCGCGAACGATCCTGGGCTCGTTCCTCGGGGCGTGCGGCTGCAAGACGACGCCCTCTCCCGACCCGTCGGCGTCGGCAGCACCGGACGCCGCGTCTTCCGGGCGCGAACGCCCCGATTGTCCGACGACCTCGTAGGCGAGCTGGCGGTAGTCGCGTGCGCCCGTGGACTCCGGCGCGTAGTCGAAGATCGTCTGGCCGTAGCTCGGAGCCTCGGCGAGCTTCACGTTCGTGCCGATCGTGCGCCGGAACACCTGGCCCGGGAAGTAGGTCCGGATCTCGGCCAGGACCTCGCGCGCCAGCCGCAGCCGGCTGTCGTAGAGGCAGGCGACGATCCCCGTGATCGACAGATCGGGATTGATGCGACGGCGCAGGAGCTGGACGACCTCGACCAGCTTGCCCATACCCTGTAGCGCGAAGAACTCGGTCTGGAGCGCGATGAAGACCTCGGTGGCGGCGGCCAGACCATTGATGGAGAGAAGACCCAGGCTCGGAGGGCAGTCGAACAGGAGGAAGTCCGCCGGCGGCGTGCCCTCCCGCTCACGGTGCTCTCGCTCCCAGGTGTCGATCGACTCGCGCAGGAGCGTCTCGCGTCCGAAGGCGTTGGCCAGCTCGAGCTCGGCCCCCGAGAGATCGATGTGGCTCGGCACGATGCTCAGCCCGAGGGTGCTCGTGGGCCGCAGGACCTCGGCGATCGCGGCCTCGCCTACCAGCACCGAGTAGGCCGAGGGCTGGTCGTTATCGAGCGGGACGGCCAGGTGCATGCTGGCGTTCGCCTGCGGGTCCAGATCGATCAGGGCCACCCTCCAGCCCAGGAGCGCGAGCCCGGCACCGAGGTTCACGGCCGTCGTCGTCTTGCCGACGCCGCCCTTCTGGTTGACGAGTGCAATCCTGCGCATGGCGGCCCGCCGCCCACTCTACGCCCGTCCCCCGATGCGGGCGAGCGCCCGAGCCGCGAAGGGGGCTTCAGCTCGGATCCAGGCGAACCACGAGGTGCTCCGCGGCGAGCGGCTCGAGCTCGGCCACGAGCTCCTCGAGCCAGTCGCGGCCGTGGCGGGCGACGAAGGCCAGCCCCGAGAGGACGCGCTCCTGGGGGAGCCCGTGGGGTAGGAGATGGTTCCTCACGCGCCGGACGTGTCGCCGTCCGGACCCCTCACGGTTGCGTACGACGCGCTCGGCCCGCTTCGCGATCCCCTCGACCAGCTCGCGGATCTGGCCCGCGGTCCGCTTTGCCCGTACGGAGAGCCCGCGGTCCACGCCATCGAGGTCCGTGCGCGCGGCCAGGAGCTCCCCCGCGGCCCGGCCTGCGATCTCGCGCAACCGCTCGGCCGCCGCCACGGCCGCCTCCCCGGGCACGGGCTCGCCGAGCCTTCCCTCGAGGACGCTCCGTACGTCGAGCTCGAGACGCTCCAGGGAGCGCGCGCACTCGGGCTCCACGAGCGTGGCCGAGAGCCGCGGCACGAACGGCACCGACGGGAGGCCGCCTGTCCTGCGGAGGGTTGTGGTCTGCGCCAGGCTGGTGAGCTCCTGCCAGCCCCCCACCCGGGCAGCGAGGGGCAGGAGGGCGGTCTGGAGGCGCGGGCGCAGGACCGCCCCCGCGATCCACTCGGCCGGGGCCTGAACGATCTCCGCGGCCAGCTCCGCAGGCGTGCGAGATCCTGCCTCGCCCCCGTATCGGAAGCCGTCGCCGCCCAGCCGCAGCGCTGTGGGGTCGGCGAGGCCGAGCCGGTGCACCAGCGGACATCCGTCCGGGTCGTGCGCGACCTCGTACGCGTGCTCCCCGAGACGCGCGGCGTCGTCCCGCAGCCCTGCCGCCAAGCAGCGCGTTACCAGTCGCGCCAGCGTGCGCGAGAGCTCTCCGCGCAACCAGTCCGGGTCGAGCACGACCAGGCCCAGGTGGCCGAGCAGTCCGTTCACGGCTCGCGCGTGGGTCTGGGCCAGGGTCTCCCCCTCGCGCGGGAGGAACAGCGCCAGCATCTCCTCGGTGTGCTCGCCCTCCCACACGAGGCTCCTGACCAGGGCGTGGAGGGCTCCGAGCCCGTCCCGCGCTCCTTCCAGGGGCCGACGCGCAGGCCGGGGACAGGAGGCCTCCGCCCGGGACAGGGCGACCGCCCGGAGGTCCAGGTTCTCGTTCAGGAAGGTGGCCCGCTCGTCGCCGGTCAGGAGGTCGTCCGCGCAGCTCCAGAGAACCGGCACGACCGGTCGGCCCCAGCGAGCTGCCAGGTCGCGCGCGAGCCGGATCGCGTGGAGCGCGCCGAGGAGTCCCTCGAGCGTCCCGCCGAAGAGCGTGGGCATACTCTCGGTCAAGACGATGGAGGCCGCGGGGTCGGCCAGCACCCGCAGGTTGTCGAGGGCGGCGACCGGGGGCTCGAGCTTCGAGAGCCCCTGCTCCCAGCGGACGACGCGGTCGGCCCGCTCTTCCTCGTCCGCGAGGATCGCGGGCGGCTCGATACCGTCCAGCCGGCGCGGAACGAGCGGACCCTCGAGGCCTCGGGGTGCGGGGTCCGCGGCCAGGGCGGCGCGCTCCAGGGAGCCCAGCCCGAAGACGTCCGCGGGGAGGTGCTCGAGGGAGATCGGCATGCCCGGCGCGAGCGGGCTCACGCTCCCGACACGGTACCCGCTCGCCCGACGGCGGCGGACACCTCGGCGATCATCGCGTCCAGTGCTTCCCGGGCCGCATCCTTCCAGGGCATCCCGGCGCGATCGCGGTAGGCGAAGGCGATCCCGCGCGAGGAGTTCACGAGCGCGCCGCGCCCGCCTGCCAGGAACGCCGTCGCGAGGGACCCGGCCCCGCCACCCTGGGCGCCGTAGCCCGGCAGTAGCAGGGGGGTGCGCGGCAGTGCGTCGCGGAAGCTCTTGAGGTCGGCGGCGTGTGTGGCCCCGACGACCGCACCGACCGAGGAGAGCCCGCACGCGCCGACGAGCGGTTCGCCCCAGGCGTCGACCCGTCGCGCGACCTCGCGCCAGAGCGGCGGATCGCCGTGGAGCTGGAGGTCGTCGCCGCCCGGATTGGAGGTTCGCACGAGCACGAAGAGCCCACGACCCGTGCGCGCAGCGATTCGGATCAGCGGCTCGATCGAGTCCCCGCCCAGGTAGGGGTTCACCGTGATCGCGTCACACAGATGTGGAGCCTCGGGCTCTTCGCCGTCGCCGAGGAAGGCGCGCCCGTAGGCGGCCGACGTGCTCGCGATGTCCCCGCGTTTGACATCGCCGATCACGAGCAGGCCCGCGTCGCGCGCCCCCGCGACGACGCGCTCCCAGGCGCCCACGCCATCCGCACCGAGCTCCTCGAAGAAGGCCGACTGCGGTTTGACCGCGGCGACCCGATCCCGCGCCAGGTCGACGAGCTCGAGGGAGAACTCCGCCAGGGCCCGGGCCCGGTCCTGACGCGCAGCGCGCCGGTCGCGGACGACCGCGTATTCCTCGGGCAGGAGGTCGGGGTGGGGATCGATGCCGAGGAGGCAGGGGTTCCCGGCGTGGCGTACGGCGTCGTCCAGGCGGTCAGCGAAGTTCAAGCAGCTTCCTCGATGTCCCCGCCGTCGGCCTCCTTCGAGCCGAAGGCCGGCACCTCGCCGGGCCGGCCGACCTGTTCCCGGGGAGGAATCAGGACGCCGCCGGAGACCGTGATGCGCAGGGCTTCGTCCACCGACAGCGAGAGCGGAACGAGGTCGTCGGCGGGGATCATGATGGTATAGCCCGTCATGGGCATCGGCGAGGACGGCACGAAGACGCAGACCAGGTTGCCCTCCTCGCGCTCTGTGAGGGTTCGCAGCGCCGTGTTGGTCACGAAGCCCAGGGACCAGAGACCCTTCCTCGGGTAGGGCACCGCGACCACGGACTCGAATTCGATCTCCGAGTCGGAGAGGAAGAACTCGACCAGCTGCTTGGCGCACGGGTAGACCGACCGGACGATCGGCAGGGCGCCCATCAGACGTTCGAACCCGGCGATCAGGCTGCGTCCGAAGAAGCCGGAGAGCGTCCACCCGACGAGCAGGACCAGGAGCACGGACAGCAGCGCTCCGACGAGGGGGTGGACCTTCGCCTGGACCGCCTCGCGCAGCTTCGCCGAGTCGATGCAGAGCTCCGGCAGGTCGCGGAGGAATCCCTCGCGCTCCACACGCAGGAGCGCGAGCTGGTTCGAGAAGTTCTGGGAGCGGACGTATCCGGTCCGGGCGCCGACGGTCTGCAGATCGAGCGGCAGGGCTGCCGGGTCGAGGAACTCCGAGGAGTAGGGGTCGATCCCGAGTCGATCGAGTGCGCGCCATACCAGAGCGTTTCCCTCGAGGCTCCAGTAGATGGTGGCGTTGATGGGCTTCGTGACGGAGTTGCTCGCGAACTGGAAGACCGTCACGAAGGCGAAGCCGGTCAGCACGACCGGCAGGAGCGTCACGAGACCGCGCAAGAAGAGCGCCGCCAGTGCGCTGCGTTTCGTTCGACGCCGGGTCTTCATGACTCGTGGACCGCCTCCGGGGCAGTCGCGGTCTCGAGGAAGCGAACGGCCACCGCGTCGGCCAGTGGGAGGCCGCGGGAGGTCAGCGCGAAGCGTCCGTCCCGCTCCGCGAGGAGTCCCTGTTCGACGAGCGCCCGCGCCTCCGCGAGGCTGGGGTCGATTTCGTCCGCAAAGCCCGCAGTCGCGCGGGCCTCTTCGGGCGAGACGCCGCGGGTGGTGCGCAGGCCGAGCCACCAGGTCTCCCCCAGACTCGCGCGCGGGGAGAGACGCTCGGACCAGGCGGGCCCGGCCTGGGCCAGGACGTCCGCGCGCCACGTCTCGAGCGAACGTGCATTCCCGAAGCGGTCCCGGCCGACCCGGCTCACGGCCGAGGGACCGAGCCCGACGTAGGGCCCGTTCTCCCAGTAGTTGACGTTGTGGAGGCAATGGCGACCGGATAGGGAGAAATTGGAGAGCTCATAGGCTTCGAACCCGGCGCTCCGGAGCCGTGCGTGCGTGCGCTCGAAGAAGGCCAGCTCGAGCTCCTCGCCGGCGCGTGCGAGCTTGCCTTCCTGGCGCCACCGCTCGAACGCTGTCCCCGGCTCGAAGGCCAGGTGATAGGCGCTCACGTGGGTCGGGCCCCAGCCGAGGACGCGCTCGAGGTCCTGCTCCCAGTCGTCGATGTCCTGGCCGGGAGCCGCGTAGATCAGGTCGGTGTTCAGGTCGTCGAAGCCCGCCGTGCGGGCCGCGTCGAATGCGAGGAAGGCCTGCCGCGGTCCGTGGACGCGACCGAAGCTCTCGAGGATCTCCGGCCGCAGGCTCTGGACACCGATCGAGAGCCGAGTCGCGCCCAGCTCGAGCAGCCGGGCTGCCTTGGCGACGTCGAGGCTCTCCGGGTTGCACTCGACCGTGACCTCGGCGGCTGACCGACGGAAACCCGTGATGCGATCGAGACCGTCGAAGAGCGCCTCGAGGTCCACGATGGAGAGCCAGGTGGGCGTGCCGCCGCCCACGAAGACCGTCGTCGGTTCCAGGGGCGCGCGGCGTTCGGCCTCACGCATCAGCAGGGGGACGAAGCCCTCCGAATCCGTCGCCACGGCGGCGAAGGAATAGAAGTCGCAATAGTGGCACTTGGCCGCACAGAACGGGACGTGGACGTAGAGCGGTGTCCCGGCCCGCGGGGGCTCGATGCTCGAGCCGGTCGAACTCTCGTCGCCGGCGGTCTTCATTCCGTCACCCTCGCGCGCGGCCGCGCCGGAGCTACTTGCCCTCCATGATCTGGTAGAGCTTCTTGAGGGTGGCGCGCTCGATCTGACGGACGCGCTCGCGCGTGAGGCCAACGATCTTCCCGATCTCCTTGAGCGTCATGGGTTCGGGGTGTTCCTTGCCGAGGCCGTAGCGCAGGCGAAGGATCGCGGCTTCGCGATCCTCGAGTACGGAGAGCAACTCCCCCATCTTATCCAGGAGGTCGTTGTTGAGGATCTGCTCGTCCGGGGTCGGAGAGCGCTCGTCCTCGACCGAGTCCTGGTGCGCGGACAGAACATCGAGCGACACCTGCGGGGCGATGCCCGAGGTGAGGATCGTCTGTTTCAGGAGCGGCCAGGTCTCTTCGGGAACTCCGAGCTCGTGGATGACTTCCTCGATGCTCGGCGTACGACCCAGTCGGAACTCCAATTCCCTGCTAACGTTTCTCCATTTGGATACCAACTCACTCATATAGCCCGGTACACGCACGGATTTCACCGTGTTGGAAAGGGCTCGGCGAATGGCCTGTTTGATCCACCAGGTACCGTAGGTCGAGAAGCGACAGCCCGCATCCGGGTCGAACTTCTCCGCAGCCTTCATCAGACCGATATTTCCCTCGGCGATGAGGTCCTGCAGAGAGAGGCCGCGCTCGGCATAGAGCTTCGCAATCGACACTACGAGCCTCAGGTTGGCTCGGATCATGTGCTCACGTGCTCGCAGATCACCGGCTTGGATCCGGCGTGCGAGTCCGCGCTCCTCCTCGGCCGTCAGGAGGGAGACTTCGTTGATCTCGTGGAGATAGGTCTCCAGGCAGCGCTCGGAAGAAATAATTCCCTCCCAGCCCGGTTTCCGGGGAGCTCGAGGTGTGGGACCCGGATCACGTGCCTCCGGGCGAAGGGGCGGCCACCTGGGAGTGGCCATGGCACCCTCCATCGGTCCGTGCCGAGCCCGGTCTTGAGCCGGCTTGGATGACGACGGCAGATCCCGGGCTGTCGCCCTGGCTTCTCAAACGGCCGACTCGCCGGTACCGTGGATACTGCGGGATCGCACCCCGCGGGCGATGACGGAGACACCCCTCGAAGAGGTCATCCAGGAACGCCAGTTCATCGGCATCCTGCAGACGCATGCCGAGGTGTTCTTTCGCCTGACGAACACGCTTCGCGGTCGGCAGCAGAAGCCCTGGAACCCGAAGCACTACTACCAGCTCATTCACCAGGCGAACGAGCTCGAGTCGTTCCTCGACGACTACGGCGCTCGCTACAACCGCCACTACTGCTTCCTGACCGAGCTGGTCGCCTCCCTTCGAGCGTTCGCCCAGGCGGGCTACAGCCTCGTCCACATGCAAGGACGGCTCGTGTCCTACGGGATCCAGGAGAAGGCCGGAGATGGAGTGTTCGAAGAGGTCTCGAAGGCGGCGGACCACGTCCTGACCCTGATCCGCCGTTCGACCGGCGACATGCTGGCCGCAGCGGCCACGGAGGCCTCGCGCCTCGGGATGGAGCTCACGCCGGAAGAGATGTCCGACGAGCGGTTCCTACCCGTCGTCGTACGCCAGCGCTTGCCCCGAAACGTCGGGGTCGAGGACATCCCCGAGGAAGAGCAGCGGATCGCCGAAGTGGCCTCCAAGTATCTCCTCGCCTGCGAGATGCTGGACGATCTCTCGGTCCGCCGCATCTCGGACGCGAACGAACGGCGCCGCTATCTCTCGGCCGCCTGCACCGAGGAGCACGCGCGCGTTTACGAGGCCACGGTTCACAACCTGCAGTCGGCTTACGACACCTACATCAAGAACACCGTCCTCGAGTCCCACGACGAGGGGCTTCCGGTTCTCCGAGGTCTGGCGTCGACGGCGTTGCACCTGTTCGAAGGCGTCACCTTTCTGACGCACTTCTGCGAGCGCCACGAAAGCGATACCCGTAGCGAGACCGCAAAGCAGATCGCCGAAGTCGTCGATCGCGATCTGGTCGAGGACGCCATCCTCAACCACCTGGTTCACGCCGCCAACCTGGCCATGGTCTCCGGCCGGGCCGTGGCCAAGAGTCTTCTGCGCTGCTACACGAACGCGCAGGAGCTCGAGGTCGATCTGGGTCCGGACCTCATGCTGCATGCGCGTCCGGCTTCCCTGATCGTCGGGATCGTCAACCACTACGGGACCCCGGTCGAGATGGAGCTCGGAGATCAGAAGTGCAACGCCGCCTCGATCCTCGAGCTCCTGCTGGCCGTCGGCTCGCACCCAGACGAAAGACGCTTCGTGTTCCGCGGCGATTCCCACCCGTTGCACGACATCGGCCTTCTCTTCCAGCACGGGCTCGGCGAGGGAGGGCTGGATGGTCTTCCCTCCGAGCTGAGCTACCTGCAACGGAAGTAGGACCGGGGGCGTCACCCCGTGTGGCTTCGACGGATGTGGACGCTGCCCCTCCGGCGGCCCCTCGGGTGGGTGGTCGTGATCGCGAGCCTCGGACTGGGAGTTCTGCTCGTTGGTACGGATTCCGCGGAGGGGGAACGCGCCGCGGGTCAGGTCGCATTCCTCGTCGGCCTGTCCGCCATCTCCCTGAACCTGGGGACCCTGGCCGCGCTCGGGCCATCGCTGGCCCGCCTTCCGAAGATCGCCCGACTGGGACTCGAGGCTTCGGTCCTCGGAACATGGGTCCTGGCACTCCAGGGTTTGGCCCTCGGGGGCCCTCTTGTCCGTGCGATCGAGTTGCCCTGGCTTCGCGTCCTGGGCCTGGACCTTCACCTCCTCTTGCTGGGCCTCCTCGCTCTGCGCTTGTGCGGCAGCGGTGGCTTGCGAGTCGCCGCCTTCCTCGCGAGTGCCTGGGTCCTTCCGACGGTCTTCCGCTGGAAGACGCTGGCCCCCGCCCTGGACCCGGTTGGGGTTCTGTCCGATTCGCTGGACCGATTTCCCTGGGCCCTCTTTCTCGGCGGCCTGGCCCTTGCTTCTCTCCTGATGGCGGCGGAGTCGCCCTCCAGGAAGTAGTGGGCGGTCCGCGGCGCCCGTGAAGGCACCGGCGCGAGACGAGCACGCGATCGACCGGCCATGGCGTAGGTCACAGGGGGGTCCGAGTGAGCTCCGCTCGGATCGCCGACTTGTCCGAGGCGCGGTTGCTCTTCTTCCGGGGGAGGACGACCGGGCCATTCCTCCACCGGAACCCTCCTCGGGGGACTCCTTGGAATCCGACTCGACTCTGCAACCACTCCCACCTCAAACCGTCCATCTTGTTGAGGGAGAGGCCTGTACCTCGATATCTTGTGGGGGTACTCCTCCCACCTCTTCCCCCCCGAATGTTCCACGTGGAACAATGGATGCCATGGAACGACGACTTGGACGCGGGCTTGGCGCCCTCCTTCCGGACTCGACGAGGACTGCTGGGGCCGAGCTCGAGGTGGACGCCATCCGCCCCAATCCCCATCAGCCCAGAGAGACTTTCTCCCCGGCCGGATTGGAGGAGCTCCGCCAGAGCATCGTGAACCATGGTGTTCTGCAGCCCGTGGTGGTCCGGAAGGCGGACGTCGGATACGAGCTCGTGTCGGGAGAGAGGAGGTGGCGGGCCGCGAGACTGGCCGGCCTGAGGACGATCCCGGCCACCGTGCGGCCCCACGTGTCCGACGAGGACATGCTCGAGTTGGCCCTCGTCGAGAACGTGCAGCGGGAGGACCTGGATCCGATCGAGAGGGCCCGCGGCTTCCACCGGCTCATGGAGCGGCTCGGGCTGACTCAAGAGCAAGCTGCCGAGCGTGTCGGGCTGAAGCGTTCCACCGTGGCGAACCACGTACGGCTGCTGGAGCTTCCGGACAGCATCCAGGACGCCGTCTCCCAGGGCGCACTGTCCATGGGTCACGCCCGTGCGCTTCTGTCGATCCAGGATCGCAACCGCCTCCTGGACCTGGCCGCGACCGTCGTCCGGGACAATTTGTCCGTCCGTGAGGTCGAGCAACGCGCGCGAGAGCGTGCGGACACCGGGTCCAGATCAGGAGCGGGTGGGACGGAAGGGAAGATCGTTCCTCCCGCGCCCTGGATTCGTGACGTCGAGAAGCGGTTGCAGGATCATCTGGGCGCGAAAGTCGCCGTCAAGAACGGAGAGTCCTATCGCGGCCAGATCGTCCTGCACTACTTCGGCCGCGAGGATCTGGATCGGCTCCTGTCCCTCCTCGCGCCCCAGCCGCTGCTCTGACCGCCAACCGAAGGCGGCCAGGAGCAAGATCAGAGAACGGTCGCGGACTCGAGGACGACCGGATTCTCAGGACGGTCGGACTGAGCGCTCACTTCTCCCGAGAGCTCCACCACGAGGTCGAGGCCCTCCAGCACACGACCGAAGACGGTGTAGCGCTTGTCGAACTGGTGGGCGGGGCTGGCCGTGATGTAGAACTGGCTCCCACTGCTCTCGATGTCGCCACCCTTCTTGGCGGCCGCGAGTATTCCCTCGAAGTGCCAGGCGTCGGTGACCTCGGGAGGGACGGTGTGGTCAGGTCCTCCCTGCCCCCAGAGATCCTTCTTCTCCTCGTCACGTGAGTCGGGGTCTCCTCCCTGGATCAGGAGGTTCTCGAGGACACGGTGGAAGCGAGTGCCGTCGTAGTAGCTGTCGCGGCAGAGCTGCAGGAAGTTCTCCACATGCTTCGGTGCACGGTCGGGATAGAGCCCGACGACGATCGGCCCCCGCGACGTATCCAGTCGGACACGCGGTGCGTTCTCCGCAACTTCCGGCGGGCCCTGGAGAGCCGTGCGGCTCTTCTTGAACGCCTGGATGGAACTCGCACGGGCGTCGACTCTCTCGAGGACGCTCTGTGGGTCGCCGTCCTTCTCCAGCCGCAAGCGTGCCTTCACGAGCGGGTGGTTCGGATAGTCCTGGCGAAGAGCCGCCAGGGCCGACCGGCCCTGATCGAAGCGTTCCGCTTCTATGAGGCTCTGTACCTCGATGGCCCGGGCCCAGGGGCCTGCGATCGAACCCTCGAGCTGCTGAGCGACCGGGGCCAGGTCCTCGGGGGCCGGGAGCTCGGAGCCGATCGTGAGCCCCCTCACATCGACCTGAGACATCAGGTCGTTCCAGCTGTTGTCGCCCTCCACTTGCTGCTGCTTCTGGGAGACCTGGAGGAAGATCACGGCACCGGCCGCGATCACGAACACGAGCGCAGCGGGCTTCCAGTACCGCGAGACGGCTTCCTCGAAGCCGGATTTCTCGGCCAGCGGAGCGATCGTGACCTGGGTCGGAGCCTTGTGCTTGGCCATGACTGGGGCCTTATTTGCCGTTCAAGTGCCGCTCAAGCGGCATGTAAAGGGTGAACGTCGAGAAGCCGATCCCGAGAGCCTCGACGGGCCGGACGGCCTGACCGGGCGTCCTCGGTCGGGGCGGCATTCTAGGGAGACGCCCGGCGGGGAACCAGCCCTCTCCGACCTCGGCTTGACGCCGGGAGCGTATCGCGAGAGCCTTTTCTTCGTGGCCTCCACCCACGCCCCCACGCGAGCCCCTCGGCAGCGAGTTCATTCCGACGCCCCTGGACGACGTCGTTTCCGCGTGTTCCGTCGGCGAATCGGAGCCGCGCTGCTACCGATCTTCGCGCCACTCCTGGTGAAGCTCCTGTCGTGGACCTGGCGGATCGAGCGTCTCGGCGAGGACAACTATCGTGAAGTGCGCGAGGCCGAGGGGACACTCTTCGCCATCTGGCACGGGAGGATGCTGGTGGGGCTCGCCCCACACCGCAGCCATGGACTGACGGTCCTCGTCTCGCCGAGCGACGACGGATCGCTGATCAAGAGCCTGCTACGGCGGTTCGACTTCGGCGTCGTGCGCGGATCGTCGAGCAAGGGAGGCGCGCGGGCCTTGCGCGAGCTCGTCGGCCTCCTGCGCGAGGGAGGTCGAATCGTCATCACGCCCGACGGGCCTCGCGGGCCCCACCAAGGCATGAACGAGGGGCTCGCCTGGATGGCCAAGGCGACCGGATTCCCTGTCCTTGCCTGTGGCCTGGTGTGCGACCGCGCGTGGCACCTGCCGAGCTGGGACCAGTTCACGATCCCCAAGTTCGGGGCGCGGATCGCGGTCGTGTACGGGCCTGGAATGACGTTGTCGCGGCGCTCGACCGAGGAGGAACTGCGCACCTTCACCCGGCAGATCCGCGCGTCGCTCCTCGATGCCGAGGCGCGTGGTTTCCGACACCTGGGTGTCGAGCCCGACTTCGACCGTGAAGGGTGACATTCGCGTCGGTCCGGCGGGCTGGTCTTATGCCGACTGGGAGGGTGCGGTCTATCCCCGGCAGAAACCGCACGGTTTCCACCCGCTGGCCTACCTCTCGCAGTTCCTCGATTGCATCGAGCTCAACAGCTCGTTCTACGCGCACCCGAGCGCGCAGCACGCGAGGCGCTGGCGCGAGCTCGTTCACGACGACCCGAGCTTCCACTTCCTGGCGAAGCTGAATCGGGTCTTCACCCACGAACCTCTTCCCGACGAAGCCGGGTTCGACCTCGAGCGCGTCCGCTTCCTGGAAGGTCTGGCTCCCCTCGGTGACCGCCTGACCGCCCTGCTCGTGCAGTTCCCTCTCTCCTTCGGGGACTCCCCCGAGGCGCGTCGTCGCCTCGATAGGATCCGGGAGGGCTTCGGCGAGCGAGCCCTCGTGCTCGAGGTCCGGCACCGGTCCTGGTTCGAGCCAGAGCCCCTCGCCTGGATCGAAGATCGGGGCTTCTCCCTCGCCGCCATCGATCTGCCCGCGGGCGCCGACCACCCGCCCGAAGAAGCTCCGACGCTGGGCCCCATCGGCTACCTCCGGTTGCACGGCCGCAACGCCGCCGCCTGGTTCGATCGCACCGCCGGCCGCGACCAGCGCTACGACTACCTGTACGACCAGGACGAGGTGTCGGGTCTGGCCGACCGCGCGCGGCGGATCGCCGGCGGGTCCGACCGGACCTACGTCGTGACCAACAACCACTTCTCGGGCAAGGCCGTGGCCAACGCGCTGGACATCGTTCACGCCCTGACCGGTGCCGATCCCTGGGCTCCTCCCACGCTGGTCGAGCGTTTTCCCCACCTGGCCGGGATCACGCGGGTCCGCGGCCAGGCCTCGCTCTTCTGATGGAGCTCGGGCGACACGCCTTCGAGCTCGACTGGCCGGACGAGCCGTCGCGAACCCTCCGCGGCCGAGTCGTCGTCGCGGCGGACACGGGAGGCGCTGCCGGGTCGACGCCCCGCCCCCATGTCTTGCTCGTCCACGGGCACCGCGGCTTCATGGACTGGTCCTACTTCCCGCTCCTGGCCGACCGGCTGGCCGGAGCCGGCCTGGCGGTCGTGGCCTTCAACCTTTCCGGCTCGGGGATCGGCCCCGATCTCACGGCTTTCACCGATCCGGAGGCGTTCGCGGCCAACACCTACACACGCGAGCTCGAGGACCTCGACCGCGTGCGCGCCGAGATCGATCGCGGCGCGCTCCCCGGCGTCGACCCGGCCCGCCGCGGGATCTACGGGCACAGCCGGGGCGGTGGTATGGCCCTCCTGCACGCGGCCGATCACGGCGACTACACAGCGCTCTGCCTCTGGGCCCCGATGCACAGGGTCGCCCTCTTCGGGGCCGAATCCCGTCGTTCGTTCGAGAGGCGCGGTCACATCCTTTCCCCGCTCCCGACCGGCGGGGTCCTGCGGCTCGACCGCTCCGTCCTCGACGATGCCGAACGCAACGCCGAGCGCCTGGACATCGGTCGTGCCTGCGCGAGGCTGCGCGCTCCGACGCGAGTCCTCTACGGGAGCCGGGACCGCCTCCTCGAAGAGGGCGCGGCGACGGCCCTGGAGACCTCGTTTCCCCCCGGCGTGGCGACCTTCGAGGTGATCGAGGGCGGAAACCACACCCTGGGCGCCCGGCATCCCCTGGCGACCACTCCCGCACCCCTCGAGCGCGGCCTCTCCAAGACGGTCGAGTGGTTCGTCCGGCACCTGACCGAGCCCGCGGCTCGGATCCACCGTCCAGATCCGACCGCGACGTGACGCTCGATGTATCTTGTTTCGCCCATCTCCTCCCTCTGCGCCCCGCTCCCTCGAATCCCGCCGTGCCGAAGCCCCTGCGAATCCTCGGAAAGGTCCTCAAGAAGCTCCTGATCTTCGTCGTGTCGGCGGTTCTGCTCGTCGTCCTCGGCGAGCTCGTCACGCGCGCCATGGAGCCCGGACCCTTCGCGCTCCTCGATTCGAATCCCTACGAGACGGTCCAGGGACTGCGGATCCACAAGAAGGACTTCGCCGGACGCTGGGACGGCACGTGGTACACGACGAACTCGCTCGGCCTGCGCGGGCCCGAGGTCGAGAAGGAGAAGGGGCCCGACGAGTACCGCGTGGTCTGCGTCGGCGATTCTTGCACCTTCGGCAAGGCCGTCCTCGAGACGGAGTGCTATCCGCGGCAGCTCGAGACGATGCTCGCCGATGAGGTCGCGGACGACCGCTCTGCCGTGGTGGTCAACTGCGGAGTCAACGGCTCGTCCGGAAAGACCTACATCCAGATGATGAAGAAGGTCGGCGTCCGCCTCGAGCCGGACCTCTTTGTCATCGGGATGAACCTCAACGACTTCCCGAACGTCCTCCGGAAGCTCGACAACAAGCAGAAGCAGGCGACGGTTCGCCAGACGGTCTCGAAGGTCGTCGGAGGGAACAAGAACCTAAACCGGCTGAACGAGTCCGCCCTCTTCCGGTTCTCCCGAGCCTTCTACTACAACGCCAGGCGCACCAAGGCCTGGGAGGACGCCGAGCGCTTCGCCAGCGAGAGCGGCAAGGAGATCGCGAACGCCGCGAAGAAGGCGAACAAGGAGGGCATCGAGGACGCCCTGGAGAAGCAGATCTCGGACATGAAGGCCATCGCTGACAATGCCGGGGCCGAGATCGCGTTCTTCCTCTTTCCCTACGAAAGCCAGGTCTATCTCGAGGAGTACGACCGTACTCCGATCGAACGCCTGCGTGAGACCTGCATTTCGCTCGAGGTGCCCTTCGTCGACCTGGCCGAGGAGTTCCGCAAGGTGGCCTACGAGACCGATCCTCCGCGCGAGATGTACCTGTTCGGAGATCGCTATCATCCCCGGGCCATCGGCTACGAGATCGTCGCCAAGAAGGTCGTCGAGGTCATCCGCCAGCGCGGCTGGCTCACGCGCGACTAGGCGTGCGCTCCGGGGCGCGTCCCCCGGACGAGCCCCCGAACAGCCCCCAGACGAGATTCGAGAGGCGAAGTCTTGGACGTCGGAACCCTCATCGCGAACAGCTACCTGGTCGCGCTCGCGCTGCTCGGCGTCTACGGCGCTCACAGGCTGACGCACCTCGCCCGCTTTCGCTGGCAACGCGCCGAAGAGCGCGAGACGGTCGAGCCGTCCTCCACGCCCTTCGTGACGGTGCAGCTCCCGGTCTACAACGAGCGCACCGTCGTGGCCCGCCTGATCCGGGCCGCCGGGGCCCTCGACTGGCCGGCCGACCGCCTCGAGATCCAGGTCCTCGACGACTCGACGGACGAGACGACCGAGACCGCCGAGCGCGAGGTCGCCACCCTGCGCGAGCGTGGGATCGACGCGCGGGTCCTGCGGCGCGAAGACCGGATCGGCTTCAAGGCCGGCGCGCTCGACCACGGTCTGACCCGCGCTCGAGGCGAGCTCGTCTGCGTGTTCGACGCCGACTTCGTCCCGCCCGCCGACTTCCTCCGGCGCACGACCGCGCCCTTCACGAATCCGCGCGTCGGCATGGTGCAGGCCCGCTGGGGGCACCTGAACCGCGACGAGAGTGCCCTCACGCGGGCCCAGTCGACGCTCCTCGACGGACACTTCGTCGTCGAGCACAAGGTCCGCAGCGACTCCGGCCTGTTCTTCAACTTCAACGGGACGGCCGGCGTCTGGCGGAAGCGAGCCATCGAGGACGCCGGCGGCTGGCAGCACGACACGCTGACCGAGGACCTCGACCTCTCCTATCGCGCACAGCTCACGGGCTGGAAGTTCGTCTACGCCCCGTTCGTGGTCGCGAACGCCGAGGTCCCGCCCGACATCGCGGCCTTCAAGTCACAACAACGCCGCTGGGCCAAGGGCTCGGTCCAGGTCCTGCGCAAGCTCGCCTGGCGCATCCTGGCCTCGCGCGAGCCGTTGCGCGTGAAGCTCGAGGCCATGGCGCACCTCTCCGGCAACGTCGGCTACCCGCTCGTGCTTCTGCTCGCCCTCCTGCTCCCGCTCTCGATCTCGGAGCAGGAGCGCTTCGGCGGCTGGGCCCACCTCGTGATGTTCTGCCTCTGCACGGTGTCGGTGATCCTCTTCTACGATCGCGGCCAGCGCGCGCTGGGCCGGAGCTTCGCCGAGCGCCTGCGCGACGTGCCCGCCGCGATGTCGCTCGGGATCGGGATGTGCGTGAGCCAGACGCGGGCCGTGCTCGAAGGCTTCCTCCCCGATCCCGGGACCTTCGTGCGGACGCCCAAGCGCGGGGACGCGCCGGGCCGCGGCTACCGTGTGGCGGTCGGTCGCTTGCCAGGGCTCGAGCTCCTCGTCGCGGCGTGGTTCGTGTGGGCGCTCGTCCAGGCCACGCGCCTCGGCCACTGGGGTGTGATGCCCTTCCTGCTGCTCTTCTTCACGGGTTTCGCGTGGGTCGGCGTGCTCTCGATCCGCGAGTGGAGCCGCCAGGGGTGATCGCCGGGGCACCCGCCCGGTAGAGTTGCGGCGATGCCGCGCGAGGACCGAGCGGAAGGGGGACTCGGCCGGAGGGCGTTCTTCTCCGCCGGCCTCGCCGCCGCCGCCGGCACCGCGGCGGCCTGCTGTCCGAAGGTGCGTGCGGCGGCTCCCGGCGCCCACACGGCGCAGCGTGTCCGCTGGCGGCTGGCTTCCAGCTTCCCGAGCTCGCTCGACACGATCTACGGCGGGGCCGTGGTGCTCGCCGAGCGCGTCGCCGCCATGACCGGCGGGGCTTTCGAGATCCTCCCCTACGAGTCGGGCGAGATCGTGCCCGGCCTCCAGGTCATGGACGCCGTCCACAGCCACACGGTCGAGGTCGGGCAGACCGCGAGCTACTACTACAAGGGCAAGAACCCGGCGCTCGTGTTCGACACCTGCGTGCCGTTCGGGATGAACGCGCGGCAGCAGGCGGCCTGGCTCCTCGAGGACGGCGGGCTCGAGCTCGTCCACGAGCTCTTCGCCGACTTCGGGATCGTGACCTTCCCCGGCGGGAACACCGGCGCGCAGATGGGCGGGTGGTTCCGCGAGGACCTCGGCTCGCTCGAGGACCTGCGCGGGCTGCGCATGCGTATCCCGGGTCTCGGGGGCGACGTCATGAAGGAGCTCGGCGTGACGGTGCAGGTCCTCGCGGGCGGCGAGATCTACCAGGCGCTCGAGCTCGGCACGATCGACGCGACGGAGTGGGTCGGTCCCTACGACGACGAGAAGCTCGGGTTCCACAAGGTCGCGCGCTACTACTTCTATCCCGGCTGGTGGGAGCCCGGCCCGTCGCTCTCCTTCTTCGTAAACCGCGAGGCGTGGGACCGCCTACCGCCTTCCTACCAGGCGATCTTCCGCGCCGCGTCCCAGGAGGCGGCCGCGACCATGACGAACCGCTACGACGCGAAGAACCCGCCCGCCCTCGAGCGATTGCTCGCCGCGGGAGTGGAGTTGCGTCGGTTCCCCGATGACGTCATGCAGGCCGCTCGCGAGGCGTCGCGGCAGATCCTCGAGGACAACGCCGCGGCGGACGCCGGCTACGCGAAGATCTACCGCGCCTGGGAGACGAAGCGGGCGGCGTACTTCCGCTGGTTCGGAGCGGCCGAGCTCGCCTACGCGGAGTTCGCTTTCCGCTGATACGGAGCCGCGACAGACAGCAGCGGATTCGAGTAGGCGGCGAGAATCTGCAGAGGCCCCGATCGAATCCGCTGCTGTC
>JAJDET010000017.1 GCA_029259655.1 Planctomycetota bacterium
GCTGCCACTACGGCGACGCGTCGATCGGTCTGCACTTTCGGGGCTTGTCGCAGCTCCCGCCCGGTGCGCCCGGCGGCCCCGAGATCGCCGGGACGACCGACCGTCTCCTGAACCGCTCGTTCTACATCGACGACCCCGAGCTGACGCCGCCGGTCGTCCTTCTCGAGCGGGGCATGCTCTGCATCGACTGTCACACGCAAGGCGACGTGATGGGGGACGGTCGCATGGTGGGTGCGATGGAGCACGCCGTCGAGATCTCGTGCAGCGACTGTCACGGGACCTTCACGGAGCCATCGACCCTGCGGACAGAGCGGGGGACGCCTCTCGAGCACCTTCGGCGCGAGGGCGAGCAAGTGATCCTGACGAGCAAGGTCACGGGCGAGGAGCACCCGGTCCCACAGGTTGTTCACGTCCTCGATCCCGATCGCCGCGAGTACAACGCGCGCGCAGCCGAGGCGATGACCGACCGGCATTCGAACATCGAGTGCTACACGTGTCACGCCGGCTGGAACGTCAACTTCCTGGGCTTTCACTTCACTCGCAACGAGTCTCTCTCTCAGCTCGATCTCGTCTCCGGCAAGCGGACGCCGGGTCGAGTAACGACACAGGAGAAAGTGTTCACGACCTGGAAGAGCTTCTACGCGGGCCTGAACGACCGCGGCGCGATCGCTCCATACCTGACCGGTTTCTCGACCATGGGGAGCGTCTTCGACGAGGACGGTGAGCTCGTCCTCGATCAGGTCATGCCCGTCACCGCCGCCGGCCTCTCGGGCATGACGATGATCCACCACCAGCTCCACTCGACGCGTCCGACGGCGCGCTCGTGTGTCGAGTGCCACCGATCCTCGGCGACCTGGGGACTCGGGTCGCCCAACTTCCGACTGGCGCGCAACCTGGTCTTCGCCGCCGACCGGCGCGGGATCGAGGTCGTCGCGCTCCGCCGCGAGCGCCTCTCGGATTCCGTTCCACTGGCGAAGCTCCCGCTCCCCGACGTGGTCGACCTCGAGCTCGTTTGCGACGACTTGCAGGGCCACGCGCGGACGCTCTTCGCCGCAGAGGGCGGCCGCGGGATCCACGTCGTCGACGTCACGGATCCCACCGATCCACGGAAGGTCGCGTTCGCGGCGTGCATCCAGCCACGCGGCATGGAGCTGATCGGTGACCACCTCCTCGTTGCCGACGGGATCGGAGGCTTGAGGGTCTTCGACGTGTCCGAGCCGAGCGAGATCCGGCCCGTCGGCCGGGTTCCGATGTTCGATGCGCACGACGTCACCGTGTCCTGGCCCTGGGCGTTCGTGGCCGACGGGCCGGGGGGCCTTGCGATAGTGGACATCAGCGTTCCCATTGCGCCCCGGTTCATCACGGCGATCGACGTGAACGGTCCGTCGAAGCTCCCCAACGACGTGACTCGTGTCGCGACGCTCTTCCAGTACAGTCGACCGACCTCGCGAAACGGCGAGCCCAGCGACAGGCGTACACGCGCTCGGAACCTGTGCGCCGTGCTCGACCAGGAGATGGGGCTGGTGTTGATCGACGTCACCGAGCCCGTGGCTGCGGAGATCCTCTCCCCACGGTTCGACGACAGGTCCGAGGCCATACCCGACAACGTCTCCTTTCGCGGGTTGTGGCTCGCGAGCCATGTCGATCTGGCCGAGTCGCAGGGCGGCGGCCGGACGGTCGAGCGCGACTATGCCTACCTGCTCAGGGAGGTGACTCGTGGGGACGGCGACCGGCGTTCGGCCCTCGCCGTGATCGACATCACCCGACCGGATCGGCCGCGGTACACGGGGGCGGCCGAGGCTGGCTACGCGACCGAAGACCTCACTCCGCTGGCCCTCTACACGCAGCCCTTCCTCGAGACGGTGTTCCTCGCCTCCGGCTCGCTCGGTGTGTTCGTGACGAATGCCAGCGTCTCGGCCGAGCCGGCGCAGGTCGGGACGCTCCCGGCCATGCGCAACGTCTACGCGACCGTCGCGGAGGAGTTCCCGCTCGATCGGATGATCGACGAGAGCGGTAGACGCCTCAAGGACGTCAGCCACTCCGGGAGCCGGTGGCTCTACAGGTCCGAGCTCGAGCGCATCCTGACCGTGCCGGGCGTGGACATCGGGAAGCCTCCCGGAAGCCTCCCCGTGCTGGGAGGGTCCGCGCGAGCCCACCTGGCCGGTTTCGACGTGGACGGTTCGGGTCTCCTCGAGGGAGAGGAGATCGAGCGAGCTTCCGCGGCGAGCCTCGATGCGGACGGTGACGGTCGCATCGCGATGATCGAGCTCGCGCGCACCGTCGGTCTCCTGACGAGCGGCCTATCCGAAGCCGTCGTCGTCGAGAGCGTGATTGGTGAGTCGCGCCGGAGCCGCGACGGCGACCTCGCTCGCCTCCTCGACGGAGTCAATCCCTTCGAGTTCGACCGAAACCGGGACCGGCAACTCGCGCGCGAGGAGGTCGAGGACGCGTTCTTCGCAGCGCTCGATCTCTCCGCCGACGGGAGGCTCTCGCCCGCGGAGTTCTCGCGGTATCCCGGCGAGACGCGCGAGCTGCGATACGAGGACGAGCTCGCGAGGCGCGTACTGGCGCCCTACGACGACAACTCCGACGGACGTATCTCACGCCGCGAGTTCGACCTCGGCGACGAAGTGTGGTCGATACTGGACGAGAACGAGCGCGGCTTCCTGGTGCTCCCGGGCACGGCCGTCGAGCGCGCCGACATCGAGCGGGGCAACGTCGGACCCAACTCGGACTGGCCCGTGCGACGCGTCCCCGTCATCGCTCTGCCACCGGTTTGCACGGTCGAGGGCCTGCTGGAGGTCCTCGACGAGAACGGAGACGGCGAGCTGTCGCGGCGCGAGCTGAGACGACGCCCGGAGCTCCTGCGCGACCTCGACAGGAACGGTGATGGGGGGGTGGGACCCGAGGAGCTCCAGCGCGCCGTCGACCTCGTGACGACGGTCGGCGTCGATCTCGTCAGCGACGGGTACCGGCACCGCTGGGACATCGACGGAGACGGCCGCGTCGAGTCCGGCGAGATTCCGGGTTGGGCGTGGCGGCTGACCGCTCGCCCGTCCGATCGCTGAACCCGCACAACTGCTTGCAGGATAAGGGGATGGGTGGCCCCCTCTCGGCGAGAGGAGGCCCCTTTTGTTACTCTCTCCTGCTCGGCTCGGCGCAATGAACTCTCCCGGTTCCCCCACCGGCGCCCTCCGCCCCGCCCCCGGCACTTCTTCCAGGCCGGGTGAGCGTGCGGGGGGGCGCAAGCCCTCGTGGCTCAAGGTCCCGCTTCCGGGCGGTGAGGGATATGCGCGTCTCGTCGGGCTCGCTCGACGTCTCTCGCTCAACACGGTCTGCGAGCAGGCGCGCTGCCCGAATATCGGCGAGTGCTGGAAGGGTCGCCACGCGACGATGACCCTCATGGTGCTCGGTGACGAGTGCACGCGCCGCTGCCGCTTCTGCGCCGTCAAGACGGTCGACCGCGCCGCACCTCCCGATCCCGACGAGCCCACGCACGTCGGAGAGGCCGTGGCCGAGATGGACCTCGGCTACGTCGTCATCACCAGCGTGGACAGGGACGACCTCTCGGACGGCGGTGCGTCGCACTACGCCGAGTGCGTTCGCGCCATCCGCGCCCGAAGTCCGCGGACCGTCGTCGAGACGCTGATCCCGGACTACGTCGGGACGGATCTCCGAACCCTGCTCGCGGCCCGTCCCGACGTGCTCGCGCACAACGTCGAGGTCGTGAGCAGGCTCCAGCGCCGCATTCGCGATCCCCGCTGCAGTTTCGAGCGCTCGCTCGACACCCTGGTGCAAGCGAAGGAGATCCTCCCGGCTTCCTTCACCAAGTCCTCGCTCATGGTCGGCTTGGGCGAAACCCGGGACGAGGTGTTCGAGTCCCTGCGAGCGCTGCGCGGCGCCGGCGTGGACTTCCTCACGATCGGGCAGTACCTGCGCCCGAGCCCGAACCACGCCCCGGTCTCAGAGTACGTGCGTCCCGAGACGTTCGACGACTACAAGCGCGAGGGACTGGAGCTCGGGTTCCAGTACGTGGCCTCGGGACCGCTCGTTCGTTCCAGCTACAAGGCCGGCGAGTTCTTCGCCGAACGCCTCGTGCGCGAACGGCAGGCGGACGCGACGATCCGAACTACAGAGAGAACGGCATGACGATGTCCGAGCCGCTGTCCGTTATCGCACCCGACGGAGCCACGAACGGCTACGACCCGGGCCTGTCCGAAGCGGAGCTCCTCCACTGCTACCGGACGATGCTCCGCGTTCGGGCCTTCGACGAGATCTGCCTGAAGCTCCAGCGCTCGGGTCGCATCGGGTTCTCCATCCCGAACCTCGGGATCGAGGGGACGCAGGTCGGAGCCGCGAGCGCCTTCGAGAAGAGCGACTGGCTCTTCCCGAGCTATCGCGACTTCGGAATGGCCCTGTACCACGGCATCACCCCCCTGGAGATGATGCACAACATGTACGGCAACGCGCAGGACACCGCGAAGGGCCGGCAGATGCCCGTGCACTTCAGCTTCGACAAGCCGATCCGGTTCGTCTCGATCTCCTCGCCCATCGGAACGCACATTCCGCAAGCCGTCGGCGCCGCGTACGCCTCGAAGCTCCGCGGTGAGGACACCGTGATGCTCGCGAGCTTCGGCGACGGGGGGACGTCCAGTCTCGGCTTCCACTCGGGCCTGAACTTCGCAGGTGTCTGGAAGGCGCCCGTCGTCTTCCTGTGCCAGAACAACGGCTGGGCCATCTCGTGTCCGGTCGAGGAGCAGACGAGCTCCGACGGTTTCGCGATCAAGGCCGAGGCCTACGGCATGCCCGGAGTGGTCGTCGACGGGAACGACGTGCTGGCCGTCCGCAAGACCATGCTGGAGGCCGTCGAGCGCGCGCGCAGCGGAGGCGGCCCGACACTCGTCGAGTGCAAGACGTTCCGCATGGGGGGGCACTCGACGTCGGACGATCCGTCCCGCTACGTGCCCGCCGAACAGCGCGAGGAGTGGGAGAAGAAGGACCCGGTCCTGCGCTTCGAGCGATTCCTCGAGGCCTCCGGTATGTGGAAGGCGAAGGACAAGGAGCCCATGTACTCCGAAGCCCTCGACGAGATGTCCGCCGCCGCGAGCGAGGCCGAGGCCGTTCCGAAACCCGGTCTCGAATCCATCTTCACCGACGTCTACGCCGAGCTTCCCCCGCACCTGCGCCGCCAGGGTCAGGAGCTCTTCGAGCTCGGCAAGCGGAAGGGCGACGCAGCCGCAGGTGACGGCGAGTTCCCCCTGTAACCGAACCCACCTCGACACACGAGCGAGATCCGAATGGCGAACTTGACCCTCCTCCAGGCCCTGAACGACGGGATGAAGACCGCGATGCGGCAGGACGACAGCGTCGTCCTGTTCGGCGAGGACGTAGGTCTTCGCGGCGGTGTCTTCCTCACGACCGAGGGCATCCAGCAGGAGTTCGGCAGCGAGCGCTGCTTCGACACACCGCTGTCCGAGGACGGGATCGTGGGGGCCGCGATCGGGATGGCGATGAACGGCCTGCGCCCGATTGCCGAGATCCAGTTCCAGGACTTCATCTTCCCCGGGTTCGATCAGATCGTCAGCGAAGCTGCCAAGCTGCGCTACCGCTCCGGCAGTCAGTACACCTGCCCGCTCGTCATTCGCACGCCCTACGGCGGAGGCATTCGCGGCGGCCTGTATCACAGCCAGTCGGGCGAGGCCTACTTCTGCCACACCGCCGGTCTGAAGGTGGTGATCCCCTCGACGCCGCACGATGCGAAGGGATTGCTCATCGCATCGATCGAGGATCCCGACCCCGTGCTGTTCCTCGAGCCGAAGGCGCTCTACAGGTCCGTGAAGGGCGAGGTCCCCGAGGGCCACTACACCGTCGACCTCACCACGATTCGCGAGGTGCGTCCCGGCAAGGACGTGACTGTCTTCTGCTACGGGGCGATGGTTCCCATCGCGGCGAAGGCTGCCGAGCAGGCCGCAGAGAAGGGGATCGAAGTGAACGTCCTCGATCTCCGGACGCTCCTCCCCCTCGACGAGGACGGCGTGCTCGAGTATGCCAAGCGGACCGGCCGCGTCGTGGTCGTGCACGAGGCCCCGCGCTTCTGCGGGTTCGGTGGCGAGATCTCCGCGATCATCGCGGAGAACGCGATCGAGTACATGGAGGCTCCGATCGCCCGGGTCACCGGCTTCGACACGCCCTTCCCGAACACTCTCGAGCACCACTACCTGCCCGACGATCGACGCGTCCTGGACGCGATCGAGCACGTGCACGCGTTCTGACGACTCCTCCCGCAGCCAACAACCCACTCGCGCAAGACATGGCTCTCGAATTCAAGCTTCCGGACATCGGCGAGGGCATCGCCGAGGGCGAGATCGTCAAGTGGCACGTCGCCTTGGGCGACGTCGTCCTCGAACACCAGACCGTCGTGGAGGTGATGACCGACAAGGCGACGGTCGAGATCCCCGCGCCATCGGCCGGCACCATCAGCGAGATCCGGTCTGCCGAGGGGGACGTCGTGCCGGTAGGCGACGTGATCTTCGTCATCGAGACCGGAGTGGGCGCTGCCGCTCCCGCCCCCAAGGCGGACGAGGCTCCGACCGCGGCGGCCGCTCCGGCTCCTGCGCCTGCGCCCGCGCCCGCGCTCGCGGAAGCTCCGGCCCCCGCTCCGGCAACGGCCGCTGCCGGGCGCGGAACGCTCGACTTCAAGCTGCCCGACATCGGCGAGGGCGTCGCCGAGGGTGAGATCGTCAAGTGGCACGCCGCAGTAGGCGACGTCGTTCTCGAGCACCAGACCGTGGTGGAGGTGATGACGGACAAGGCGACGGTCGAGATCCCCGCCCCCGCCGCCGGGACCCTCTCGACGATCCTGGCCGCGGAGGGCGAGACCGTCCCCGTCGGAACCGTGATCTTCCAGCTCGCGACCGCCGGGACTCCGGTCGCCGCGGCCGCACCGGCGGCCGTCCCCGCCGCGTCCGCGCCGGTCGCTACGCAGGCCGCCGTCCCCCCCGTCGTCCAGCGCACGGGCAACGGTCGTGTGCTCGCCGTTCCCAGTGCACGGCGCGTCGCGCGCGAGCTCGGGATCGACCTCTCTCAGGTTCCCGGCACGGGGCGCAACGGGATCGTGCGGCGGGCGGATGTCGAGGCCTTCTCGAAGAGTGCACCGGCCGCCGCCGCGGCGGTCACGCCCGCGGTGCCGGGCGCCCGCCCCGCGGTGCCCACGGCTCCCGCCGTCTCCATTCCCGTCGGCGACCGGGAGACGCGTCAACCGTTCCGGGGCGTCCGTCGCAAGATCGCCGAGGCGATGGCGCGGTCGAAGTTCACCGCGACGCACTTCACGGTGGTGGAGGAGGTCGACGTCACCGATCTCGTGGAGCTCCGAGGCAAGGCCAAGGCGATCGGCGCTCAGCGCGACATCAAGGTCACCTACATGCCCTTCATCATGAAGGCCACGGCGGCCGCGTTGTTCGAGTTCCCGCAGCTCAACAGCCAGCTCGACGAGTCGACGCAGGAGCTCGTCACCTTCCACTACGTCAATCTCGGCATCGCGACGGACACGAGCAACGGACTGATCGTGCCCGTGATCCCCGACGTCCAGTCGAAGGGCATCCTGCAGCTCGCGTCAGAGCTCAGAGAGCTCGCCGATCGCACGCGGTCCGGTAAGGTCAAACCCGAGGAGCTGAAGGGCGGAACGTTTACCATCACGAACGCCGGCAACATCGGCGGCATCCTCGCGACTCCGATCATCAACTTCCCGGAAGTGGCGATCCTCGGTGTCCACCGCATCGTCAAGCGACCGGGAGTCGTGGAGACGCCGGAGGGTGATGAGTTCGCCGTCCGCCAGTACATGAACCTTTCGATCAGCGTGGATCACCGGCTCGTGGACGGCGCGGATGCCGCGAGGTTCCTCGTGCACATGAAGACGCTGCTCGAAGATCCCGGGCTAATCTCGCTCTGAGCTCGTGACGAACGCGGCGATCAGTCCCCGGATCCTGGATGCCGAGGGGAAGCTCTGTGGTGCGGATCCGGAGCTCGACAAGGGGCTCCTCCGCGAGCTCTTCGTGCACATGATGCGCGTGCGCTGCGTGGATCAGCGCATGCTCAAACTGCAGCGCGCGGGGCGCGTCGGGTTCGTCGGGTCCATGCTCGGTCTCGAGGCCGCCATGATCGGCTCGGCGGCGGCGCTCGAGGGTCGCGACTGGATGTGGTCGGGTCTCCGGGAGGGTGGCGCGGCGCTGATGCGCGGCTTGCCGCTCTCGGAGTACATCGCCCAGATGTACTGCAACTCGAACGACACGGCCAAGGGCCGCCAGATGTGCAATCACCTGCAGCACGCGGCGTCCCACTACCCGAGCTGGTCGTCCGTGATCGGCACGCAGATCACGCACGGTGTCGGCGCTGCCCTTGCGGCCAAGCGCCGCGGCCTCGACGAGGTCCACGCGGTCTACTTCGGTGACGGGGCGACGAGCTCGAACGGCTTCCACTCCGGGCTCAACTTCGCAGCCGTATGGAAGGTGCGCTGCGTCTTCCTGTGCGTCGACAACGGATGGGCGATATCCGTTCCCTCGAAAGCCCAGACTGCGGCGCCCTATGTCGACAAGGGCAAGGCCTACGGCATGCTCGCCCACGAGGTGGACGGGAACGACGTGCTCGCCACGTATCAGGCGACCAAGTCACTCGTCGAAAGGGCGCGTGCGGAATCCGAGCCGGCCCTGCTCGTCCTGAAGACCTACCGGATGCTGGGGCACTCGAGCTCGGACGACCCGTCGCTCTACCGCGACCAGGCAGAGGTCGACGAATGGGCAGCGCGCGACCCGATCAAGCGCTACGCAGGCTACCTGACCGGGCTGGGAGTGCTCGGAGCGGGCGAGCAGGAAGAGATCGAGGCGAAGCTCCTCGAGGAGATCGACGACGAGATTCGGACGCAGGAGGCGGCGGATCCCATGGCGCTCAAGACGCTCGTCGAGGACGTCTACGCCGAGGTGCCGCGGCATCTGAGGCGGCAGTACAACGCATTCATCGAGGTGGCCGAGCGCCACGGCGAGGCGCGTCCCGGAGACGGCGCCTTCCCGCTCTAGCCGCCTCGTTTCAACGAAGAAGGACCCCGGAGGTCTTCGATGTCTCGCAATGTCGTGGTGATTGGTGCCGGACCCGCCGGCTACGTGTGTGCCATTCGGTTGAAGCAGCTCGGTCAGAACGTGACCGTCATCGAGAAGGAGTACCTCGGCGGAACGTGCCTCAACGTCGGCTGCATCCCGTCCAAGGCGATGATCGCCGCAGGCGCGTTCGTCGAGAAGGCCAAGAAGGCCGAGACGATGGGCATCACGATCTCCGGCGTCGACGTCGACACGTCGAAGCTCGTCGCGTGGAAGCAGGGGGTCGTCGGCAAGCTCACGGGCGGCATCGGCGTGCTGTTCAAGAACCACGGGATCGAGTGGATCGAAGGCAGCGCCTCGATTCGCGACAAGAACACCGTGGTCGTCGCATCGAAGGCGGGCGAGAAGAAGCTCACCTGTGACGACATCGTCATCGCCACGGGCTCCGTCCCGATGAGCATTCCGGGCTTCGAGATCGACGAGGAGCACGTCTGGTCGTCGACGGGGGCGCTTGCGCCGAAGGAGCTCCCGAAGCACCTGCTCGTGATCGGCGGCGGCTACATCGGTCTCGAGCTCGGGCTCATGTATCACAAGCTCGGCAGCCAGGTGACCATCGTCGAGTTCACCGAGGGCGCGCTCCCCGGCCAGGACCGCGATTGCGTCAAGGTGATCGAGCGCGCGATGAAGAAGGCCAAGGTGAAGCTCCTGACGAAGACCGCGGCCAAGAGCTACGAGAAGAACGGCAGCCAGTACTACGTGAAGGTCGAGGGACCCAAGGGCGAGGACACGATCACCTGCGACCAGATCCTCTGCACCGTCGGACGGCGACCCTTCAGCGACGGCCTGGGCCTGGAGAACGTCGGCCTCACGACGGTGAAGCCGGGCTTCCTCGAGGTCGATGCCCAGATGCGCACGAAGGTGCCGAATGTCTACGCCGTCGGTGACATCGCGGGCCAGCCGATGCTCGCGCACAAGGGAAGCCGGGAGGGGCTCGTCGCGGCGGCCGTGATCGCCGGACAACCGGAGGCGTACGATGCGCGTTGTGTCCCGGCCGTGATCTTCACCTCCCCCGAGATGGCTTCGGTCGGCCTCCTCGAGGAGCAGGCCGTCGAGAAGGGCCACGAGGTGAACGTCGGCCAGTTCCCGTTCGCCGCGTCGGGGCGCGCACTCTCGCTCCTCGAACCCGACGGGTTCGTCAAGATCGTCGCGGACGCGAAGACCGACGAGGTCCTGGGCGTGCACATGGTCGGCCCCGAGGTCACCGAGCTCATCGCCGAGGCAGCGCTCGCCATCGAGATGGGGGCGACGAGCGAAGACATCGCGCGGACGATCCACGCCCACCCGACGCTCCCCGAGGCGATGATGGAGGCGGCAGAGGCCGTCCACCGGATGGCCATTCACATCTATCAGAAGAAGTGAGGTGACGCCGGGCCGTCACGCCGACGGGATCCTCGAGGTCCGCCAGATCGGCTTCAGCCGCTACGGCGACGCGTACGCGCTCCAGCGTGAGCTCGTCGAGCAGCGCATCAGAGACGAGGTCGGCGACGTCCTCGTCCTCACGGAGCACGAGCCTGTCGTGACCGTGGGCCGCAGGACTCCGGCGAACGAGCGCCCGAAGACCGAGCTCGAGGTGGTCGAGATCGAGCGCGGTGGGGAGGCGACGTATCACGGTCCCGGGCAGCTCGTCGCGTATCCGATCCTGCGGCTCCCGCCGGGACGGCACGACCTCCACCGCTATCTCCGCGACCTGGAGGAAGTCGTGCTGCGCTGTCTCGCGGAGGTCGAGGTCGAGGGGTCGCGCCGTCCCGGCCTGACCGGCGTGTGGATCGGGGATCGCAAGGTCTGTTCGATCGGCGTCGCGGCGCGGAGCTGGGTGACCTACCACGGGTTCGCACTGAACCTGCGAACCGATCTCACCGCGTACTCCGACTTCCGACCCTGCGGTCTCGAGCCCTCGGTGATGACGAATCTCGCCGACCACACGGAGCTGCCCCCCGGCAATCTCCTGTTCCAGGTCCTCGTCGTGAAGCACCTGTGCGGAGTGTTCGGGCTGGAGCTTCCGGATGCGCCGTCCTCGACCTCCGAGGGCGGCTTTCCGGAGCTCCCCATCCTGCCCTCCTGAAACGGGTTCCGCGTCCACGTCGAATCGCGAGGAAAACCGCGGCGAGCGAAAGTTCGCTGCCGCGGGGCCCCGATGAGACGCACACCGCCTGGAGGCAGGCAGCGGGGGCGCGCTCAGGCCCCGCTCAGCAGCAATGCGACACCCGAACTCGTCGAGCCCTGAACAGGGGCCGTTGTCTCGCAGGTACCTGGATCTCATGCGTCCCGGCGAGATCCCCGGTCTGTCCCGCGTAGGCGCCGAGACCCTCCTCGAAGACGTCGCAGGCGACGGGCTGACCGAGCTTCTCGGACGCGATGCCGGTCTCTCGGCGTTGATCGCGAAGCTCGTCACCACGGGTTCCGAGGACGCGCCGATCGTCGATACCGACCAGGAGCTCGTGCGCGGCGGGGCCATCGCGTTCCGGCTCGCCGAGGCCAACAGGGTCGGTCGCTGCGAAGGCTTCCCGTACGACTCGTTCTGGTCGCAGTCGCTGGCATCTGCCGTGGCCGCGCAGCACCTTGCGCGTGAGCTCGGACACGAGAGCCATCGAGAGGCGTTCCTGGGAGCGCTCTTCTGGCGAATCGGCGCACTCGCCCTCTCCGGCGCCTTCCCCCGCGAGTACTCGACGATCGTCGCGTCCTGCCCCGTCGAATCACTCGATGACCTACGGCCGCTCGAGCGCAGCCGCTTCGGGATCGATCACGTCGAGCTGTCCAAGGCGCTGCTCGAGGAGTTCGCGTTCCCGCTCCAGTGCCGCGAAGTCGTCGCAGAGCTCTGCGCCGGAACGGGCGATTCCGAGGCCGTGCGCGTGCTCCGCGTCGCCGAGCGCATGGCCGCGATCTGCTCACTCGAAGAGGGCGAACGCGAGGAGCGCTGGGTCGAGCTCGTCGAGGTCCGCCGTCAGCTAGGTCTCGAGCGCGACACGTTCGCGGCGCTCGGAGACGCCATCGTGCGGAGCTGGTGGGAGTGGGGAGATGCCCTGGGCATCCCCACGAAGCCGACGACCTCGTTCTACGCCCTCGACCAGACCGCGTCGATCGACCGCAAGCAGCTCTCGCTGCCCGCCCTGCGGGCGACGCGCGTCGGAGACCGGACGATGCGCGTGCTCGTCGTCGACGACGACAAGGGCACGGTCTCGATCCTCGAGGCACAGCTCCGGCGCGGTGGACACGAGGTGCTCACTGCGTCCAACGGCAAGGAGGCGCTGCAGACCGTGCTCCGGCACTCGCCCGACGTCGTCGTGGCGGACTGGGTGATGCCCGAGATGGACGGTCTGGAGCTCTGCCGAGCACTGCGACGCTACGAGGCGGGCCGTCACGTGTTCTTCGTCCTTCTGACAGGTCGCGAGGAGGAGGAGCACGTCATGGAGGCCTTCGAGGCCGGAGTCGACGACTGCCTGACCAAGCCGCCCCGGCAGGGC
>JAJDET010000161.1 GCA_029259655.1 Planctomycetota bacterium
GTCAAGGTCGCCTGCGGGGCCGGCACGCGCAAAGTACCGGCAGGAACCGAATCGAGGCGTTCTGCCTCGCGGCTCATGAATAGTCCGGGCTAGCTCACTCGGAGGTCGCCGTCTCCCCGGGTGCGACGACCACTTCCCGCAGGACCGGCCACTCGATGGGCGGGAGCTCCTCGGTCTCCGCCGTGCGGTAGCGGATCTTCCCGGTACCGGCGGGCGCCGTCGGCGTCGCGAACCATCCGTTGCCGTCCGGGAGGAGCGCAGCGGCGGTCATCCCGGCGTTCGCGTCGATGAGCACTGCCAGCACGGGTTCCGACGGCAGGTCGGGCGGTGTCCTCGGATCATCGAAGTCGATGCGCGCGCGCAGACCGCCCAGTCGCAGGAGCTCGGACCACTCGACGACGCCGCCGTCGAGCTCGAACGCGCGCAGCGCGACCACACCCTCGCGCGGGAAGCCCTCGTGCTCGATGACGAGCAGGTAGGGTCCCGGCTCGGGAGCCACCAGCTCGAAGGTTCCGTCCGGTTCGACCATCGTGCGGTCGACGTCCTCGAAGTCGTCCGGCCGCTCCAGCGTTCCGGGCCGCAGCCGCGCCGCCCACGTCGCGCCCTCGAGCCCCTCCACGAGCCACTCGCAGCGCAGGCGCGTCGGGCGCGCGCCCTGGAAGTCCAGGTCGAATGCGGTCGTCCGCCCGTCCTCGACCGTGCAGTTGCCGATCCAGACCACGCGTTCGTTCGACGAGCTGATGCGAGCGGGCTGGTCGACGCCGGTCAGGCGCCCGACCCACCACTCGCCGGGCGTCAGCCCCTCGAAGCGGAATGCGCCGTTCGCGCCGACCGTGAGCGTCTCGCCGTAGACGTCACCGCGCGACGCGCCGACGATCCAGCCGCTCGGGTCCTCGCCTGCGGGCACGAGCACGCGTCCCTCGATCGCGCCGCCGACCGTCAGCTCGAGGTCGAGCTCCTCCGCGCCCGTCTCCGGATCGAGCTCGATAGGCCCGATCTCCGCAGCCGCCCAGCCCTGCGCCTCGGCGCGCACGAAGTACGAGCCGGCGCTGCGGACCGTGATCCGGTAGGCGCCGTCGGCGTCCGTGTGCGTCGCCGCGGAGATCGCCGTGTCCGTGCGCAGGAGGAACCCTCCGCTCGTGGTGCGGTGCCAGGGGCTCGCGACGCCGAAGAGCTCGACGGTCGCGCCCTCGACCAAACGTCCGTCCGCCGTGACCCGACCGGTCCTGTCGGGTATCGACGGGAGCGTCACGCGGATCTCCTCCGGCGCCGTCTCGGTGTCGAAGGGACCGAGCGACTCGCTGTCGTGGCCGTCGGCGGAGATCGAAACGTAGAACCCGGTCGCGGGGACGTCCATCCGAACGGGGTGGCGGACTTCGCGGAACCAGGGGATCTGCTGAGCGAGGTCCTCGCCCGAGTACGACACGATGCCGAGCACGAAGGGGTCGATCGCGTCGCCGTGATCGTCGGTGACCATCACCTCGATCCCGCGCGTCGGCTCGAAGCCGAGGAGGAGGTTCGTCGTCCCCGCCGGGACGCCGTGCTCGACCCGCGGTCGGAATCCCGCGAGGCTCCGCTCACCCGCGTACACCTGGCGCTTCGGGTCCCACGCGGTCGGACTCTCCTCCGCCCACACGTCGTGCGGGACCGGCGCCTCGAGGCGGATGCGGAACACGCCGTTCACGTCGACCGACGCCGTGCGCGTGCGCAGGCCCTCCTCGGAGTCGCGCAGGTACCAGACCGTCAGGTCCTCGACGGAGGCTCCCTCCGGGAGCAGCACGCGGCCGGAGATCTCGTCCTCCTGCGCCGAGCGCTGCAGCCGGATCCGCACGTCGTCGGCGAGGCTGCCCGAGGAGACGTCGACCGGATCGGAGGAGGCGTCCTGCAGGCCCGGCGCCGCACTCCACAGGCGGAAGGTCCCGGGCCGGACGCCGGTGAGCTCGAACGCGCCGTACGCGTCGGTACGAGTGTGGTGGCGCGTCGACCCGACGAGGCCGTCGACGAGCCCGGTGACGTCGACCCAGAAGCTCTCGTCGAGGTCCGCGACGACGACCACCGCGTCGGCGACGCCGTTCTCGTCCGGATCGACCACCAGGCCGCGGATCGTCCCGGCGCGCACGAGCCGGAACGTGCCGAGGTCGACCTCCGCGCCGTCGCCGAACGTCACGTCTTCGCGCGACGTCAGAAAGCCCTCGGCGCGCAGCGTGAGCCGGTCGCTCCCGCTTCCCGGGGGCAGCGCGAGCTCGCCGGTGCCGTCGGGACCGGTCGTCGCCTCGCCGCCGGCGCTCGACTCGACGCGCACGCCGCGAAGAGGGGCGTCGCGCGAGTCGACGACGCGCACGCGACCGTGTCGCAGGGGCACGGCCTCCGCGGCCGCGGGCCTCGACGGCGTGAGCGCGGCGCGCGCGGTCTCCTCGCGGGCCACGGGCTCGGGTCTGGTCCCCGCTGCGGGCAGCGTCGGGGTCGAGATCTCCACGGCGCGCACGACCGCGGGCTCGGGACTGGCCGGGTCGTTGCGGCTCGCTTCGCGCACGGCGAGGACGATGACGACGAGGCCGGCGAGTGCCGCGCTGAGGATGCCTATCGATTTCATGACGAGGACTCCCTTGAGGATCGAGGCCGCGGCGGTCGCGCCGGCCGACACGCCCGTGGGCGCGACGGCAGCCGTGCGCGGATCCGCCAGCGAGGCGAGCGCGACGCACCACGCGCCGCGGCTTCCGTAACGGGCATCCAGGTCTCGTCTCAGCATCTCCAGTCCGCGCCGGAGCCGCGACTTCACGGTGTCGGGGGAGAGCCCCTCGCTCGTCGCGATCTCGCGCGGCGACAGGTCCTTGAAGAAGCGCAGGTGGATCGTCGTGCGGTACGGCTCCGGGAGGCCGCGCAGCGCGCGGGCGACGTGCTCGGTGAGCTCGAAGTCGAGCGCGGCATCTTCCTCGCCCGCCTCCGGCCGCGCGACGCGTCGCTCTCGTTGCCGTCGCTCGCTCTCGCGGCTCGCGGTCTTCTTGGCGAAGTTCGACGCGACGCGTGCCAGCCATCCCTTCGCCGACACGATCGATCCCGGGGGAGTCGCGAGGGCCGCCACCCAGGTCTCCTGGACGGCGTCCTCCGCGCGGTGCTCGTCCGTCGAGAGACTCCGCGCCAGCGCCCGCAGGAAGTCGCGGTGCTGGACGAGAGTGCCGACGTCGAACGAGGGGGTCCCGGTCATTGCTGAGGCCTTGCGTGCCCGGGAGAGAGATCTTCGGGGGAACCCCGCGGGGTTCAGGACTTCACGAAAACCTCCAGGTGCCGATCGCCACCGCCTGCTTTAGCATGCAGGGCGAGACGTACGGAGCCGGACCCCCATGGACCCCGCCGCCATTCTGGTCGTCATTCTCGGGTTGTTCCTGGCACTCCTGATCACTCAGGTCGTGCGGCTCGAGATCACGGCGCTCGCCACCATCGCCGCCCTGGCGCTCACGGGGCTCCTGACTCCGGGCGCGGCGTTCTCCGGCTTCTCCAGCGAGGCGTTCGTGACGATCGCCGCGATGCTGGTCCTGAGCGCGGGGGTCGAGCGCTCGGGCGTCATGGACGCGCTCGCGTCGGCGTTCGGGAGAGTCGGGGCGCGCAGCGAGCGGCGCCTCTTGTTCGCGATGCTCATTCCGATCGCCGTCATGTCGGCGTTCCTGAACAACACGCCGGTGGTCGCGCTCATGATCCCGGTGACGCTCGCGCTTGCGCGCAAGACGGGGCTGCCCCCTTCGCGCATGTTGCTCCCGGTCAGCTACATCTCGATCCTGGGCGGGACCTGCACGCTGATCGGGACCAGCACGAACATCCTCGTCGACTCGCTCCACCGCGAGCACGGCGGAGAGGGCTTCGGGATGTTCGAGTTCACGGGCCTCGGTCTGCTCTACCTCCTCGTCGGCGGGATCTACGTCCTCGTGGTCGGTCCGCGCGTTCTGCCGAAGCGGGCGGCGCTCTCGGAGCTCCTGCCCGCCACCGGAGAAGGCAACTTCGTGACGATCGTCACCGTGCCTCCGGAGAGCGTTCTCGCGGGCAAGGACCTGAAGTCGGCGCTGCGCGGAGCCGACGAGGTCCAGGTGCTCGAGGTCGTCCGGGACGAGGTTCCGCACATGCGACCCGATCCCGAGTTCGTCCTGGCGGCCGGCGACGTGGTCCTGCTCGAGGGGAGCGCCCGCGCGATCCACGGCCTCATCGAGCGCAAGGGCGTCGAGGCGGGGACGGCGCTCGAGGACGACCGCCGTGTCCGGATCAGCCGCGTCGACCTGCACATCGCCGAGTCCGTCGTCACTCCCACGTCGAGCTTCCGCCACCGCCGCGTCGAGGACCTGGGGTTGAGCCGGAGGTTCGGCGTTCAGGTGCTCGCCCTGCGCCGGCTCGGGCGGCAGCACCAGTACAACCTGCGTTCGCTGCGCATCCACGCCGGCGACGTGCTGCTCATCCAGGGCGATCCCTCGTCGCTGCGCGCCCTGCAGGAGGACGGTGACCTGCTGCTCGTCGAGGGTGCGGAGCGCACACTGACGAAGCCGCGCAAGGCGCCGATCGCGCTCGGCATCCTGGTCGGTGTCGTCGCGCTGGCCGCGGCCGGGGTGGCTCCCGTATCCGTGCTCGGCGTCGCCGGTGCCGCGCTGATGATCGTGACCGGCTGCCTCGACACACAGGAAGCCGTGCGCGCTCTGGACGTCTCCGTGCTGCTCTTGATCGCGGCCTCCATTCCCCTGGGAGCTGCGATGGAGGAGGTCGGGCTCGCCGCGAACGTGGCCGGCTTCCTCGCGGGGATCGGCAGCGGCGCGGGGATCTTCGTCGTCGTCGGCACGGTCTACCTCGTGACGAGCCTGCTCACCGCCGTGATCTCCAACAACGCCGCTGCCGTACTGCTCGTGCCGATCGCGCTCTCCATCTCGCAGCAGATCGGCGTCGATCCGAAGCCGCTGCTCGTGGCGATCGCCTTCGGCGCGAGCGCCAGCTTCGCGACGCCGATCGGCTACCAGACCAACACGCTCGTGATGGGGCCGGGCGGGTACGCCTTCAAGGACTACCTACGCTTCGGCGGACCGCTGAGCGTGCTGATGTGGCTCACGGCGACGGCGCTGATCCCGCTGTTCTGGCCCGGGTGATACGGAACCAGGTTCGTTTTCACACACTTCCGGCAGCGATTCGGAGCGAGTCGCGGTCTCGGCGGATGTGTGTGAAAACGAACCTGGTTCCGTATCGGTCAATCCGTCGTTGCGGGTACGCGTCGCGGGTTGTCGAGCTCGGAGAAGCCGCTCTCGCAGCTCACCTCGACGACCAGCAGGTCGTCGATCGCGACCTCCACGATCGACGCCGCGAAGAAGTCCGAGGCCACGAAGCGCAGGCGCACCTGCGAGGTGAGATCGATCAAGGACCCCGCGTCGAAGGCGTGGAGGAACCAGCCTCCGGCGGTCTCCGGGCCGGACGGCCCGATGCCCTCCACGAATGTCCAGCTGGCGCCGTCGTCGTCCGAGATCCAGACGCGGAGGACGTCCTCGTTCGGACCGTTGCCCTCGTCGGCGTCGATCTGGCTGAACGAGTTGTGGTACCACCGCCAGTAGGCGATCGTCGCGCGCTCGGCTCCCGAGAGGTCGAGCAGTGGGCTGAGCAGGGTCGTCGCGCCCGTGTCGACGTCGTTGTCTCCCAGGTTCCCGAACACCGGCCCCTGACCGGTCACGAAGCACGTCTCGCCCACCTGCGTCGTGTGATCGGTCTCCGGCTGGGCATCCGTCCCGATCGGTTCGACACGCGTCCACACGCCCGCCACCGCGGTGTCTCCGGGAACGCCGGCGACCCAGCCCTGGTCTTGCTCGAGGTCGTCCGCGAGGGCGACGTCCGAGGCGTAGGCCGCGACGGCCACGCGGGACCCGCAGGGGGCGCTGAGCGGTGACCGGACCGGGATGCCGTCGACCGTCGATGCGCGTACGTGGTACTGCACGAGCGAACCACACGGAACGGAGCCGAAGAAGGCGAAGTAGTCGTCACCGCCTTGGGACACCATCGGCGCCTCGACCGGTCCCTGACCCGAGTCGTAGACGAGCACGGCCGAGCTCGGATCGACGACGTGCCCCGGTCGCGCCTCGATTCGAAGCGGGAAGCCGTCACCGTCGGGCGAGATTCGACCGGGAGCACGGCGTCGTGTGAAGCTGAAGTCCAGCGGAGGAGAATCGGGCCAGACCACGAACAGCCCGCGGTTCTTGTCGCTGATGATCACCTTGCCGCTCGGGAAGAAGGGATAGACGCCCCACACGCCGCCGCTCCCTGCGCTGTCGTCCCCGGGAAAGGTGTCGATCCACGCGATCTGGACGGGGTTCTCTCGATCGGACGCGTCGAAGATGCGCATGCCGGCGCGATACTCGGCCTCGTAGATGCGTCCCGCGTGGAAGAACACGTTGTGATCGGTCGCGTCGACGCCCGACGTGTACGTGTTGACGACGAACGGCGCCGTGATGTCGCTGACGTCGAAGATGACGGTCTCGTTGACGCTGTCGACCTCGTCGTTGACGTACAGGTACTGGCGCGTGTCGTCGAGCCACGCCTGGTGAGTGAAGATGTGGTTGGGATAGGAGTTGACGGAGACGAGGAACATCGCGGACTTGTCGGTCACGTCGAGGATCTCGAAGCCGTCCGTTCCCGACGAGCAGTAGGCGAGCTCGCGTCCGGCGTAGGGCCCCGAATCGTAGGTGACGATCTGCGCGTCGTGCGGGACCCCGAAACCGGCGATCGGGCTGGATCCCGCGATGACCGGATCGGCGGGATCGGACAGGTCCATCGCGACGAGACGCCCCTGGTTGATGTTCGAGGCGGCCAGGTACAGGAACCCGCTCTCCTCGTCGACCGAGATGTTGTGGCAGGTCGAGAGCCCGCTGTCCGTCACCCGCTGGACGAGCGTGACGATCCCCGCGTCCACCTGTGACAGGTCGATGACATCCAGTCCTCCACCGGTCTCGTTCACGGCGTAGGCATGGGATCCGTAGGTGCGGATGTCGCACCAGTTGCTGTTCTGGTGGGAGATGCTCGCCACGATGACGGGCGTTGCCGCATCCGTGATGTCGACGACGGCCACGGCATCACGCAGGCCCGTCAAGGCGTACTCGCGTCCGCCGGGCGACACGTAGCCCCAGCAGTCGTTGCCGCTGCTGGGATTCGTCGGAAAGGCGTTCAGGGGGAGATGTGCCAGGAGCGTCACGTCCTGCGCGGGAAACTCTTCTGCGCTCGCAGCCGGAGCCACCAGCAGGATCAGGCAGAGGGCGCGGAGGTAGGAACGGTTCATCTCGCCTCCTTGGCGTTGGAGTCACGTTTCCTTCGACTACGGGAACGATGATAGCGCCTCGTGACCTCCGCGCTCGAATGTCCCCGTGCGTCAGCGCTCGTCCGCCGCCGAGGCCCTCCGGCGCCACTCCGCTCAGTCCCGGCCCATCTCGTCGAAGAGCCAGGTCCGAGCATGGGCCCAATGGCGATCCGCGGTCGCGGTCGAGATCCCGAGCAGCTTTGCGGCCTCCGCCACGCTCAATCCGCAGAAGAAGCGGAGCTTCACGAGCTCGGCCTTCCCGGGTTCCGTTGCCTCGAGTTTGGCGAGGGCCTCGTCGAGCTCGAGCACTTCATCGGGGACGTCGTCCACGGTCAGGTCGGTCGTCTCGAGCTCGATGCGTTTCCGATCACCGCCGCGCTTGACGCGCCGGTTGTCGCGCGCGCGCTCGATCAGGATGCGCCGCATGGCCTCGGCCGCCGCCCCGAAGAAGTGCGCGCGTCCCTCCCCGCCCGGATCGTCGTCGCCGACGAGCTGCAGGTACGCCTCGTGCACGAGTGCGGTCGGCTGCAGCGTGTTCCCCGGTGCTTCCTTCGCGATCCGGTACATCGCGAGCTTCCGGAGCTCGTCGTACACCACGGGCAGGAGCTCGTCCGCGGCCCGCGGGTCTCCGAGCTCGATCGCCTCGAGCATGCGAGTCACGGACGACATGGCATCCTCGACCCTACCACGGACGGGACGGCGGTAGTCTCGTTCCCGCGGCGCGGCGGCGCGCGACGGGGCTGCCTGGGTGCCCAGCCGGGATCCGGAGTAGCGCGGACGGGACCACTCGGGCTCTTCGAAGGCTGCTACGATTCCCTTCGGTGTTCCGCGGCCGCAGAGCGTCATCGGGGTTCATGCCGCCGGGGTGCGCACGGCGATCACGTCGCTCTGGAAGGTCGACGACGCGGAGGCGCGCCGCCGTCCGCGATTGGGCCGGCTGGATTCTCTCGGGCGATCCGGAGTAGCCCCACGGGGCCTAATCGCGTTTTCTCGCCCGTGTTCCCGGAGGGCTGCTAGCGTCGAGGATTCCGCTCTCGACGAGAGTTCGCACCCATCGCCTGAAGGAACACCATGAGACGCCTCTTCAGCCTCGCCTGTGTCGCCGGCCTGATCGTCCTCGGTTCGCTGGTCCTCGAGAGCCTCGGCCCCATCGCACGCGCCCAGAAAGGGACGGCCGTGCCTCGTCAGCAGCCCGCACCCATCGCTTCGAGTGCGCCCTGCTCGACCTGTGTCAACCCGACCGTGATCACGGCGCTTCCTTTCACTGCCCCGACCTCCGGCTACTACTGCCTGCAGGGCGACCTGTCGGCACCCCCCGGAATGACCGGGATCGAGATCGACGCCGTGCGCGTGGTCATCGACCTGAACGGGTTCTCCATCGACGGGACCTTCGGAGTTGGAGACGGCATCAAGAGCACCAGGAGCGAGAGCACCGTCGTGAACGGACTCGTCGTCAACTGGAAGGGGTCCGGCGTCATCACCACCGGCGCGGGGTCCAAGGTCGAACACGTCGCCGTCAAGGCCTGCGGCCAGGACGGCATCGCGCTCGGAATCGAGGCCGTGGTTCGATCCTGCCGAGTGTCCAATGTCCAGGGTTCGGGCATCTCCACATCTGTCCTGAGCAAGGTCTTGTGCTGCACGGTGGACGGCGCGCGGAGAGGAATCCTCGTGTCCGAGGGCTGCATCGTCGAGGACTGCATCGTTCGCGATGCCTTCGACGGAAACGGGATCGACGCCTTCATCGACAGCCAGATTCGCGGGTGCTACGTCGCCAACTCCGCGTTCGATGGCATTCACGCGGATGGTCAATCGACGATCGTCGATTGCCGCGTTCTATTCGGGAGCGGAGTGGGGATCGTCGCGAAGGATGGGGTTCAGGTCCTCGACTGCTTCGTGACTGGGACCGACGGGACCGGGATCATGCTCGGCGATTACTGTCGTGCTCAGGGTAGCGTGGTGCAGGACACGGGCGGCTGGGGGATCGGCTCGGGCCTTGGCGCGCAGATCCTCGAATGCACCGCCGCCGGAAACTTGATGGGGGGAATTCACGCGACGGAGGGATCGCGCGTCGTGGAGTGCATCGTTTCCGGTCCCGACCCGATGGACTGTCCGGCGGGCCCGACGAACGGGATCGAGGTGGGTGACAACTGCGTCGTCGTCGAGTGCGTGTCGAACGGACACGGCATGGCCGGGATCTACGCGACGGGCAGCTCGAACCGCATCGAGGAGAACCACGTGTTCGACAACGACGTCGGAATCGGGATCGGAACCACCAACGGTCCCGCCGAGGACAACCTCATCGTCAAGAACAGCGCGAACGGGAACACGACCGACTACGACGTCTCGGGGAACAACAGCATCGGTCCGACGATCACCGACGACTACTGGATCCTGAGCGAGAACGCCTGGAACAACTTCCACCTGGATTTCTGAGACGGTCAGTGACCCGGCGCCACCGTCTCTTCCGACGGCATAGCGATACGGAGTCGCACACCACGCGGCGTTCTCACGACAAGAAGTACCGCACCAGGACCAACTCCGGCCGGATGGGTAGCGGTCTGACGTGAGACTCAGGTCTTGTGCGGTACCCTTCAAGGCGAAAGTGCCGGGTGGTGTGCGACTCCGTATCGCGCCCCGCGGACCCCGCCATGCACATACCGATCGGCCTCCTGCTCTGCATGTCCCTCTCCGCTCCCGCGTGGACCCAGGAGAACGCAGCCGGCGAGGTCGATGAGATCGCGAGCGTCCGCGCGGAGGCCCGGGGTGCGGTCGAGCGGGCGGTCACGGCCCGGGAGGCGGGCGACCTCGCGACCGCGCGCGCCGAGGCCGCGCACGCCGTCCGGCTGCTCGCCCCGCTACCGCTCGGCGAGGGGCACGACGAGACGGCGAAGATCCTGTGGGACGCGGGGTTCCCCGCGCACCGCGCGGGCGACCCGGCCGTCGCGCGCGCGGCGTGGAGCCGCGTGCTGGAGCACCGCGAGCAGACGCTCTCCCCCGACGACGCCTCGCTGCTCAAGGCTCGGCACAACCTCGGCCTCGTGCTCCAGGGCATGGGCGAGCTGCAAGAGGCGCTGCGCCACCTCGAGGCAGCCGTCTCCGCGCGCGAGCGGACGCTCCCCGCCGACCATCCCGACCTCCTCGGGTCCCGGTCGGCCCTCGCCCAGGTGCTGCAACAGACGGGGCAGCACGCCGCAGCGCGCTCCATCCTGGAAGCCGTGCTCGAGGTGCGGGAGCGGACGCTGCCGGCGGACGACCCGGCCATTCTCCGCGCCCGAGAGAACCTCGCCGTCACGCTGCACGAAATAGGTGACCTCGCTGGCGCGCGGGTGCTCAAGGAGACCGTGCTGGCCGTGCGCGAGCGGACGCTCTCCGCGGACGACCGGGACCTGATGCGCATTCGCCACAACCTCGCCGTCACGCTGACCGCGCTGGGCGACGTGGCGGGTGCGCGGGTGCTCGAGGAAGCCGTCCTCGAGGTCCTCGAACGAACGCTGCCCTCGGACCATCCCGAGCTGAGGATGGCCCGCACCGGCCTCGCCTGGACGCGGCGCGAGCTGGGCGATCTGGCCGGCGCCCGCGCCCTCTACGAGATCGTCGTCGCCGAGCTCGAACGGACGTTGCCCGAGGAGCACTCGGACCTGCTCCGTGCCCGCGAGGAGCTCGCCATCACGGTGAAGCGGCAAGGCGATCTCGAAGGCGCCCTCGCCATCTTCGAGGACGTCCTCGCGATCCGCGAGCGAACGCGTCCGGCCGGTCATCTCGAGATCGTCGCCACGCTCGGGAACGTTGCGGCCACGCTCTTCACGATGGGCCGAGCCGAGGACGCACGACAGCTCCAGGAGCGCGTCGTTGCGGCGTACGAAGTGGCGTATCCCGAGGATCACCCGTCGTTGATCTGGGCCCAGGAGAACCTCGCCTCGACGATGTTCACCCTGGGAGACGCGGCGGGCGCACGCCTCCTCCAGGATGCGGTGCTCGAGGCGCGCGAGAGGACCTTCCCCGCGGACCATCCCGAAGTGAGCAAGGCCCGCCGGCACCTGGCCCAGACGCTCGCCGCGCAGGGCGAGTACGTCGCCGCCCGCGCGCTCCAGCGAGCCGCGCTGGAGGCGTACGAGCGGACGCTGCCCGAGGATCACTATCGGCTGGTCGCCGCTCGGGAGGAGCTAGCGAACTCGCTGCAGCGGATGGGCGACTCCGCCGGTGCCCGGCCGCTCTTCGAGGCGGTGGCCGCCGCCCTGGACCGGACCCTGCCCGAGGGGGACGCGAGCCGGCTCGCGGCGCGCCAGAACCTCGCGCTCGCGCTGCGCGGCAACGGCGACCTCGACGGCGCTCGAGCGCTCGAGGAGGCCTTGCTCGCGACGTACGAGCGGACGCTCTCCGCCGACGACCCCAGCCTCCAGATCGCCCGCGAGAACCTCGCTCTCACGCTGGACGCGATGGGCGAGCTCGACCGCGCCCGCGAGCTCGAGCGATCCGTTCTGGAGGTGCGCGAGCGGACGTTGCCGGCCGACCACCCGGACCTCTTGCGAGCTCGCGAGCGCCTGGCGGGCTCGCTCCTGGACGCCCGCGACTTCGAGGGCGCGCGGAGGATCTTGGAGGACGTCCTCTCGATTCGCGAGCGGACGCAGCCCGAGGGCCACCCCGACCTTCTCGACACCCGGTTCAACCTCGCGGTCGCCTGGCGGGCGCTGCAGCTCGATCCCGATCGGACGCTCGTGGCGCTGGAAGACACGCTCGCGACCTGGGAACACCTGCTGCCATCCGACAGCTCCCAGGTCCTGATGGCGAGGAGCGCCGTGGCCGAAGCTCTGCTCGACAAGGGGGATCTGTCCGGTGCACTCGCCCTTCACCGGTCCGTGGTCGAACTGAAGGAGAGGATGCTGCCCGCGAACCATCCCGACCTGCTCTCCTCGCGAACGAACCTGGGTGTGTCGCTGCTCAAGGCGCGGGACCTGGAGGGTGCGCGCGCGCTCCTGGAGCGTGTGGTCACCGCCTACGAGAGCCACCCGAACGTCGACCGAGCGCAGCAGCTCTGGGCCAGGGAGAGCCTCGCCACGGCCCTCCGTGACCTGGGCGAGCTCGCCCGTGCCATGAAGCTCCAGGAGGAGGTGCTCGCGGCACGGGTCCAGACGCTTCCGGCCGAGCATCACGACGTCCTCCATGCGCGCCTCGGACTGGCCAGTGTGCTGTACAAGACGGGCGACCTGCTGGACGCGCGCAGGATCCAGGAAGACGTCCTCGCCATTCTCGAGCGAACCGGGCGGGGCGGCACTCACGATGCGGATTGGGCCAAGGGGGGGATCGGATCCGCGCTCCACGCGCTGGGGGACCACGCCGGAGCCCGCGTCCTGTTCGAGGAGGTCCTCGAGCTGTACGAGGCCTCGTTGCCGGAAGGTCACCCCGAGCTCCTGCAGACTCGCGAGAACCTCGCGAACACGCTGCGGGACCTGGACGAGAAACAGGAGGCGCTGCTCCTCCTCGAGAGCGTCCTGGCCGAGCGCGAGCGGACGTTCCCGGCCGACCACCCCGACGTCGTGTCGGCCCGCGACAACCTCTCCGCGGTGCTGCGGAACCTCGGCGATCTCCCCCGCGCCCGCGCGCTCGAGGAGGAGGTCCTCGCCGCGCGCGAGCGGACGTTGCCCGAGGACCATCCCGAGCTGAGCAGAGCGCGGGCGAACCTCGCTTCCCTGATGGTGAGGATGGGGGACGTCGAGGAGGCGCGCGCCCTCCTCGAGGCGGCGGTCGCGACCCTCCAGGAGAGGCACCCCGCCGAGCACCCGCTCGTCCTCGACGCCCGGCTGGACCTCACGGGCATCCTGATTGCGACGGGCGAGACCACGCGTGCCCTCGCGATCCAGGAGGAGGTGCTCGCCGCGCGCGAGGCGACGCTCCCCGAGGACCACCCCGACCGGCTCGCTGCCCGCCTGATCGTCGCGGGCACGCTGCGGACCCTGGACGAGCACGGTCGGGCCCTCGCGCTGCAGGAGTCGGTGGTCGCCGCCTACGAGCGCACGCCGCCCGCGGATCCCCTGGACGTCAACCGGGTCCGTCACCACATGGCGATCACGCTGATGGCGGTCGGAGACGTGCGGGGAGCCCGCGCGCTGCAGGAGTCGGTGCTCGAGGAGTGCCGACGGGTCCTGCCCGAGGGCCACGACGAGACGTTGGAGGCGATGGGGAACCTGGCCTTGACCCTGGGCGCCACGGGCCATCGGGAGAAGGAGCGCGATCTCCAAGAGGCCGTGCTCGCGGCCTGGGAGCGGCGCGTTCCGCCGGACCACCCGGTCCTGGCCGACTACAGGCTGAACCTGGCGGGCACGCTGAACGCTTTGGGCGAGCGGGAGCGGGCGCTCGAGCTCCACGAGGCCGCCATCGCGGGCTACGCGAGCGTATTCTCGGCGGACTATCCGGGCCTCCTGTCCGCGCGCCACAACCTCGCCCAGACGCTCTACGACATGGGACGCTTCGCCGAGGCCCGCCCCATCCAGGAAGCCGTGCTCGCCGGACGCGAGCGGACGTGCCCCGAGGGGAACGGCGACCTGATCCGGGCACGCCAGTCTCTCGTCAACACCATGCGCGCGACGGGCGACGACGCGGGGGCGCACGCTCTCGGCCTCGAGCTGGCCGGCGGCGTGCTCGAGCGCCTCGAGCTCGCGGCCGTGCTCTCGCCCCGCGAGGCGCGTGAGCTCGCGACGCAGATGGTGTCCGCGCACGGTGTGATCCGCTCGCTCGCGGACCCGGACGGATCCGTCGCCCCCGTCCGCTTCGAGGTGACCGAGACGCTGCGCGCGATCTCGACCGCTTCGGTCGGCGCGCCGTCCGGGGACGATCCCCGCCGGAGGGAGGTCGCCGCGCTGCGGGTGAGGCTCAACGACCTCGTCGGCGCGGGCCGGAGTGAGGACCGGCCGCCGGCGACGTACGCGGATGAGATCGCGAGCCTGACGCTCGCGCGCGACCGGTTGGAGCGCGAGCTCCGGCGCGAACGCGCCGAGCGCGGGGAGTTCACGGGGCGCGTCCGCGTGCGGGATGTCACGCGTGCCCTGCCGGAGGGTGCGGCCGCGGTCGGATTCCTGCGCCACTGGAAGTACGTGCACGACGCGCCGGAGACCGAGGTGAGGCCCGTGGACACGCTGTCCGCGCACGTGCTGCGTCCGGACGGAACGCTGGTGGAGCTCGATCTCGGGAACGGCCTGGAGCTGGCCACGCTGGCGATGACCTGGAGGGAGTCGTTCGGAACCCCGATCGGAGGACGGGCGCCCGGCATCGGTCCGCACAGCGACTCCAGCTTCGACGGCGATCAGGGTGCCGCCGCGGGGAGGGAATTACGCGAGCGCGTCCTCGATCCCGTGCTCGAGGCGGTCGGCGAGGCGCGCACGCTCCACGTCTGCCTCGACGACTTCCTGCACGTGGTTCCGATCGGCGCGTTGCCCCTGGAGGGTGACGATTGCGTCGGTGATCGATACCGCATCGTGAACGAGGTCTCCTTCGGCCGGCTGATCGCGGGGCGGCCGCGGATAGCCGGAGTCGGATTCCTCGCGGTCGGTGACGTGGCCTTCGGCGACGAGGCCGAGGCCGACTACCTCGTCGCGACTGCCTTCCGGTCGGCGGATCGCAAGGGCTTCGCGATGGAGTTCGCACCGCTCCAGGAGACCCGGCGAGAGGTGGAATTCTCCGGATCGCTGTTCCGCGAGACGTTCGACAGCGAGCCCGTGATCCTCCTGGAGACCGGCGCGACCAAGGCGGCGTTCCGCGAGCACGCGCCGGGCAAGCGCTACCTGCACGTGGCGACCCACGGGTGGTTCGCCCCGGAGACGATCCCGTCGACCGTCGAGGCGAACGATGGACGGAGCGAGCGACCCCTCTGGGCGCGGACGGATGTGCGGGAGACGGTCTTCGGCCTCGCGCCGATGACGCTCTGCGGTCTCGCGTTCGCGGGCGCGAACCAGGGCCGCGACGCGCTCGGCCGCGTGCCGGGGATCCTGACCGCCGAAGAGCTCGCCGGCATCGACCTCTCTGCTTGCGAGCTCGCCGTCTTGAGCGCGTGCGAGACGAACGTCGGCATCCGCCGCGCGGGCCAGGGCGTGCAGTCGCTGCAGGCCGCGCTGCACGCCGCCGGCGCACGCACGGCGATCACGTCCTTGTGGAAGGTCGACGACGCGCTGACGCGCCGCCTGATGGAGCTCTTCTATGCCTATCTATGGGTGGAGGAGCTCCCGAAGGCCGAGGCGCTGTGGAAGGCGAAGTGCGACCTGCGCGAAGAGGGCGCCGCCGTGCGCGACTGGGCGGCCTGGGTGCTCTCGGGCGATCCCCGGTAGGATCTACTCTTGCGCATTCTTCTCGCCGTCCTGCTCTGCGTGTCGCACCCGGGTCTCGCGGTCGCCCAGGAGAGCACATCCGTCGAGGTCGACGAGGCGACGCGGACCCGCGCGAAGGCGACACGCGCGCTCGAGCGCGCGGCGGCGGCACAGGAGGCGGGAGACGTGGCCACGGCGCGCCGCGAGATCCAGCGCCTCGTAGAGCTGCTCGCTCCTCTCCCAATCGGCGAGGGGCGGGACGAGACGGCGGAGATCCTTTGGAACGCAGGGTTCGCGGCCCACCGCGCGGGAACCCTGGCTGTCGCACGCGATGCGTGGAGTCGAGTCGTCGATCACCGCGAGCGGACTCTGCCGGCGGACCACGCGGACCTGCTCGACGCCCGGGGGAACCTCGCCGCAACGATGGTGTCGATGGGCGACCTCCCGGGCGCGCGCGCTGCAGGAGGCCGCGCTCGCGGGCTACGAGCGAACGCTGCCGCCGGACCACCCCGGCCTCCTCGGTGCCCGGTTGAACCTTGCCACCACGATGGAGGCGATGGGCGACCTCCCCGGCGCATGCGCGCTGCAGGAGGCCGTGCTCGCGGGCTACGAGGGGACGCTGCCGGCGGACCACCCCGACCTGCTCCGCGCCCGGTCGAACCTCGCCGCCACGATGCGGTCGATGGGCGACCTCCCGGGTGCGCGCGCGCTGTTCGAGGCCGTGCTCGCGAGCTACGAGCGGACGCTGCCGCCGGACCACCCCGACCCGCTCCTCGCCCGGGGGAACCTCGCCGCCGTGATGCACGACATGGGCGACCTCTCGCGGGCGCGCGCGCTGCAGGAGGCCGCGCTCGCGGGCTACGAACGGACGCTGCCGGGGGACCACCCTTCCCTGCTCGACGCTCGGAGTAACCTCGCCGTCACGATGCGGTCGATGGGCGACCTCCCGGGCGCACGCGCGCTGGAGGAGGCTGTGCTCGCGGGCTACGAACGGACGCTGCCGGCGGACCACCCCGCCCTCCTCAGCGCCCGGGGTAACCTCGCCAGCACGATGCATAACATGGGCGACCTCGCGGGCGCGCGCGCGGCCGGGCTCGACCTCGCACGCGGCATGCTCCGCCGTCTCGAGCTCGCCTCGACCCTCTCTCCGCGAGAAGCGCGAGAGGCCACGGGAGCCGAGGCTCATCGGCACTCCACGGTGCGTTTCCTGACCAATTCGGACCAAGCCGGGTCAATTCGCTTCGACCTCGCCGAGACGTTGCGAGCGACCTCCATCGCCTCGGGCCGGGCGACGCGTGAGGACGACCCGCGTCGCCGGGAGATTTCGACGCTGCGCGCCCGGCTGAACGACCTCGTCAGCGGCGGACCGGCCGAGGGTCAGTCGTCCGAAGCGTTCGCGGCGGAGGTCGCGGGGCTGACCTTCGAGCGCGACCGATTCGAGCGGGAGATTCGCGCCGAGCTCACAGCACGGGGCATCGTCACGGGAGCCATTCGCACGGAGGTCGTCGCACGGGCGCTTCCGGAGGGCGCGGCGGCCGTCGGGTTCCTGCGCCACGTGAAGTGGGTCCATGATCCGCAAGCGTCGATGATCCGCCCGGCCGGCGACGTGCTGGTTGCGCACGTGCTGCATCCGGACGGCTCGCTCACCGAGCTCGAGCTCGGGCCGGCGGAGGACCTGGAGGTGCTGGCGCGCGCGTGGCGCGCCGAACTGGGGAGGCCGCTCGAGACTCGCGGGGTCGGGGTCTCGAGCGCGGATAGGCGCAAGCCGGGCGAGGCAGCGGAGGATGCCGGGCGTCGGCTGCGACGGCTCGTCCTCGATCCCGCCCTCGCGGCGGTGGGAGACGCGACGACCCTGCACGTGTGCCTGGATGACTTCCTCTACGCCGTTCCGATCGAGGCCCTGCCGATGGAGGAGGACCT
>JAJDET010000162.1 GCA_029259655.1 Planctomycetota bacterium
CGTATCGCACCAGGGGTGACGAGCCGCATGCGGCCGCACTCCCAGTATCGCGATGCTCGTCGGGCGAAGCCCGCGAGCGAGTGCGCATTGCGACGTCCCCCACCGACGTCCCGCACGAGTCGTCGCCTCCCGACGCCTCGCTTGCGCGGGCTTCGCCGCGCAAGCATCGCGAAGGCATTCCGACCCCCCGACACCTGCAACCCGTGGAAAGCAACCCGTCCGAGGGCACCACGACGCCAACCGGTGAAGCCGCGGTACCCGCGGCGATGCCTCCGGCGGGCGGAAGAAACCTCATGGCACACGCCGACACCGCCTAGGGCGGTCGGCTCACGAGGGACCGGCGCTGAGGCGCCTTCCTCGCGCGCGCGGGCATCCGCCCGTGCGCGGAGAGCTACGGCACTGCGAGGAGAACCCCGCACGACTCACTGCGGGCGTGCCGCACGACGCGCGACCCCGAGACACCACGCCCCCCTCCGCCTCCTCAGGCCTTGACCTCGAAGTCGGCATCCACCGGCTCGTCGGAGTCGTCATCCCCGGACTTCCCCTCCGACGGCGGCGGCTCGGGAGCCGCGCCATCCGGAGCACCGCCCTGCTGGGCCTGCGCGTCCTTGTAGATCATCTCGCCGAGCTTCTGGGCCTTGGTCGAGAACTCGCCCATGGCCTTCTCGATCGCGGCGCGGTCGTCGCCTTCGGCGGCCTTCTTCAGGGCCTCCTTGGCTTCCTCGATCGCGGCGACGTCGTCCGCCTCGAGCTTGTCCTTGTGCTCGCCGAGCTGCTTGTCGGTCTCGTGCACCAGGTGCTCGACCTGGTTCTTGAGGTCGACGAGCTCGCGCTTCGCCTTGTCCTCGGAAGCGTGCGCCTCGGCCTCCTTGGCCATGCGCTCGACCTCTTCCTTGGAGAGACCCGAGGAGGACTCGATGCGGATCGACTGCTCCTTGTTGGTGCCCTTGTCGAGCGCCTTCACGTGCAGGATGCCGTTGGCGTCGATGTCGAAGGAGACCGTGATCTGCGGCATGCCGCGCTGCGCCGGAGGAATCCCGTCGAGCACGAACTTGCCGAGCGTGCGGTTGTCCTTCGCGAACTCGCGCTCGCCCTGCAGGACGTGGATCTCGACGCTCGGCTGGTTGTCGGCCGCGGTCGAGAAGTCCTGGCCCTTGGACGTCGGGATGGTCGTGTTGCGCTCGATGAGCTTCGTCGACACGCCGCCCAGCGTTTCGATGCCGAGTGACAGGGGCGTCACGTCGAGCAGTACGACGTCGCTGACCTCGCCGGCCAGGATGCCGCCCTGAATCGCGGCGCCGACGGCCACGACCTCGTCCGGGTTGACGCCCTTGTTGGGCTCGCGCTGGAAGATCCGCTCGACGATCGCCTGGACCGCCGGAATCCGGGTCGAGCCGCCCACGAGGAGGACGTCGTCGACGTCGGAGGGCTTGAGGCCCGCGTCCGACAGGGCGCGCTCGCAGGGTCCCTTGGTGCGCTCGACGAGCTTCTCGACGAGCTGCTCGAACTTCGCCCGCGTGACCTGCAGCTGCAGGTGCTTGGGGCCGGAGGCGTCGGCCGTGATGAAGGGCAGGTTGATGTCGGTCTGCGCCGCCGCGGAGAGCTCGCACTTGGCCTTCTCGCAGGCTTCCTTGAGGCGCTGCAGGGCCATCGCGTCCTGGCGGACGTCGATGCCGCTCTCCTTCTTGAAATCGTCTGCGACGAAGTTGATCAGCTCCTCGTCGAAGTCGTCGCCGCCGAGGTGCGTGTCGCCGTTCGTCGCGAGGACTTCGAAGACGCCGTCGCCGATCTCGAGGATCGAGATGTCGAACGTGCCGCCGCCGAGGTCGTACACGGCGATCTTGCCGCTCTTGTCCTTGTCGAGTCCGTAGGCGAGCGTCGCGGCCGTCGGCTCGTTGATGATCCGCTCGACCTCGAGGCCTGCGATCGTGCCGGCGTCCTTCGTGGCCTGACGCTGCGAGTCGTTGAAGTAGGCCGGAACGGTGATGACCGCCTTCGTGACCTTCTCTCCGAGATGAGCTTCGGCCGCTTCCTTCAGGGCCGAGAGCACCATCGCGCTGATCTGCGGCGGCGTGTAGTGCTTGCCGTCCATCTCGACCTTGACCAGCTCGTCGGGACCGCCGACCAGCTTGTAGGGCACGAGCTTCTCCTCGTCGGCCACCTCGTTGTGGCGCCGGCCCATGAAGCGCTTGATCGAGAAGACGGTCTTCTCCGGGTTCGTGACCGCCTGGCGCTTGGCCGGCGCGCCGACGAGGCGGTTGTCGTCGCTCGTGAACGCCACGACCGAGGGGGTCGTCCGGTTTCCCTCGAGGTTCGTGATCACGAGGGGCTCGCCGCCCTCCATGACCGCCACGACGGAGTTGGTGGTCCCGAGGTCGATCCCGATGATCTTTGTCTTCTGGCTCATGGATGCTCCTTGGTCTTCCGCGACTCGCTGTGGTCGGGGCCGATCAAGATCCGTGCCGGGGCCGGAACGCCCCCAAGTCCTTCAAAACCAACCGCTTGAGCCCCGCCCCGCTGCGAGCCCCCCTGTCAGGATGACAGGCCCCCACCACCGCACCCGTCGCGACTGTCGAATTGGCAGAGCCGAACGATCCACGCCCGGGGCCGAAGGCCCCGCCGGCGCGGGGCCGCGCCGTGCCGCCGGCAGGGCATCCTTGGCGCGCGCGGATGCGCGCCAAGTCACGAAAGGTCGAACTCCTTGATCTTGCGGTAGAGGGTGCGCTCGCCGATCCCGAGCACCTTGGCCGCCTTCTGGCGGTTCCCCCCCACGAGCTCGAGGGTCGCCCGGATCGCAGCGCGCTCGATCTCCGCCATGGGCCGTCCGCCGAGCTCGAACCCGTCGCCGCCCGGGCCGCCGGACTGCTCGCGGCGGATCGTGTCGGGTACGTCCTCGACGTCGAGCACGTCGGACCGCGCGAGCAGCACCATGTTCTCGATCGCGTTCCGGAGCTCGCGCACGTTGCCGGGCCAGGAGTAGCGCACGAGGACGGTTCGCGCCTCGGGCGAGATGCCGCGGACCTCGCGCCCGTGGTCGGCCGAGAGCTCCGAGACGAAGTGGTCGATCAGCATGGGGATGTCGCCGGGGCGCTGCGCGAGCGGAGGCAGCTCGATCAGGACGACCTGGAGACGGAAGAGGAGGTCCTCGCGGAACGTCCCCTCCTTCACCATCGAGCGCAGGTCGCGGTTCGTCGCGGCGACCAGCCGCACGTCGACCTTCGTAACCTCGTTTCCGCCGACGGGCTGGACCTCGCGCGTCTCGAGCACGCGCAGGAGCTTGGCCTGCGTCTCGAGCGCCATGTCCCCCACCTCGTCGAGGAAGAGCGTCCCCCGGTCGGCGTAGACGATGCGCCCCTCCTTCGCGGTCACGGCTCCGGTGAACGCGCCGCGCACGTGGCCGAAGAGCTCCGACTCGATCAGTCCCTCGGAGAGCGCCGCGCAGTTGACGGCGACGAAGTGGTCGTCCTTGCGGGGGCTGTTGGTGTGGATCGCTCGAGCGACGAGCTCCTTGCCGGTGCCCGAGGGCCCCGTGATCAGCACCGTCGCGTTGCTCGGGCTCACCTGGCGAAGCACGTCGAAGACGCGCTGGATGGCCTGGGAGTGCCCCACGATTCCCTCGAAGCCGAACCGCTTGTCGATCTGGGCGCGCAGCTCCTGGTACGAGCGGCGCAGGTTTCGGTTCTCGACCGCGCGTGCGAGCTTCGTCCTGAGCTCGACGATGTTGACCGGCTTCTGCAGGTAGTCCGCGGCTCCGCGCCGCATCGCGTCGACGGCGGTCGAGATCGAGGCGTGCCCGGTGATCATCAGGACGGCGGCCTCCGGCTGCAGGCGCGCAGCCGCCGAGAGGACCTCGAGCCCGTCGACGTCGTGCATGATCAGGTCGGTGAGCACGGCGTCGAAGGTGTGCTCGCTCATCTGGTCGATGCCCGCTTGCCCCGAGTGCGCCAGGGTGCTCGTGTAGCCCTCGCTCTCGAGCCCGTCGGCCAGGGCCTCGGAATGCGCGGTGTCGTCGTCCACGATCAGGACGCGGGTCGGCTTGTCGGTCGGGGTGCTCAAGCGTCCTCTATGTCCTGGGCCGGATCGGCCGGCTCGACCGAGACAGGCTCGACGACGATCTCCTCCCCGGCGGGTTCGTTGCGCGCGATCTCGACCACCAAGGGCAACGTGACCGAGAACGACGTGCCGCGCCCGGGATCCGAGACGACGGCGATGGTCCCTCCGTGCTGCTCGACGATGCGCCGTGTGGTCGCGAGCCCCAGCCCGGTCCCGCCCTTCTTCGTCGAGAAGTAGACGTCGAAGCAGCGCTCGACCTCCCCGTCATTCATCCCGACGCCCGTGTCGGTGACGGTCAGCTCGACGTGGTTCCCCGCCCGCCGCTGGCGGACGAGCAGCTCGCCGCCCTCCGGCATGGCCTGGACCGCGTTGCGGAACAGGTTCACGAGCGCCTGCTTGATCTGGTCCTCGTCAGCGAGCACCAGAGGCAGCTTCAGGGGCAGGTCCACGTGGTGGCGGACGCCGAGCGTCTCGTGTTCTGGCTCCACGAACTCGAGCACCTCGCGGACGATCCGCGACAGGTCCACGGGCCCGCGGTTCACCTCCCCGCCGCGGGCGTAGTGGAGGAAGTCCTCGAGGATGTGCTCGAGCCGCTGGACCTCGCGCTGGAGCGTCCGGACACGGCGCAGGGAGCGGGCGTCGCGGGGGCTCTCCTCCTCCGCACCCCGCTGCCAGTCCTCCTCCAGGAGCGCCAGGTTGATCGCCATGGTGGACAGAGGATTCTTGATCTCGTGCGCCAGACCACCGGCCAGACGGGAGAGGAACGCGACCTCCTCGGTCGCGCGCTCGCTCTTGTGTTTGTCGCTCGCGTCCACCATAGACGACGCCTCCTGGCCGAGCCCGGGTGGAGACGGAGACGCCGATAGGCTAGTGTTCGACGGCCGCGCTCCGCCAGCCTGGCACCGGCGCCCCCCGTGTCCACGTCGCTCCGACGCTTTCACGCCGCGGACGGCGCCTTGCCGCGTCGCGTCCGCAAGGAGATCTCCGCCCTCCTGGCCGAGGGTGGAGTGGTCGCGTTGCCGACCGAGACCGTCTATGGGCTCGCGGTTCGCGCCGACGACGCCGTCGCCGTGCAGCGGCTGCGCGACCTCAAGGGGCGCGATCCGAGGCTCCCGCTCACCTGGCACGTGGGCTCGCGCGAGCCGCTGGAATCGGTGGAAGCCCTGCCGAACACGGTCAGGAGGCTCGGCGAACGCTACTGGCCAGGGCCGCTGACGCTGGTGGTCCGCGCGAGGATCGAGGCGCTGGCCGCGATCGAGGACGACGGCTGGCTGGGGATGCGGCTCCCGGCCCACACGGCCACGAGCTCGCTGCTCGAGGCACTCCCCTTCCCGGTCGCCATGTCGAGCGCCAACCGGAGCGGCGCGCCGCCGGCCGGCGATGCCGACGAGGTGGAACGCGAATTCGAGGGCGAGCTGGCCTTCCTCGTCGACGGCGGCGAGACGCGGCTGCGCGAGGCCTCTGCCGTCCTGAGGGTCGGGCCTGGGCGCTTCGAGCTCTTGCGCGAGGGCCTCTTCGCGATCGAGGAGTTGCGACGTGTCGCGGGGCTCTCCATCGCCTTCGTGTGCACCGGCAACACGTGCCGCAGTCCGATGGCCGAGGTCCTCGCGCGCCGCACGCTCACGGAGCGTCTGGGAGGCGGGCCGGCGAAGTTCGGGTTCGAGGTCGCGTCCATGGGCGTCGCCGCCGGAGCGGGCAGCCCCGCCTCGGAGCACGCCGTCTCGGCGATGCGAGCACGGGACCTGGATCTCACCGGCCACGCGTCGAGGTCCGCGACGCTCGAGGCCGTGTCCGAGTTCGACCACGCGTTCGGCCTCACCCGCAGCCACGTCGAGGCCCTGCGAGCGCTGCTCCCCCCCAAGCGCACCAAGATCGTCGAACTGCTGGACCCGGACGGGGAAGACGTCCCCGACCCGATCGGCGGGACGGCAGCCGACTACGAGCACTGCGCCGAAAAGATCGCGTCCGCGATCGAGAAGCGCGCGGTCGGCTGGGTCTGAGGTAGGGCGCGTCGCGAAGGAGGGGGGTCGGGGTGCCGCGGTGCCGCGGTGCCCACGCGCACCGGCAGATGCCGCCGCGCGCCGAGCGGAGCGCG
>JAJDET010000163.1 GCA_029259655.1 Planctomycetota bacterium
GTCGCGATAGCCGAAGAGCTCGGCACAGGCGAGGAAGAACACGCGCCAGCGCTGGAACCAGGTCTCGGCCTCGTGCGCGCCGTACGTCTCGCGCAGGACTGGCAGCACTTCACCGCGGCTGCGCTCGAGGTTGTTCAGCCAGTCCTCGGCGGTGCGCGCGTAGTGCATGCCGTTGACCGTCCAGCGCTGCTCGACCTGGAAGGGAATGTCGAGCCTCTCGAGCAGGTCGGAACTCGGCATCATGCCGCCCGTGAAGAAGTAGCGGCTCATCCAGTCGGTCTCGTCGCGCGCTTCGAACGGGTAGGCATAGCGCTGGTGGGCGAAGACGTGCAGGAAGACCCGGGCGTCGGGCTTCAGCCAGCCGCTCACGCGCCCCAGGAGCTCCTCCCAGTTGCGCATGTGCTCGAACATCTCGACGGAGACGACGCGGTCGAAGCGTTCCTCCGTGTCGAAGTGGTTCATGTCCCGCGTCAGCACGTCGACGTTGTCGAGCCCCATGCGCCGGGCGCGCTCGAGGATGAACGCGCGCTGCGGCGCGGAGTTGGAGACGGCGCGGATGCGGCTATCGGGGTAGTGCTCGGCCATCCACAGGGTGAGCGAACCCCAGCCGCAGCCGAGCTCGAGCACGTCCTGTCCGTCACGCAGGTCCGCGCGCTCGCAGGTGAGCGCGAGCATGGCCTCCTCCGCTTCGTCGAGCGTCGTGTGCTCGTCGGGATAGAAGGCGCTGCTGTACTTGAGCCGCTTGCCCAGCGAGTGCAGGAAGAAGGCCGGCGGCACCTCGTAGTGCTGCTCGTTCGCCTTGTCGGGAACGGGCGCGACTTCGGCCGTACGCATCGCACGCGTCCACGTGCGCAGAGCTTCGTCGCGGTCGCGGCCGTAGACGAGCTCTTGTTCGCGCAGGCGCTCTCCCAGTAGACGGCGGATGCCGCGGCGGATCAGGGGCTTGGGCACGTAGCCGCGCTCGACGAGATCCAGGGTGAGCTTCATGAGGTCGTGAGGGCGTGGTCGGGGTCGCTGCGGCGCGGCCCGGGAAAGAAGGCGTTGGTCGTGCGCTGGTAGGCGCGGTAGTCGTCACCGCGGCTGCGCAGCGACTGCTCCTCGGTCGGCGGGATGCCGGTCACCTTCAGGATCAGGAAGAGCATGACGGCGGGTACGAGCCAGAGGCTCCAGCCGAAGGGCAGGCCGATCCCCATCACGGGGTAGACGAGCCAGTGCACCCACTCGAAGAAGTAGTTCGGGTGCCGCGAGTACGCCCAGAGACCGCGGCGGCAGGTCTTGCCCTTGTTGCCGGGCTCGTTGCGCCAGTCTCGGAGCTGGCCGTCGGCGACACTCTCGCCCGCGATCGAGGCGATCCAGAGCGCGACGCCGAGCAAGTCCCAGATGCGCCAGCCCGGTTCGGCGGCGGTCGTGAGGTGGAGGAACGTCAGCGAGAGCAGCACGGCGACCAGCGCCTGGGCCTGGAAGAACCAGAAGATCCAGGTGTCGAACCGCTCTCCGAGCTCGCGTCGATACTGCGCGTAGCGACCGTCCTCGGACTCGCCGAGGACGCGCTTGGCGAGGTGCACGGTCAGCCGCGCCGACCAGAGCCCCGCCAGGGCGCCGACGAGGAACCGGCGGGGTCCCCAGCCGTCGGCGCCGACGGCGTAGACGAGCGCCAGGACGCCGATGCTCGCGGTCCAGATCACGTCGACGATGCCGGCGTTCTCCGTCCTGCGCTGGCGCTTCCAGGCCCATGCCATCACGAGGCAGAGCGCCAGGAGCCCGCCCAGGGGCATGGACAAGGTGCTGTTCACGGGGGGCAGTTCGCCTCCGGGGTCCCGGTGGATGCATCCAAGGCAGCCACGCCGACGAAGTCCGGGAGGTGAAGCGTGGAAGCGGAAGAAGGCGTGTGGGGCTCTGGGCGGGTACCGCCCTGGGGCTCCTGGTCGGCATCGGAGCGCTCGCCGGCGCCGGTTGCCGCTCTCTATCCAAGGTGGAGATGGAGCGCGGGCTGCGGGCCCTCCCGAAGAACGCGCCGCTCGGAGCCTTGACGAGGTCGGACATGGCCTTCGAGGTCGACGGCGAAGCGCGGACGTTCGAGCTCGTCTACCTGCACGAGCCGGCCCGGCGCGAAGGCGGGCCCGTCGATACCATCCCGGTGGTGCTGGTCCACGGCACTCCCTCGACGCTCTTTTCCTGGACGGAGCTCGTCTACGGTGGCGAGGGGTTCGTGGGCCTGTCCGCGACCCACGACGTCTACGCGATCGAGGTGGTCGGGCACGGCATCGCCCCCGGGGACGCGGCGCCGTACGGCTTCGAGCGCGCGGCGCGCTTCGTGGCCTCGGCCATCCGCGCCCTTGGTCTCGAGCGGGTTCACCTCGTCGGCTCTTCCTATGGCGGCGAGTTCGTGTGGCGCGCCGCGCTGAACGAACCGGATCTCGTCGCCGGCCTGGTGCTCCTGGACTCGGCGGGCTACGCGCGTCGCGATCGGGACTGGCTCCCCGAGGAAGAGCTGATGCGCGACAGCTCCCTCGCCAAGCTCGGCTGGATGCTGAACTCGAAGGACCGCATCACGACCGCTCTCGAGCCGCACTTCGACACGATCCCTCCCGGTCGGGTGGAGGAGTTCTTCCTCGTCTGCGACAACGCGCACAACTGGAAGGCGATGATCGACCTGGCGCGCGACGAGAACGGCGACCGCGAGAACGAGCTGGCGAACATCCAGGCTCCGACGCTCGTGCTCTGGGGCGAGGACGACATCGCCTATCCGCTCGAGGTCTACGGCCGGCGCTTTGCCGAAGACATTCCCGGCGCCGAGCTCGTCACCTTTCCCGACACGGGCCACTACCCGCACGAGCAACGCCCCGCCGAGGTGCTGGCGGTGATGCGGAGCTTCTTCGGATCGATCGACGAGACGCCGTGACCACCGCCCTGTCACGCTCGCTCGCCTTTCTCACGCTGACGCTCTCGGCGCCTGCTGCGCAGGACTTCGAGGTGGAGGCGCAGCCGCTCTCCTGGAGCGAGCTCCCGACGGTCTTCGACCGCTCCTGGACGCTCCCCGAGCGCCCGCGCGAGTCCCGCGATCTGCTTGGCGAGATGCGCCGCCTCGCCGAATTGCGCTTCGAGATCGACCTGGGCGAAGGCCCCGAGGAGCGCACTCTCGGCGACCTCGTCGCCATGTCCCGGGAGCTCGATGCAGGGGCCCGGGTCGCCTGGCTCGACGACCTCCCGCGCTTTGCCCCTCGCCTGATGGCGGATTGGGGCGAGGGGCTGCGCGAGCTGCTACTCGAGGACGAGCTCTTCTCCTCCGATTGGGATCCGACGAAGGATCGCGCCCGAGACGGCCTCTTGACCGCGGACGACTGGCTCCTCTCCAGCTCTCACGGCTCGCCGTGGAGCGAGCTGAAGTCCCCCCGCTTCGCACAAGCCGCTGCGCTGTTCGTCGCCGACCTTCCGGCGATCAAGGCGGCGGAGAACGACTACCGCGCCTACCCGGACAACCCCGGCTCCCAGTACGAGGAGATCAACCCCGAGCGCGGCGGCCACTTCCGCGGCACCGCCCCCGACGGGAACCCGTTCTCCACGCTCTCGATCCAGTTCCGCTGCGACCTCCCGTTTCCCTTCTCCGGCTACGATTGCCGGCTCGGAATCCTGAATCGCATCGATTCCGACGGCCTCGTCCGCACCGACATCTACTCGACGAGCTCCGACTTCTATTACCTCGCCGGCCGCGACGTCTTCCTCCCGGTCAGGAGCTCCAGCGGTCGCCAGCTCGCCTTCCTGGTCGTCCGCCACTTCGGCTTCGACCTCCGCCGCGTGCCGGACAAACCCAGGCATCGTTCGGAAGGCGTGCGCAGCAGCCTGGGCAACCTCAAACGCAACGCCGAGCGCCGCTTCCGCGACCGCGGCGAGGCGTTCACGCCGTCGCCGGAAGCCATCGGAAACCTCCGCGTCCTCGGCCGCGACTGAGCAGAGCCGAATGAAGCGGAAGTCTCTCCTCGTGGTCGGAATCACCCTGGTACCCCTGGTCGTCCTCGCGCTGGGTGTAGGCGCGGCACTCGTGTCGCACCGGCCGGTCGAGGTAGGACTCGTCGACGGTCGCCTGCGCCCCTGCCCCTCCTCACCGAACTGCGTGAGCAGTGAGCCCGCAGACGCGGCGTCCGTCCCTGCTCTCACCTTCGCCGGTGATCCGACGCTGGCCTTCCGTTCACTCGTCGACTTTCTCGGCGCTGAGTCGAATGCGGAGATCCTCGACGTGGGCGACGGCTACATACACGTCGTCTACTACACACGCTTCATGAAGTTCGCCGACGATGTCGAGTTCCGTCTCGACTCGCAAGCGAAGCTCATTCACGTGCGCTCGGCATCCAGAATCGGACACTCCGACCTGGGGACGAACCTCGCTCGCGTCGAGAAGATTCGGCGCCACTGGACGCCTCCGATCTGATCGACGTCGAGATCCACTGGGCGAACTGTTTCCCGCGGTGCGGGGCGAGGCTCTTGATGGAACCTCCCTTGACCGCGTACGGAGTCGCACACCACCCGGCGCACTTCCGACAAGAAGTACCGCGAGCAACCCGGCCGTCGTGGACGACCTCGACGCCCTGGACGCGGCGGGGCTCCTGACACCGGAGGTCGAGCTCCTGAGCGCGGAGCGGAGTGCGGACTACGAGAGCGGCACGTCGACCTCGATGCGATACCCCTCGGGTGGGACCGTTGATCGCGACCTCGCGCTCGCCTGCTGCGGCACCAACCGAGGAACCTGATGTTCTTCGTGACCGAGGCCTGCGGAGACTCTCAAGACCGGTTGGAGCGAGCGACCGAGACCAAGCAACAGGTCGGCTTCACGATGACCTCGAACCTGACCCTCTTGACCGAGGACATGGCCGAGTTCTTGGCGCGCGAGAAGTTCCACGTGATGGTCTCGATCGATGGTGATCGCGAGAGCCACGATCGGCACAGGGTCACGGTCTCCGGCGAGGGCACCTACGACACCACGGTCGCCAACCTGAAGCTGCTGGTCGGCAAGATGCGCCTGCACGGGACTCGTCTTCCGAAGATCCGCGCGACGATGACGGCCGGTAACGTCGATCCGGTGGCCACCGAGGAGCACCTTCGCTCCCTGGGCACCCACCTCGTCGAGGTGGGCGAGTCGCACGGAACCGTCAACGAGCAGCAGGACTACGACGTGGGGTCCAAGTGCGAGGAGAGGATGAACTCCTTCAACGCACGCATCGACTCCATTATCGAGCAGCTCGAGGCAGATCCTTCGGTGCTACCCGATGTCGGAAACAGCCTTCGCAAGAGCCTCCGCAAGGTCCATGACGAGGTCACGCGTAAGCAGGCCTATTCGCAAGCTCGCCCCACCCTGTGCGGAGTGTGCCGGAACATGAAGGCCGTCACTCCCGAGGGCGATCTCTTCCCGTGTCACCGGTACGTGGGAATGGAGGCGTTCAAGATGGGGAACATACACACCGGCGGGATCCAGCAGGATCGAGTTCGTGACTACTACGACGCGCTCTACACGACCTATGCCGAGAAGTGCGCACCTTGCTGGCTGCGGCATCTCTGCGGTGGCCAGTGCCCCTGGTACCTCTCCAGCGAAGATGGCGCCATATCCCCTCCCGACGACGCCACGTGCGACGACATCCGTGACGGCTTCGAGGTGCTGCTGGGGTTCTACGCGACCCTGATGTCCCGGTTTCCGGAGGCGTTGGCTTCGATCCTCGGAAGACCGATCCCCGTTGAAGGTAAGGAGTAGGCTGTGAAAGACGAGTCCACTGAATCCGCAGACGAGCGTCCCGAAGACCGCGACGAAGAGCCGAAGCAAAGAAAGTCGAGCCGGCGTGATGCGCTGAGGAAACTCGGGACGATGAGCTTCTTGACGGCCGCGTGGATCAAGTTCGGCCCGGCACCGCGAGCGCAGGAGACTCCTCCCGACGACCTCTGTTGCGAGCCTGTCGGGGGGATTCCGGACTTTGCCGACGTCACGCCGCTCCCCGAGCCGAATCCTGGACCGGATTGTGCGCCGGAATCTCCGGTCACCGTCGTGCCCGATGTGGATTGTGGGCTACCGAACGCGGGAGGCAATCCGGTCAACATCGAGGACCTCGACTGCACGCCGGCCGCTGAGTCTCCCTCGGATGCCGACTGCGGCAAGCTGAGCGTGGGAGGAAACCGTTACGCCGATTCCGACTGCACGGCGACAGGAGCGGACAATCTCTGTTCGCAGAAGCTGCCACCCCAGCAGGGCTATCCGATCTTTGCGGGAGACTCCGACTGCACGACCCCGAACGGGTCGGACCAGGACTGCTCTCTTCGGAGCTCGCCCACCACCTTCCACAAGGACAACGAGTGCGACACTTACGACGGCGACTGCGGCCTGCCTTCACCAGGCGGCGGAGTCCACCAGGACTCGGACTGTGTTTCTCCCGGAGAGCACACGCAGGACAGTGACTGCAACAAGCTGATTCCGGAACCGAACTACCTTGGTCTCTCCTACAAGGACAATGAGTGCTGGAGCGTCATCGAGGGGTGGGTCGACAACGACGATGGAACCGGTGATTGAGGGGATCGCCTCGCAATCTCCGACCAAGATCGCGTTCGGGTTCACCCAGTGGCGCCCATGCGGAAACGCCTGAACACCGGGATCGGCCTCGCCGCACTGGCCGTAGTCGGCCTGGCCTGCTTGTTGTGGGGCCCTTGGAGCCTCCCCACCTCGGCGGTACCCGCCCCTGTGCTCGCAACGCCGGCCTCGTACAGCGAACAGCTACCCGAAACAGGTAGCCGAGCGTCCGCAGAGAGGGCTCGCCGATTCCCGGCCCCAGCTTCGACAATCGCTTCGTCGCAAGGCAGCGACGACGCTTCGCTCGGTCTCGAGATCGCCATCTTCGCGCGATTCGTCGACGAGCACGATCAGCCCTTGGCGACCGTGCGATTGTCGATGAACAACGGGCTTCGTCGCCTCGAGTCGATTAGCACGACCGACGGGCGAGCACAGTTCCTGATCGCATCGGATGACCGGCTTCTCGACAACGACCTCGTGCTGGAGTTCGAGAAGCAGGGACGAATTCCCGTGCGCCGGACGTTGAGCCGTTCCCTGCGCGAGTCTCACGACTTCGGTAAGGTCCAACTCCTTCCTGCGGGAACCCTGGTCGGTCGTGTTCTGGATGAGCAGGGCATGCCCGTCGTCGCGCAGATTTCCGCTGCGTTCTCACCCGCCCCCATGTCGGAGAGCGATCGGGAGCGGCAGTTGCACCTGGGCATCGGCCTGGAGCTAGCCACTGCAGAGTCGAGGACGGAGACCGATGGAACCTTCGAAGTATCCGGGCTCCCAGGCGGGACGTTTGTGATCGTCGCGCGGATCCCCGAGCATCCGCGCGCGCTCAGCAGCCCGGTCGACCTGCACCCCGGTTCATCGCGGAGTGTCGGCGCGCTCGTGATGCGCGAGGCCAAGCCCGCGAACCGAATCGCCGGCACGGTCCTGACACCGGAGGGGGTGCCGTTCGCGGACGGCATCGTCGAGCTCTGGGTTCCCGGCGCTGCACGCAACGCCAACCCGACCGCGGCTCGGACTCGCACCGGAGAGAACGGCATGTTCGTGTTCTCGGTACCGTCCCGCAGCCGTTTTCACGTAGTGCTCGTCGACGAGCGCACGCGCGAGGAACGGATTCGCCTGAACAACGTCGTTGCCGGTGGAGCCCCGGTTCAGCTCGTCGCCCCCGAAGTACGAATCGCACAGGTTCGCGTCTCGAGTAGCTCCGGGGCGGCGATCGAGGGAGCGTTCATCGCCGCGACCGATCTCGATGGGGTCGGCATTCGACTGGAGCCCACGTCCCCCGAACCGGGGCTGTGGCGTTTTCCCGTTCCCACCCGCCCCTTTCAGCTCTCCGTCGGAGCACCAGGTCACGAGCTGGAACACCTTTCCGCTCACGATCCGACCACCATCGAGAGCACTCTCGAACTCACGCTTCGACCGACGAGGGTTGCGCGCATCCGAGGCGTCGTCTCTCGGGACGGAGTTCCGGTAGCTGGCGCGAAGGTGGCCGCGTACCGGCGATTGGAGGGCCCGCACCGGCTGTCTACCGGCTTCGGAACGCGGGTCGAGGCGAGTCCCATCTCGGAGCTCGCAAGGACCGACAAGAGTGGGCACTTCGAGCTCGCGAACCTCCGAGAGAGAGCCCTCGTGCTGCTGGTCCGTCACGGAGGCGAGATCGCGCTGGAGTTCGGTCCGGTTCCCGTCGATCGGGGCGACACCGTCTGGAAGTTGCCGCTCCCGATGCCGGGAGAGGTCCGTGGCCGCGTGCTCCTGGCAGAGGGTCGCGATCCCCGCGGCCTGATCATCGGTGCGAGCCGGGGCGACGGAGAGGTGCGGGCGATGAGTCTAGAGGCCGACGGCAACTTCCACTTTGCGCGGCTGGCCCCGGGCGACTGGCAGGTGCGGTGCATCGAGCCGGGACTCGGTCGAGTGAGCGATCGGACCGCGCACCCCTCGCGCACCCGGCCTCGACCGCAGGTTCGGCTCGCCTCCGGAGAGTCCACGGAGATCCAGCTCGACCTTCGTTACCAGGAGCGGCGGCACGTTCGCGGTTACATCACCGCGGCGCCTGACGGTCCGACGCGGTGGACGATGGTCCTGGACGGTCGCGAGGTGCGCGTCGGCCCCGACGGCCGGTTCAGCGCGGAGCTCTTCACGGCGCGACGCCCCGTGCGCCTGGCGCTCCGGGGAGCCTACGGCCCGAGTGTCTCTCTGCTCGTGGAAGATCGGCTGGACCTGGATTCCGAAGACAACGAGTGGAATCTGGACCTGCGAACCGGAGTCCTCGAACTCCACAGTGTTCCGGCATTCGACATCCATCCCGCACGAGGCGGCTCGGATCCCGTAAAGGTGAAGCTCGAGCAATCAGGACCGGAGGGCCGTCGCACGACGATCGACGTCTCGGCTCACGGCGGCGGTCCGCTCGTCCTTCGCGGCCTACCTGTAGGCCTGTACGACTTGCACTTCCGCGACGAGACAAACGGTCGCGATCCGGATGGAGCCGAGTCCTGTCGCACTTCGCTCGAGCTACTGCCTGGAGAACACAAGGTCGTCAGCGTGCGCTGAGTACGGAGTCGCACACCACCCGGCGCACTTCCGGCAAGGAGTGCCGCAGCACTCGAAACCGTCCCTGGCTCTTCACGGTCGTCCGGGTGCCAGGGCACGTCGACCTCGATGCGATACCTCTGGGAGAGGGCACCACGTCATCAACTCCGCGATCGCCAAGCGCTTGTACTTCGAGTACTCGCTCGGAGAAACCCTACTCGATGTCCGTGTCCGCGATCGCTCACGAAGCCCCCGCGGTCACGATGCCCGCTTGAAGCCGGGCTGCATTGAGAATGGTGCGGCACTCTTGGGAGGGAGAACTGCGGGTGGTGTGCGACTCCGTACGGTCGTCACGAACGGACGGAGTCAACGACGTCGTCCACGGCCTTCTTGAATTCACTCCAGGCGCTGGACAGCTCTTCCGAGGTTCGCTCCCAGCCGCTGGCCGCGCTGTCTCGGGCGGAGGCGAGCTTCGCCTCGAGCTTTGCGCGCTCCTGACGAAGAGCGGCGCGCTTCTGGTCGAAGACGGCGCGCTTCTCGTCCTTCTTTGCGCGCAGCTTCTCCTCCTTGGCGTCCAGGGCTTCGTCCCACTCTCTCAGCTTGCGTTCCAGATCGTCGATCATCTTCTTGCGGTCCATGTCATTCCTCCCGCGATTTCAATGGGTTCCGTGTGAGGCTATCCGCGTTCACTTTTCCTTCGAGGGGAGACTCTCTGTGAGCTCGCGACGCAGCTGCGATGTCACGCCGACCAGCTCCTCGCGCAGGATTCATCCGGGCTCCGAGGATACGATGCAGCGCCCGTACCGGGCCCGCGACCTTCGAGGGGGCCGACGGTACGAAGCGTCATCGTCGGGGCCTTCGCGGAAAGGGGCGGTGCGGATGCGCTCCACGAAGAAAAAGAGGCGCCTTCTCGAGTACGGAGTCGCACACCACCCGGCGCACTTCCGGCAAGGAGTGCCGCAGCACTCGAAACCGTCCCTGGCTCTTCACGGTCGTCCAGATGCCATGGCACGTCGACCTCGATGCGAGACCTCTGGGAGCGGGCACCACGTCATCAACCCCGCGATCGCCAAGCGCCCGTACTCCGAGTACTCGCTCGGACAAGCGCTACTCGGTGTCCGTGTCCGCGATCGCTCACGAAGCCCCCGCGGTCACGATGCCCGCTTGAAGCTGGGCTGCATTGAGAATGGTGCGGCGCTCTTGGGAGGGAGAATTGCCGGTGGTGTGCGACTCCGTACCCCCGTCATGCCGACCGCCTCCCCTTGCGCGGCACGAGTCGGATCTCCAGCCGGTTGTCGAGCGCCACGGCGATGCGAACCAGGGTCGAGAGGGAGTGCCCCTCGTAGTCTGCGCTCTCGAGCCGGGCGATCGCCGACTGGGTCGTGCCGATGAGCTCGGCCAGCTCCTTCTGCGTCAGGCCGGCCCGCTCTCGCGCTTTCGCGATGAGCATCGCCACGCGCAGGTTGGCCACCTCCTCGTCGACCGCGCGCCGCAGATCGGCGTCGCTCCCGATCATCCGATCGGTGATGTCGACCGCGCTTCGACGCCTCTTCTTCCTGGCCATCAGTCAGCGCCTTCCTCGTACGTGTGAGCGTCCGGGTCGAGCTCGAAGGCTCTCTTTCGCTCGAGCGCGCGCTTCATGTCAGCGACCGGGATTGCGGCCTCCTTCGTCAACGCATGCGCCAGCACCGCGACGCTTCGGCCAGAGAAGAAGTAGAGCATTCGGTAGTTCACCCGGCCGTGGCGCACGCGAAGCTCGTGGATGCCCTCCCGGACGGAGTCCGCGACCGGTCGACGAAGCTCGTAGCCCTGCTCGGCGAGCAATCTCAGACGCGCCACGCATTTCGCAAAGACCCGCTCGTCCGCCAGCCTCAGGCCCTGCAGCCAGACGAGGACCGGAGCCATTCCCGCATCGTCTAGATAGAACAGCACTTCGGTTTCGGGCACGTCGCATGCTCTGCACTATATCACAATATTGCGATCCAGCACGGCCGCCCCCGTGACCGCTTCGACTCCCACCATCCGCAACGGGCCCGGAACACCCGCTGTCACGGCGGCGCCTCCTCATGACCGCCCCGGGGGAGGATGGGTTGCGTGCTTCTTCCGAGTCTTGTGCGTCGCACCGTGCCGCGACTCCTGACCAGCGTCGGGTGCGTCGGATTCGGCGCCGCGGGCACTACATCCCGGGAACCACGATCACGCTGCGCCCGTTTCCTGGCGGTCTGGACATCCGGAAGATCCTCGGCGGCATCGCCATTCCGCCCACGAGGCGCATGGGATGACCGCCGTCCTCGAAGCGTCGGCACATCTCGTCGAACACATCGTGGTGAGCTGGAAGTGCCGCGCGAGCGGACCCGGACTCGAGCGGACTACCGCGGACCCGCTCAGCGAGCCGCCCGGAACCGTCCCGGTGGCAGTCCGAAGCGCCGTCGGAAGGTGCGCGAGAAGTGGCTCTGGTCGCAGAAGCCGGCCTCGGAGGCGATGTCGGCCAGGTCCCGGTCGGTCACCGTCAGCTGCTCCGCTGTCCACGACAGCCGCAGGTCGCGGACCAGATCGCCGATCGAGCGTCCGTACTGGCGGCGGAAGACCCTCCCGAGGTGGTCGGGATGCACGCCCGCCGCGGCGGCGAGCTCGGCGATCGACAGCTTGTCGAGGTAGTGGGAGCGGACGCGGTCGTGGACGTCGCGCAGCCACGCCGGCGGACGGTGCGCGGGCTCGCCCGCGATGCTCGCGCGCATCGCGAGCCCGACCAGTTGCAGGGCGATCCCTTCCAGCACGATGTCCGAGGCCGTGTCGCGCGCCGCGAGCTCGGCGGCGATGCGTCGTGTGAACCCGAGGTCGGCCGGTCGGTGTCCGACTCGTTCGAAGAGGGATGCGCACGCCTCGAGCGAGCTCTCCGCGGTGTGCACCAGCTCGACGATCAGGCAGCGCGCGCCCGCCGGTCCGAAGCGCGTGCGGTGGCGTGCTTCCGCCGGTTTGATGACGAGGTTCCCGCGCCGGCAGTCCACGTCCTGTGAGCGGAAGGACTCCTGCATCCCGCCGTCCAGCAGCAGCGTCATGCACCCGTTCCGGTGCACGTGCCAGTCGAGGCGCCCGTCGGGAGCGTGCAAGGACTCGGTGAGCCTCAGCCCGCCGAGCTCGGCGGCCCGGCCGCGCGTGCCCTGTCCGACGGGCTGGTACATGGTGTCGAGTCTAGCCTCGGGGCGACATTCGTGCCGGTGGCCCGCGAGAGAAGACGAGGGAAACGGCCGCGACGAGGCCCTATCCTCCTACGGAGTCGCACACCTACCGGTATTACTCCAACGAGAAGTACCGCAGTACTTCGAGACTTGAAGCCGAGCGGCCTCGAGGATGGTGCGGCACTCTTGGGAAGGAGAACTGCGGATGGTGTGCGACTCCGTAGGACCGAACATGAACACGGAGCTCCAGCTCGTCGTCGGCGTCGTCTGTTTCGGGACGGCGCTCGTCGTGCTCGGCACGCTGGCGGTGTTCCTGCGGCGAGCAACGGCCTCCGCGCCGGGATCCGAGCGGCGAACCGGCCGCGCCGTGCTCGTCGTCCTCGTGGTGTGGTACGGCGTCGCTCTCGTGGTGGGCTCGCGGAGGGAGATGAGCTTCGAGACGTTCCTCCCCACCGCCCTGGTTCCGATCGCGGTCGGCTCGGCGCTCACCTTCACCTCGCGCGGAAGGGCGCTGCTCGTCCGGGTGCCGGTTCACTGGATGGTGTTCCTCCAGGTCTACCGCGTCGCCGGCGGGGTCTTCGTCTACCTGTACTACGCCGGCGACGGCGTCCTGAGTCGCGGCTTCGCGCTGAACGCCGGCTGGGGCGACGTCCTCACGGGGGTGCTCGCGATCCCGGTCGGCATCCTGGTGATGAAGCGCATCCATACGGAGTCGCACACCTCCCGGAGTTTTTTCGCCGAGAAGTACCGCAGCAAGATCGAAACTTGAAGCCAGGCGGCTTCGAGGATGGTGCGGCACTCTTGGGAGGGAGAGTTGCGGGTGGTGTGCGACTCCGTATGTCACTCGAGCCCGCGCCGGAGCAGGATCAGGCCGAACGCCGCCATCCAGAACGCCTGCAGGTGGAACACGGGCTCGTAGACCCAGAACGCGTCCGCCGAGGCCATCACGACCACGATGGCCGCCAGGCCGTCGAGGCTCCCGATCCAGCCGACCCAGGCTGGGACCAGCTTCCACTTCAGGAGCCCGAGGTTCAGCACGAGCAGGCCCAGGCCGGCGAAGAGCCTTCCGAACCGGACGAAGCACGTGACGAACTTGGTGTCGAAGCGAATCGACGCCAGGTACGCGGTGACCGCCTCGTCGGGCTTCCCGGCCAGCTCGAGCGAGCCCCAGTACCCGTGGTGGTAGTAGAAGGCGCACCCGATGGCGTAGGCGAAGGCCCCCCCGGCGACGACCGCGGCGCCGGGCCAGATCATCACGCGCGACGGGCTCGGTAGCACCAGCGCCGCCAGCGCCACGACCGCCATCGCCGTCAGCACCGCGCCGAAGAAGTAGGAGCGGTACGCCCAGACGAAGAGGTAGCGGTACTCGTCGACGACGGCGAAGTCTCCGGCCTCGACGTAGGGTCCGACGTCGACCGGGATCAGCATCCATCCGCCCCACAGCATGGCCACCGCCGCCAGGAAGACCCAGCCGGTGAACCGCGTCGCGAACGTGTCCATGGCTTCCTCCTCGAGGCGGATCGGCTCAGCGCGACTTGCGCTCGATGTAGTCCCGGGCCTTCTGTTCGTACTCCGTTGCCTTCAGCCCGACGGCCTTCGCCTCCGTCACCGCGTCGTCGACGCTCAGCCCGCCGTCGAGAACTCGGTGAGGCAGCCACACGGCGCCGACCCGGTTGGCCGACTTGCAGTGGAGCAGGATCGGCTTCTCGGCGCTCTTCAGCATCTCGCGGGCCCGGTCGAAGACCTCGTCGGTCAGTTCCTCGGCGCCGTTCCACGGGAGGTGGAGGTAGGTCATGCCGAGCTTCTCGACGAGCGCCCGCTCGTCGAGCTCGATCTCGCCGTCGTGTCGGAGATCGATCACGGTCGCGATGCCGCCCTTCTTCGCCGCATCGAACCCCGACTCGTCGGGCTGGCCGGCGAGGAAGACGCCGGACACCGAGTGGACCTTCTCGATCCCCGGAGCGTCGACCGCCTCGAGCGTGTCGGTGACCCGGCTGAAGTCGACGCGCGCTTCCGCCGCCTCGGCCTCGGAACCGTTCGGAGCGCAGGAGGTCGCGACGAGGGCCCAGGTGAGCGTGAGTGTGGCGGTTGCTCTCATCTTCTCTTCCTCCACGAGAGGCGGACGGGTCGACGCTCCCAGGCGGGAGGCTCGGCGTCAAGCCCTACAGATGCGTACCTCCTCATGGGGACGAGGACGGGATCCAGCGTACGGAGTCGCACACCTCCCGGAGCTACCCCGGCGAGGAGTACCGCAGGAGCTCGAGGTTCGAGGTCGGGCTACTTCGAGAATGGTGCGGCACTCTCGAGAGGGAGAACTGCGGATGGTGTGCGACTCCGTATCAGCCCGTCCGCGCGCCTCCAGCACGGCGCGCGGCGCGACCTGCGCTCCGAGGTCGGCGAGCTGCTCGAGCGTCCTTCCGACGGCGTCGGCGTCGTCGATCGTCGCGGTGGTTAGCAGCTCGACGCCCGCCTCGACGCTGGCTCGCAACCTGGCGTGGTCGCCTGCGCTCGACGCCTCGCGGGCTTCCGCGAGAATCGCGCGCGCCTCGTCCAGGGGATCCGGAGCCGCTAGCTCCTGCCCGTGAGCGACGGCGACGATCAACAGCAGGCTGGCGAGTCTCAAGGCAAGTACGCCCTTACTTGCCCGATGATATCAATGCGGCCCCTGCTGGATCCGAACCTGCCCAGGTCCCCTCGCTGCCCCCCGGAACGAGGCGGGGGGTCTGCCGCTAAATAAAGGACATGGCGCGATCCTCGAGTTAGGTGCTTGCCAGCGAAGGAACTCTGAGTAAGCGGATGTCGCGTCCCACCCGCACCGACCAGAAGTTCTTGTCCTTCGCCCGGTCGAGCTTGTGGAACTTCAGTCCGGGATGGGCAGCGATCTGCAGGTCGAACGCCGTGGTCTTGACGGCCTTCTGCTCGTCGTTGGTCAGTCTTGACCAGGCTCTCCGTGAGGGTATCCGCGATGCGGATACTCCCTCCCCTCATGCTCCTGACGTGTCGCCTACGACCGCCAGTCGTCACCGGGCATGATCCTGTGCATGAACTCGTCGAACAGCGGCACGGTGAAGGCCGTGTCGCCGTGGTGCGGGCTCCACACCATGCCCTTCGTGATGAGCTGGCTGCGCGTCGGGCCCAGCGACGTCACCTTCCGGTCGAGCACGTCGGCGATGTCGCCTGACCGGTGGGGCCCCGGTCCGAGCTCGGCCATGGCCCGCAGATAGCGCTTCTCGGACGGCGTGAGGCGGTCGAAACGCACGCGGAAGAAGCTCTCGTCCAGGGCCGCGATCGCCGTTATCGATGCGTTGTCCACGTCCTCGACCTCGATGGGCGAGGCCTCGGCCACGTCCCAGGCGTGCTTGCCCCACTGCTGAAGGAAGTACGCATAGCCACCGGTCACCTCGACGATGCGATCGAGGGCCTCATCCGTGATCTCGACACCCTCGTCGGACAGCGGCTTCGCGATCGCCCGCGCGGCGGCGTCGCGTGGCAGCGGCCCGATCTCGGGGAAGTCGAACATGCGCTCGGCGTAGGACTTGGCCTTCCCCATCCGACCGCGGAGCTGCGGCAGGCCGGCGCCCACCAGCACCACGGGCAAGCTGCGCTGGGACGTGCGGTGCAGGGCCGTGATCAATGCCGCCAGCTCGTCCTCCTCGACGTACTGCAGCTCGTCGACGAACAGCGTCAGCGCGGTTTCCGCCTTGCGGGCCGCTTCTCCCGCCGCCTCCAGTAGCGCCTGCAGGTCGTGCTCCAGGTCGCCGTTGTCAGCCAGCCCCGGCTCGGGCTTGAAGTCCAAGCCCACCTGGATGTCCGCGTACGTGGCCTTGAGCGCTGATGCGAAGCCGGCCAGCGCGCGGAGCCCCCGCTCGGCCAGGTCCTTGGCCTTGGCGTTGCGCGATAGGCGCAGCAGGGCCAGCCGCAGCTCGGGCGCCAGGAGCGCCGGCAGCGAGCGCTGCTCGGGGGCCTCGACTCGCACGGTCTGAATGCCCTTGCTCTCGGCGTCGTCACGCATGGCGTCGAGCAGCACGGTCTTACCGACCCCGCGCAGACCCACCATGAGCACGCTCTTGGCGGCCCGGCCGAGCCGGAGCCGTGCCAGGGCCACCCGGACGGCCTCGCGGAGTGCATCCCGGCCGGCCAGCTCGGGTGGCCGGGTGCCGGCACCCGGTGCGAAGGGGTTCCTGACCGGATCCATGCCCTTTTATAGCGAGATTTGGAAGTTTTGCGCAAGAAGAGAATTTGGCTAATCTCGATCAAATCAGGGCCGGCTGAATGCCGAATGCGCGGACATCCCCCTCGCGTCAAGGACCCCTATGTCTGAAAGAATAGATATACTTTCTGACATCCACCATGGCCACCCAAGCGGTTCCCAAGAAGCTCCTCGCGAGGGCCCGAGCCTTGGGCCGAGGGTCCGTCTTCGTTCCTGGCGACTTCACCGGTCTCGGCTCTCGCGCAGCGATTGACCAGGCCCTGACTCGGCTCACACGGGCGGGAGTCATCCGCCGCATTGCGCGGGGCCTGTACGACATGCCCCGGAGACACACCGTCGCCGGTTTGCTGTCTCCGTCCCTGGACGACGTCGCGGCGGCAGTCGCGAGAAGCACGGGGTCGCGAATCCAGGTGTCTGGCGCCATCGCAGCAAACCTGCTCGGTCTATCCACGCAAGTCCCGGCACGCCGCGTCTACTTGACGGATGGAACCTCCAGGACGCTTCGGGTCGGAAGCCGCGTCATCGAGTTCAAACACGCTTCGCCGCGCCGCTTGCTGGGGGCAGGCACGATGGCGGGAACGGTCCTTCAAGCGCTTCACTACCTGGGACGGGACGGGGTCGACGCCGACGTCGTCCGCAAGCTGCGCGAGCAGCTTGCTCCCGCCGACAAGAAGGTCGTCGCGAAGTTGATCCCCCAAACGACGCTCTGGATGCAACCGATCTTGCGCGAAGCCGTCCAAGACCAGGCGGAAGCCGCTTGATGGACGACTTCGTCCGAATGCCGCTCGACGATCGTCGAGACCTGTTCCGAGAAACGGCTGCGCAGAGAGGCTTCTCCTCCACGGTTGTCGTGGAGAAGGACTTCTGGGTGTGCTGGGCCCTGAAACACCTCTTCGAACTGGAGGACGTTCCAGACCTTCTCTTCAAGGGAGGGACTTCCCTCTCCAAGGGATTCGGTTTGATCGACCGCTTCTCCGAGGACATCGACATCTTGATCGACCGCGCGGGCTCGGATTCGGAGGCTCGGAGGATCCCGCGAGGGTTCAACACTTCGCGTCGAAGAGACGGACAGGAACCCGTGTGACCTCGCTCTCGACTACCCCGCATCACTGACTGACGCGGAGTACGGGGTGGCCGCCTACATCCCGAAGGTCGTCCGTATCGAGTTCGGCGCACGATCGGACCACGAGCCCGCTCTCGAGACGGAGGTCCGTTCTTTCGTCGCCGAGGAATTCGCGGAGGCCTTCACAGCCCCGTCGGCCCGAGTCCGAATCCTCGCTCCGGAACGGACCTTCTGGGAGAAGGCGACGATCTTGCACGCCGAGAATCACCGCCCCATGCCCGAGGGGACCTCGAACCCGCGCCAGTGGACGCGTCTGTCCCGGCACGTCTACGACATCTTCATGATGGCCGAGCGAAGCGCTGCAGACCGCGCCCTGGAGCGAATGGACCTCCTGCAACAGGTTGCCGACCACAAGTCGGTCTTCTTCCATGCCGCATGGGCGAGATACGACCTCGCTCGTCCAGGCTCATTCGCGCTCGTACCCCGCGGCGCGTTCCGCGAAGCACTCCGGAACGACTATCGATCCATGGGGGAGATGTTCCCCGGCGAGCCCCCGTCCTTCGATGAGGTCCTGGACGCGCTCGCGAACTTGGAGGTTCGGATCAACGATTCCGGGTCTGCGTGAGGCTGCTCGTGAGCTCCATCGAGTCAGAGGGACGCCGAAGGGGCTGCGGATTACCCTAGGATGCGCGCTGGCCCCTTGGAGAGGAGGTCTTGATGAGGCTCGTCGTCGACCAGTTGATTCTGTCCGCCACCGACCTGTCGAAGCACCTCGCATGCTCGCACCTGACCGAGGTCGACCGTGCGCGTTCCGAGAAGCGGCTCGATGTCGAGCCCTGGCGGGACCCGTCCGTCGAACACCGCAAGGAACGAGGCCTCGCCCACGAAAAGGCGTACGTCGACAGCCTGCTCGCCCAGGGCAAGGACGTCGTCGACCTCCGCAACCCCGACGGTGAGCCGACCGAAGACGCCGTCACACGCACGATCGAAGCCATGCGCGCCGGCAAGGAGGTCATCGTCCAGGCGAAGCTCGCCGACGGCCGCTGGCTCGGCTACGCCGACATCCTCGAGCGAGTGGAGACGCCAAGCGACCTGGGCGACCACTCCTACGAGGTCCTCGACACCAAGCTCGCCCAGGAGACCACCGGCGGCACGGTCCTCCAGCTCTGCCTGTACACGGACCTCGTCGCGCGGATCCAGGGCTTCGTTCCCGAGCGCATGCACGTCGTCAAGCCGGGCGAACCCTTCGAGCGCGAGAGCTTCCGCTTCGCGGAGTACGGCGCGTACTACCGGCGCGTGAAGGCCCGTCTCGAGGAGACGCTGGACGCCGCGCCCAAAGCGCTCTACGAGGCCACCTACCCCAACCCCTGCACGCACTGCGACATCTGCGACTGGTGGAAGCTCTGCGACGACAAGCGCCACGAGGACGATCACCCGACCCTCGTCGCCGGGCTCTCCAACCTCCACGCCGGCGAGCTCATTCGACAAGGGCGCGAAACGCTCGCGGCGTTCGCAGAGGTCGACCAGCCGCTCGAGCAACGCCCGCAGCAGGGCAGCCCCGAAACCTACGAGCGCCTCCAGGACCAGGCGCGCGTCCAGCTCGACGGCCGCCGCACGAACGAACCCGTCACGAAGCTCCTCCCCCCCGAACCCGCCCGCGGCCTCGCCCTCCTCCCGGAACCCGACGACGGCGACCTCTACTTCGACATCGAGGGCGACCACTTCTACGAGGGCGGCGGGATCGAGTACCTGTTCGGCCTGTGCCACCGCGAGAACGGCGAGCTCCGCTACACCGGCTTCTGGGCCACCGACCGCGACGAGGAGCGCCAGGGCTTCGAACGCCTGATCGACTTCCTGATCGAGCGCTGGGATCGCTACCCGGGCATGCACGTCTACCACTTCGCGCCCTACGAACCCGGCGCGGTGAAGCGGCTCATGGGGCGGCACGGCACGCGGCAGCTCGAGGTCGATCGCCTCCTGCGCGGCAAGCGCTTCGTCGACCTGCACGCGGCCACGCGCCAGGGCCTGCGCGCGAGCGTCGAGCGCTACTCGCTGAAGGACCTCGAGCGGTTCTTCGGCTACGAGCGCGAGATCGACCTGCGCGAGGCGTCGACCGGCCGTCGCTCCATCGCCTGGGCGCTCGAACGCCACGACAAGGAAGGCGTGACCGACGATCTGCGCACGCTCGTCCAGGGCTACAACCGCGAGGACTGCGAGGCGACGGAGGCGTTGCAGCGCTGGCTCGAGGAGCGGAGGGCGGAGCTCATCGAGAACGGCGAGGAGATCCCGCGCCCCGACCCCGAGCAGGGCGACCCCAGTGAGGGGAAGCAGGAGCAGCACGAGCGCATCCAGGAGGTCGTCGATCTACTCCGTGCGCAGCTGCCCGAGGACCGCGACGGCTGGGATCTCGAGCAGGGGGCGGTCGGGCTGCTGGCGGACATGCTCCCCTACTGGTTCCGCGAAGACCGCTGCGCGTGGTGGGAGTACTTCCGCTTGCTCGACCTCGAGCCCGAGGACCGACGGGAGGACCGCAAGGCGATCGAGGGTCTCACCTTCGTGAGAGACCTCGGCCCGCTGACAGCCAGGGGCAAGGTCCCGGTCCATCGCTACCAGTTCCCGCCCCAGGAAGCCGACTTCAAGAAGGGCGACCCGGTCCTCGACCTGGACCAGGTCACGATCGGATCGGTGGTCCAGGTCGACCCTCTCCGGCACACGATCGACATCAAGCGAACGGGGGACACGGTCGGCGAGCACCCGACAGCCGTCATTGCCTTCAACAAGGTGAACCCGGGCAAGCTCGAAGACTCCCTTCTGACCTTTGCCCGCTCTGTCGCGGAACACGGCATCGACGGCGCAGGCCCCTACCGAGCTGCACGCATGCTGCTCCTGAAGCGCCCGCCGCAACGCGGCGAGTCTGCCCCGCTACGCAGCGATGGCGAGGACTCGCTCGACGCGGCGAAACGCATCGTGCGGCTCCTCGACGAGGACGTCCTGGCCATCCAGGGCCCGCCCGGCACCGGCAAGACCTACACGGGGGCCCGGATGATCGTCGACCTGGTGCGGGCCGGGAAGCGCGTCGGCGTGACGGCCGTCAGCCACAAGGTCATCCGCAACCTGGTCGTCGAGGCCCTCAACGCCTCCCGCGATCCGGACGATCCGGGCCCGCCGATCGAGGCCTTCCTGAAGAACCCGGACATCGGTGCGCCCGTGCCCGGCTTGACCGTGAAGGACAACGCCGGACGAGCACTGACCGCCCTCGACGACGGCAAGCTCGTCGGCGGAACCTCCTGGCTCTGGGCGGCCGACGACACGGTCGAGGCCGGCCTGGACGTGCTCTTCGTCGACGAAGCCGGCCAGCTCTCGCTCGCCACGACACTGGCTGCGACGCGCTGTGCGAAGAACCTCGTCCTCCTCGGCGACCCGCAGCAGCTCCAGCAGCCGCAGCAGGCCGCGCACCCCGAGGGTGCGGAGATCGCAGCGCTCGAGCACTACCTCGACGGGCATCCCACGATGCCGCCGGAAAGGGGCCTGTTCCTCGACGAGACGTATCGGCTGCATCCCGACATCTGCAGGTTCACGTCGGAGCTGTACTACGAGGGCCGACTGCAGTCGCGCGAGGGTTGTGAACAGCAGGCGCTGCTGGGCGACACACCGTTCCAGAAGAGCGGGCTCCACTTCGTGGCTTGCGAGCACGAGAACCGGCAGAGTCGTTGCCCGGAGGAGGTGGAGGCGATCGCGGAGATCGTGGACGCGCTGCTCGGCAGCGGCCTCGAGTGGCGCAACCGCAAGGGCGTGGTCGCTCCGCTCACCCCAAATGAGATTCTCGTGATCGCCCCCTACAACTCGCAGGTGGGAGCGCTCTCCGATCGCCTCGACAAGGTGAGCGTCGGCACGGTGGACAAGTTCCAGGGCCAGCAGGCGGCCGTCGTGATCTACTCGCTGACGAGCTCGTCAGTGGAGGACGCACCGCGGGGACTCGAGTTCCTGCTCGACCCGCATCGGTTGAACGTGGCGACGAGTAGGGCGAAGTGTGTGTGCGTGCTCGTTGGCTCGCCTCCGCTGTTGGAGGCTGCTTGCAAGACGCCGCGGCAGATGGTCTTGGCGAACGGTCTGTGCGCCTACGTGGAGATGGAGCATACGAGCACCCCGGTCGGAGACCGCTGACGCGCTACCCCACCGAGTGATGACACAATTCCTGCCTCTGGAATCCCCTCTGGATCAAGGGAGCCTCCTCGATACGTTCACGAGAGTCAGGCGCTCAACGAGTCCGGCCGCTAGCCACTTCGGCCGAAGCGACGCAGTCGAGCCGTGTGAAGTGAGAGCCGTGCACGCCCAGTGCGGTCTGCAGGTCGCAGGTCACGACATCTTTCGTGAGGGCACCGAGACCGGCGAGACAACGAACACTTTCTTGAGTCACAGCGGCGTCGACTTCGACGCGATTGTCGTACGACCGCTCGTTTGGATCGCCCCCCATAGCACGGGCCCATGGTGTTTCGCAGCCCGCCGAGAGCATCGTCCGCGCAGCAGATCCAACGTCGATGAACCCATCATCTTGACCTGTGCGGTTCGCGGGGTGGTCCCGGCCTTGCGCACCGCCTACTCCGTAGTGAGTAGACAGGCCTGCGACTTGCGACGCGACAACATCCCTCTGATGCTGCTACTCTCTCGACGTCCTCAGCCAGTGGGCAATTGGCGAGGAGCCCGTTGGGCAGGCTCGCCGCGGTGGCTGGGGGAGTGACCGAACACGCTACATCGAATCCGTTCAGAGAGTCTCAAGGGATGTAGAGGGGGCACGACATCGAGCAAGAGACGCAAATCACCTCCGTAGGAAGGGACTTTGACGAGGTCCCGCCGGATGCATCGGCCATGGCCGAGTCGATGCGGGCCCACGGATACACGCTACCGACGGCAATTGCTGATCTGATCGACAACAGCATTGCCGCGAACTGTAGGAACGTCTGGCTCCGCTTCGAGTGGTCCCCGGACTCCGCGTGGATCACCGTCGTCGACGACGGGGACGGGATGTCCGAAAACGAGCTCGTCGATGCGATGCGACTGGGAAGCAAGAGCCCCGTCGAGGAAAGAGATCCTAACGATCTCGGGCGATTCGGACTTGGACTGAAGACAGCATCATTCTCACAGGCCAGGCGTCTGACCGTGACCTCCCGTACGGCTCTCGGGCGAGCCGCCTTGCGCCGCTGGGACCTAGACTACCTTGCCAATCCGGAAGTCAGTGGATGGCATCTGCTCCGCACTGCACACGAGGACACGGGAGATCGTGCGGACGAGCTTGACAGGAGGGGACTCGAAAGCGGAACGCAGGTTCTACTCGAAGTGCTGGACCGAGTCCTGGGCAATGCACCAGGTGTCCGTGGCAGCGCGACGGCGGAGGAGCACTTCGTCCGAGTGGTGGCGAGGGTCCGGGAGCATCTCGAGATGGTGTTTCATCGCTTCCTCGGCGATCGCTCCGCGAAGGGACTCAAGATCTTCATCAACGGCGATCCCCTGGCTCCTTGGGATCCCTTCGTCGAGCGAAACGCGGCCACTCAGGTCTTTTCGCCTGAGAGGTTTCCAGCCAATGTGACTACCGAGAGTTTCCGCGAGGTGAAACTCAAGGGATTCGTGCTCCCTCACAAGGATCGCTTCTGTGAGACCGACCTGACCAAGAGTCACGACGAGCACCGTAACGCGGGGGGGCCTTCGGGATGGAATGCACAACAAGGCTTCTACCTGTACAGGAACCGGCGCCTTATTGTTGCGGGTGAATGGCTCGGACTCGGTCCCGGAAGGAACGGGTGGAAAAAAGAAGAGCACTACAAGCTCGCGCGAATCCGCGTCGACATCCCGAACTCGATGGATCACGAATGGCAGATCGACGTCAAGAAATCGACGGCGTTGGCCCCGCCAGTCCTGGCGCACTGGTTGCAAGGGCTTGCCAAAACGGTTCGGGAGCGGGCGAAAGAGGTCTACTCTCACCGCGGCAGATATGGTCCGAGAACACCGGCAGCTCGGGACAAGCATGCCTATCCGTGGGTCTGCAGGAAGCGGCAGGGCGAGTCGTTTAGCTACCGCATCGATCGCAAGAACCCTGTCCTGAAGGCCCTCATTGACTCACTTCCAGAAGACAACCATAAGCGCCTCGAGACCCTTCTCCGACTGATTGAGGAGACGGTGCCGGTACGGCGCATCTGGATCGATAGCGCGGAGAACCAGGAGGGCGACGCAGGGCCCTTCGAGGGGGAACAGAGCAGGGCGCTGAGGGGTCACATCAGAAATGTCCACGAGGCCCTCGCCGAACACGGGACGGATCGCACCGATGCATGGGAACTGATCAAGCAGTTCCCGGCCTTTCAGGGCAGAGAAGCCTCGGCCATCGTTGCAGCCTTGATCGAGGAGAAGCTCGCATGATGGATGCTTACAGCATGGCCACGAACTTCGCCGCGTTGTTTCTTCAGCAGGAGCAGAACCTCACGAGAGAGCAGATTCGAACGACAGTGGATCGAGTGTGTGACTCGAACGGGTTCGACCTCTCTGACCAGGAAAGAGGACGTCTCGCAAGAGAACTCGAGTCGCAGTTTCAGACAGTGATCGGTCGGGAAAGCGAGATGCGCGGGGATGACCGAGACTGGGACGACTGGCTTCGCCAGCGCAGCGCGGACATCGAGTGGCGGTTCTGGCTCCGATACAAGACGTACCTGGGGCAGCAGTCGTTCAGCAGCAAGGTGCTCGCTCGCCTTGAGGAGTCCACGGACCGAGTGCTCAACCTGATGGGAAACCCCGTGCGAGAAGGTGCCTGGGACCGAAGAGGCCTAGTTGTCGGGCTCGTTCAGTCCGGCAAGACCGCCCACTACGTCGGCGTCATGAACAAGGCCGTCGACGCGGGATACAAGGTCATCGTTGTGCTGACTGGGTTTAACGAGAACCTCAGGATCCAGACACAGATTCGTGCTGAGGAAGGATTCCTGGGGTACTCGTATCACCACGACTCCTCCGACCCGGGGAAACAGCTGAGGCGAAGCTGCGGTGTGGATCGGGTGTCCCCGATCCAGCAGCGTGTTGATTCGGTGACGACGCGCAGGAACGACTTCAAGACCTCAATCGCGAATCAGTTCGCGATCCACCCAGGCGGTAACCCTATCGTCTTTGTGGTCAAGAAGAACGCCACCGTCCTGAAACACCTTCTCAACTGGGTGGTGAACTTCGCCAGTGCGAAAGACGCCCAGGGCCAGCGCTACGTTCCAGCGCTTCCCCTCTTCGTGGTCGATGACGAGTCCGATGTTGGCTCGGTCAACACCAAGAAAGGAGCCGTTGATGACTACGGCGATGTGGACCCGGAACATGATCCGTCGAAGATCAACAAGCAGATCAGAAAACTGCTCTCCCTCTTCGATCAGAGTAGCTACGTCGGCTACACCGCCACACCCTTCGCGAACGTGCTCATTCATAATCTAGCGGCATCAGGAATCGACCGAGAAGACGGGCTGTTGATCGGCGAGGATCTCTTCCCACGTAGCTTCATCGTGACGCTACCAACACCGTCGAACCATGTCGGCCCGACCGTGATCTTCGGGAACCGGCGTTCCGATGATCAGGACCCCGGCCTACCGATAACCCGGGTGGTGACCGATGCGTCGATCAACACCTCCTCGGCCGGCGTCGCTGGTGACAGCTGCTGGATGCCCGAGTCGCACAAGAAGGACCATGTGCCCAGGTATGAAGGCAGGGACGAGCTCCCCCCCTCCCTGAGGAGGGCGATTCTCTCCTTCTTCCTTGTCTGCTGTGCGAGGGAGCTCCGAGGAGACGGAAAAAGGCACAACTCGATGCTCGTTCACGTGACCCGTTTCGTCGATGTTCAGGGACGCGTGCACGATCAGATCTCCGAGGTCGTCTCGCAGGTCCGAGATCGCCTCCGAAACAGCGTCGCGAACACCGCGTTACTCGAAGAGTTCCGGGACCTCTGGGAGCGTGGCGTCTCGGGTCTTGACGGTGAGGTCATCGATGATGGATTCACGAAGACCTCCGAGAAGATCCGATCCAGAGATGATGATATCTACCAGAATCCCTCGCATGCTTGGTGCGACGTCGAGATTGGTCTGAGGCGCGCAGTCGAGTCGATCGAAGTACGGAAGATACACGGACAGTCCGGAGAGGATCTCAACTACGACGACCATCCAGATGGGCTCAACGTCATTGCGATCGGTGGGGACAAGCTCTCACGCGGCTTGACCTTGGAGGGCCTGTCGGTGAGCTATTTCCTTCGCTGTTCCAAGATGTATGACACCCTGATGCAGATGGGGCGCTGGTTCGGGTATCGCCCCGGGTACTTGGATCTCTGCAGGCTCTACACGACACAGAGGCTGTGCCGCTGGTTCTCCCAGATCGCCGATGCGACGGAGGAACTGAGATTGGAGTTCGACAGGATGGCCATGCTGAAGTGCACGCCGGAGGATTTTGGCCTGAGAGTGCGATCCCACCCCGAGATGCTGGTGACCTCCGCCGTGAAGATGCGTCATGGGGAGTCGAGGCAAGTGACGTTTCAGGGATCGATCGTCGAAACGATCGACTTCTCACGCAAGAAGGACATGATCCAGAACAACTGGGAAGCTGGCGTCCAACTCGTCATCAACGCCAAGACGGAAGGCGGGAAGGTTGACTCGAGCAAGAGTCCCGTCAACTGGGAGTGGGAACAGGTCAGCAGCGACCACGTTCTTGGATTCCTGAAGGCATACCAAGAGCACAAGTCCGCGAACAAGGTAAAGACACACCTTCTGCATGAGTACATCCGCAAAGAGATGGAGAGGGATCGTCTGATCCGCTGGCGGATCCTGGTAGCTACAGGAGTAGCGGGCAAGGGTGGAGAGTTTGCAATCGGTAAGATAACCGGGAGCAATGTCCAGCGGGACTGGAACGACAATGAGGATCATGCGTTCCGAAAGCAGCTGAAATCCGAGGATCACTATCGCATCAAGAGACTCGTAAGCCCGAACCACGAAACCGCAGGACTGGACAAAACGACCGATCGGTACAAGAAAGAGCTGGAACGAAGCAGAGCGGATTGGGAGATAGAGCACGCGGCAGGAAGACGAAAGGGAAAGAGGCCGCCGGCGCCCTCAGGGATCTTTCTGAGGGAGATCCGATCCGAAGAGGAGGGACTGCTGATGCTCTACCCGCTGGATAGCGGCAATGGGAAGTCGGAAGAAGACAGCGCACTGCCGATCCTTGGATTCGCGATCAGCTTTCCAAGTGTCAACGAGCTTTCCTCTACGAAGGTCACGTACACAGTCAACAACGTCTACCAGCAGGAAGAACTCGGCTTCCAATGAGCGGAGGCTTCTACAGGACTTCCGTTTCCGGTATCGATGTCACCGGAGCTGCTGGGCCATACCAGGGAAAGCTGATCTCGGGAATCACCGTCGTCGATGTCCGTGCGGCCCGCAGAGTCTCCGATGGGCTGGAAGCAATGCAGCTGGTCGCGAGCGCAGACAGCTTGGCCGGCATCGTCAAGTGGCCCAGTTCTGCCGGCTTCCAGATCGATCTTTCACCGGTAGATCCAGGCTCATCACACTCGATGATGCAGATCCTCCTCCAGCTCACCGAAGCACGCTACCGAGACGTGTTCTTCGCGCTCTGCGAGGACGTATGCTCAGTGCTGACTACCATGAAGGGGGAAGGAGAAGCCGTTCGCGCCCTTCATTCCCGGCTCGGTCGCTGGCAGTCGTTCCTCAGACAGAATCGACCGGATGGGTTGTCCCCGGAATCACAGGTGGGGCTTTTTGGTGAGCTCTATGTCCTGCGTGAGCATCTCCTGCCACGTATCCATCCGATGGTGGTCCTTCCGGCATGGAGAGGGTGCAAGGGCGCCAACCAGGACTTCCAGTTCGCCGACTGGGCGCTGGAAGTGAAGACCAGCCGGGCACCGATTCTCGAGAAGGTCTCCATTAGCAATGTTCAACAGCTCGACGAGGATGGGGTCTTGTCATTGGTTCTCACCGTCGTACAGGTGCATTCGAACGAGACCACCGGTGAGACGCTGCCTGAAATGATCAGTAGTCTTCGCAGCCGTCTCCCAGACGACGTGCGCGACCTACTGGATGAGGGATTGGTGGAGGTCGGATACCTCGATGTCCACGAGGAGCTCTACGAGAGAACCAGGTACCAAGTCAGCGACGTCATCCACCACGAAGTGAAGGATGGCTTCCCCAGGCTCCTCAGGGAGGATCTTCCTGACGGGGTCAAGAAGGTGCGCTACGAAGTCAGTCTCGACGCAGCCCAAGGCTTCCGAGTCAACGAGGACTCGTTTCACATGATCATCGAGGAGGGCGGGGATGCCTGCGGTAACTGAGGTTCAGGATCGACGGTTTCTTGAGTTCCTCGAGGACTTTCGCGATGGCGTCCGGTTGAGGCGACTGGGCGCGGTCGGCCCGGATAACGTCCAGTCGCGCATTCCGAGGGAGGAGGCACTCACGGCGGAGTTCCTCGAGAGGCTTTGCGATGGGGGCGACCTTCCGGACCTGGAGCCGGTGAACTTCCCCCAACAGAAGATGGGCAACGCCAACGCCCAGGCCAATGCCTACGCGATATCCGAAGTCGACCAGAGAGTCGATCTCGTGGTCACGATCTCCGGCGAATCGAGGCCGAATGAGGACTCCTCCCCGATGGTCTCCGGGGCCCAGATTATCGCCGCCGCGAAGCGAGCTCTACAGGTCTTCAAATCTGCGCAGAAGGCCGTCCACAAAGAAATGGAACCTTCATCGACAGCTGCCGACATGTTTCAGCTCCTGCACGTGAATCGCGGAGACGTGTCCGGGATCCGGGTAGTCGTCTTGGTGGATGGAATCGCGAAGGCAGCCGAGCTCGAACAGCCGGAGGGACTTCCACAGGTGAAGCTCGATGTCTGGGATCATGTCCGGCTTCATCGAGTCTGTACGTCGGGGTTGCCCTATGACGCGGTCACCATAGACCTCATGGACTATCTCGGCGAGTCATTGCCATTCGTCCGGTCGAATGTGGAGGTCGATGATCACGAGTGCTTCCTGACCATCTTCCCGGGAGATCTGCTTCATGATCTCTACGACCAGCATGGAGCCCGCTTGCTGGAGCTAAACGTCCGTTCTTTCCTGCAAGCGCGGGGCAAGGTGAACAAGGGTATCCGGAAGACTCTGGAGGACGACCCCGACCACTTTCTCGCCTTCAACAACGGAATCTCGGCCACGGTCGAACAGCTCGAGTTCGGCGCGCGAGCGGACGGTTCGAGGGGCATTGTGCAGATGAAGGGCCTTCAGATCGTCAACGGTGGACAGACGACGGCATCGATTCATCGTGCGAGGAAGCAAGACAAGGTCGACCTTTCGAGGGTCCGGGTCCAGGTCAAGATCACTGTTGTTGATCCTGAGTACCTGGATACGCTGGTTCCGAACATCAGCCGATACTCCAACACCCAAAACAAGGTCAACGAGACCGATTTCTCGGCAAACCACCCCTACCACGTCTTGCTCCAGCAGCTCTCGGAGCGAATCTGGTCACCGGGCGAAACCACTCGCTGGTTCTACGAGAGGGCGCGAGGGCAGTGGGAAGTCGCGCGCTCGAGGGACGGAACGACTGAAGCGAGAAAGAGAGCCTTCGATGCGAGGACACCGAAGAGCCAGAGGATTGACAAGGCCCTGCTGGCGAGATCGGAGAACAGTTGGAATCAGAAGCCCCACATCGTGAGCCGAGGCGGACAGAAGAACTTCGTCGACTTCATGACAGGCATTGGTGAGACACTTCCCGAGGAGGCTGACTACCGAAACATCGTGTCACGTGTAATCCTGTTCAAGGCGGCCGAGATGGTTGCCCGACGCATTGGCTTCTCGGCTTACCGGGCGAATGCGGTCACGTACACGGTGTCGCTTGTTTCCTACCGCACGCTTCGCCGACTGGACCTGGATCAGATCTGGAGAGGGCAGGCGATTGCGGACGTGCTGGAGGATCTGCTTCGAGACTGGATGCCCCGAGTGCACGACTGCATCACGGGTACGGCCATCGAGAAGGGCAAGAACGTGACGGAGTGGGCGAAGAGACACGACTGCTGGGCAGTCGTCCAGAACCTAGACGTCGTCGTTCCCGATGCACTCGAGAACGTCCTCGGCGAAGGTCTGCCACTTCCGAACGTCGGTGCCTTTAGGGACGGAAACGTCGCCCGGCGTCTAACGGATGAGGAGATACGGCGACAGGAGGCGGTCATGGCAATGACGGCCGATGAATACGCACGCGTCTTTCAGAGGACGAGCAGGTACCTCGATTCGCATGGGATGCAGTACCGCGCCTGGACCGCGATGCTCGGATGTCTCACGACGGTACAGACGTATGCCGAGAATGGCTGGACGAGGATCCCTACTCCAAAGCAAACCAAGCAGATCCTCAAGGCAATCGACTTCCTGAAGGAACGCGAGGAAGTACAGGTCGATGGCGAAGAACACGCTCAAGAGGGGGCCTAGCGGATCCGTCGGAAACCTATCGAGATAGAGCTGCCAACCAGCTAGCTGTTCTCCTCACCGCGCTTGAGTCAGACGCCTACCGAGCTGTGGTCTCTTCGAGGCTTCGTCCAGAACGGTCTCGAAGCTCATTCACTCGAGTGGTCTTGACTTCACCCCCGCCACGGGTAGGCCTAGCCACGCATTGTTCGCTCGCGAGCCGAGCAAGAGTCACCCAACGAAGCCACCGCGGCTTCCGACGAACTTTCCGCTCTGCTCGGGAGTTGGTGGGGGGGAATCAGTAGCGGTGCAACTTCGCTGGCTGGACGTCGTTCTCGGTCACTTCGCGGCGGAGGAGCACCTCGCTGTCCTCATCGAGCTCGATACCCGGTTGGTTTTTTGGAATCATCTCCTCATGGGCAGCCGGACGACCCGTGGGAAGAGCAAGAAAAAGGAAGTGGCAATTGAGGCGCGCGCCCGACGAGGCCCTCGTGGGCGTGAGCTTGGCCCGGAAGCCGGCTGGCCCCCCGACGACAGGGAGCGTCGCGATTTCCTTCACCGGCCTAGGAGCTTCCCCGGCTATGTCGGCACTTGGAGAAAGCACCTGATCAACCAGACCCTCGAAGGGGCCTCGCTTCTGTCATTTCCACGAGGCTCAGATCGCGAGGGAGTCTCGAAGAGACTCGACGACGGCATCGCCCATATCCGCGAGCTCTCTCGCATCCTTGCGCTCGTTCACGGAACCCCCCGCCTCGGGAACCCCGAGGATCCTGTGGATGAACTCGTTTACATCATCCTCTCCAGGAAGACCCGCGAGGGCGCCTACCAGGAGGCCTTCCACGCGCTGAAGGACGCGTTCGACACCTGGGACGATCTCCTCGCGGCTCCGGCGAGGAAGGTCACTCGCCTCATCCATTCCGGAGGATTGTCCGCAAAGAAGACCGAGAGCCTCCTGGGAGCGCTTTCCACGCTGGTCGAACGATTCGGCTCGTGCACGCTCGAGCCCGTTCGAACCTGGTCGGACGAGGAGCTCGGCGACTTCCTGTGCTCCTTGCCCGAGATCAGTCGCAAGAGTGCGTACTGCATCATGATGTACTCGCTCGGGCGTGAAGTGTTCCCCGTGGACACTCATGTCGGAAGGATCCTTGCCAGGATCGGACCGTACTCCGAGCTTGGGCTCGACCTGAATGGTCTCGATCACAAGAAGCTGCAGAAGGTCCTCGACGACCTCATCCCGCCCAGCCTTCGCTATCCACTTCACGTGAACCTGGTCGCCCACGGACGGTCGACCTGCAAGGCCCGGAATCCGCTTTGCGGGCAGTGCGCTGTCCGCAAGCTCTGCAGCACCTATCGCAAGGAGGAAGTCACCCGGGTCAGCGTAGAGGAACCCGACACTGTCGACCTCTTCTGCGGAGCAGGGGGTCTCTCCCTTGGCTTCCAGCGGGCTGGCTTCCGGACCTCCTTGGCCCTGGATAGCAACCCGGCGGCGATCAACACCTACAAGCTCAACCACCCCTCCGTCCCGGACGATCGAGTCCTGTGCAAGAGCGTCGAGGACCTCGAAAACGGAGAACTCCTCCGCCGTCTACGGCGCAAGAAACCCACGGTCCTTCTTGGCGCCCCCCCCTGCCAGGGCTTCTCGAACGCCGGGTTCCGCTCCAAGGCAACGAGACACCGCTACTTCGCAGGCGAGGACGGGCGCAACGACCTCTTCACCTTCGTCCTCGCTGCGGCCGTGGAACTGAAGCCACGGCTCGTGCTACTCGAGAACGTCCCGGGGATGCACTCCGCCAAGAAGGGGATGCGAACCTACATGGAAGAGGCGGCCCGCTACCTGGAGGAGGCGGCCGGATACAGGACCGAGATCTGGAAGCTCAACGCGGTCGAGTTCGGCGTGCCCCAGGACAGGAACAGGATGTTCCTCGTGGCATCGAGAATGAAGACGATGCCCTTCAGGCCGCCGCCCGAGTACCAGAACCGCCAGTCAAGCAGCTTCGACCTGGACGCTCTCCCCCCCATCACCCTCGAGGAGGCCATCTTCGACCTTCCCCACGTCGGGCCTGGTGAAGGAGAGGGCGTTGCCGTCGACCCCGCTCCCGATCTTGAAGAAGATCGGCGGACGCGGCGTTACCTGCGCAAGTTCGACCTGGTCAGGAGGACGGGAGTTCTCTTCAATCACAACACGCGGTATCACAACGATCGTGATCTCGAGCTGTACCGGATCCTGGAACCCGGAGAGGACAGCGTGCATGCGATTGCCCGGCACGGAAGAGACGACCTGATGCGTTACCGGGCAGACGTCTTCGACGACAAGTACATGAAGCTCCGACCGGACATGCCCTGCAAGACGATCGTGTCTCACCTCGCGAAGGATGGGAACGGCTACATCCATCCCTACCAGTCGAGGTCTCTCACGCTCCGCGAAGCGGCCCGTGTGCAGTCGTTTCCTGACGATCACCCTTTCTGTGGCTCCGCATCCGAGCAGTGGATCCAGCTGGGGAATGCAGTACCGCCCGTGATGGCCGCGGCCATCGCGAAGAGCTTTCTCAGGACCCTCGAAACGGAGAAGTGCCGATGAGCCCGACCAAGACGAAGACGCGAAGTAACGGCAAGGCTCCTGCGGGTGAAGGAAAGAAGACCATCCGGTCGGGCAAGACGACGTTCCGCCCCCGGGCACGGCTGCTAAGGATCCTCGGGGAAGAGCTGATAAGCGACGACGTGGTTGCCATCACCGAGCTTGTGAAGAACGCCCACGATGCGGACGCCACCCAGGTCACGTTGAGCTTCGAGGGAGTGACCCAGCCCGCCGGGAGAATCGTCGTCGAGGACGACGGCGATGGAATGGACCTCGACACGCTCCTGCATCGCTGGATGGAACCTGCCAGCTCGGAGAAGGGAAGCGGGCGCAGGCGGAGGACTCGCAAGGGGCGGAGAATGCTTGGAGAGAAGGGGGTCGGCCGCTTCGCCGTCGACAAGCTCGCTGCCAATCTCGAGCTCGTCACACGGCCGCGGCGCCAGAAGGATGAACTGCGGGCCCGTTTCGACTGGGAGGAGTACTCCGACGATTCCAGGATGCTCTCGGACATCCAGAGCCCATGGGAGTTCCGCAAGCCCCAGACGATCAACAAGAGTGGAACGGCGCTGATCATGTCTTCCCTTCGCGGGGAGTGGACCGAGCGGTCGTTCCGGAGGCTTTGCACACGCCTGTCGCGACTCATTCCTCCTCAGACCAGGGATGACTCCTTCCGCATCGAGGTTCGCTCCGATGAGTTCCCCGACTACTCGGGCACGGTCGGCGACGGATTCCTCGAGCGTTCTCCGTATCACGTGGAGGCCTGCTTCGATGGTGAACGGTCGATCCTGGTCAAGCTGAACGGGCGGTCCGTGACCACGGTTCCCTGGAACGGGCAAGAAGAACTCCGGTGTGGCCCCGTCTGGATCCGATTCCACGCCTTTGATCTGGAGACGGAATCACTCGCCCGTATCGGTTCACGAATGGAGGTCCGCGCCTGGCTTCGTCACTGGTCCGGCGTAAGCACCTACCGTGACGGCTTCCGGATCTGGCCCTACGGCGAGCCTCACGACGACTGGCTCCGGCTGGATCAGAGGCGTGTCAACAATCCGGTCGTTCGCCTCAGCAACAACCAGATCGTCGGTTTCGTTCACCTCACGGCTGATGGGAACCCACAGCTACGCGATCAGACCAACCGCGAAGGGCTGATCAGCAATGAGGCCTTCGAGCACCTCAGACGGCTCGTGCTGTTTGTCCTCCAGATCCTAGAGGCAGAACGCCAGACAATCCGCCACCCTGCCCGGAGAGAAAGACGCAAGCCGGGGCGGGTCAAGCTGAACGGAAGGCACCCCATCGCCCTGGAGATCGAGGAGCTCGCGGCTCAGGCGAACGGTCGCCTGTCGGGACGAATGAAGGCTCTTGCGAAGCGAGCGCACGACCATGCCGAGCGAGAGGCGGCAAGCGACCGCCACGTTGTCGAGGGGCTCGTGGAACTTGCCGCGGCCGGACAGGCGCTCACCGGGATTCACACCACGATCGAGCCGGTGATCGAAGCCATGGGCGAACGCATCGGTTCCATTCGCACGATGGCGCGAGGGCGAAAGGAGCTGTCCGCTGCGGTCAGGTCACTCGAGTCGGAACTGGTCACTCTCAAGTCGCGCCTGTCTCTCGTCGAGCCCATGTCCGAGGTGGTCACCAAGCGGCGGTACTCGATGGACATCGCCAGGGAACTGAGGAGCTTCCTCGCGATGATCGAGCCCCTTCTCGATGCTCAGGGAGTCCAGATGGAGATCGAGGTTCCCGAGGATGGGCTGCTTCGATCGTCGATGCGACCCCAGACCTTCCACCGCTTTCTTCACGTCTTGACGGCGAACTCGATCGACTGGCTGGGAGGAACTGACCGCCAGTCTCGCATCAAGGTCCAGCTGGAAGCCAAGGACAGGTCCGCCGAGATCGTGTTCGCGGACAATGGCCCTGGCATTCCGGGCGAGGTTGCCGACCAGATCTTCGAGCCCCACATGTCCCTCAAGGAGGGGGGCAAGGGAATGGGCCTAACGATAGCCTCCAGCATCCTGGAGCAGCATGGAGGAGCGATCTCGCTCCTGCGCGATGGCAGGCGCAAGGGTGCTGCCTTCAGGGTCTCGCTTCCCTTGCGAGGCGGCAAGTCGCAGAAGAGACCCTGAGTTGCGTCGCGGGGCCTGAACTGTCCACGGTGCGTGCGCGTCCGACCTGATAACCTCATCCGCTCCCGGAGCAAGGGAGTTGACACGCACCAGGTCTCAGGTTGTTGCGAGGAAGATCGAACGGCTCCGTACAGGTGCAAGGCCGCGGGTCCTGGACATCTTCTCGGGCTGTGGTGGCCTCAGTCTGGGTTTCGTCACCGCGGGCTGCGAGTCCGTGGGGGGAATCGAGGCAGATACAGATGCCGCACGGTCGTTTGCCTTCAATCTGCACCGAGATGACCCGGAAGGGCACTCGGCAACCCGCCACGCCGAGGAGACAACGGCCAGGCTGCTTGCGGGCATGACAGGGGACCCGGTCGAGACCGCCGTCGACCTGGTCGTCGGCGGTCCTCCGTGCCCCACCTTCTCGCGGATCGGGAAGGCCAAGATCAACAGCCTCAAGCAGCTGGGCTTCTTCGAGAACGATCAGCGCGGAGAGCTGTACGAACGGTTCATCGATCATGTCGAGGAACTGCAGCCGCTCGCCGTGTTGATGGAGAATGTCCCGGAGTTCCTCAATCATGGAAAGGAGAACTTCGGTTTCCTCGCCGCGAGGAGATTGCACGAGATGGGATACGTTCCGGCCTACTCGCTCCTCAATGCCGCGGCGTACGGTGTCCCGCAGTGGCGCGAGCGTTTTTTCCTCTTGGCTCTTCACGAGGAGCTTGGGATCGCGAATCCAGGGTTTCCCCTTCCGCGCTTCGACACCTCGTCTATGCCCGCAGGTATGGACATCAACAGGAAGGCCGCACTGAGCCGGGTCAACACACGTGATTCCCCCGGGCAGGGCCAGATGTTCAAGAGCAACAACTGGTGGCTTCCCTCGCCTCGAGCCGAGTCCATCCTGCCGACTCCAGTGACGGCCAAGGACGCGCTCGGGGACCTCCCCGAATACCGTCAAAATCGCGAGCCGATGTTCACCAGGACCAACCGTTACTGGGAATCGACCGGCAGCGTTTCTTACACCCGGAAAGCTGATAGCGCCTACGCGAGGCTGATGCGCAACTGGCCTGGGCTCAAGGTGGTTGATGGCATACCCGCACACCATCACCTCACGCGGCACACGACGTTCGAGTCGGGACGGGACGTCAACATCTTCCGCCTGATGGAACCTGGCGACGAGTTTCCCAGAGCGCTCCAGATCGCGGAGGAGAACTACGCAAGACTCTGCCAGGCCAAGGCCCGAGAGCGGGGACAGAACCTGCAAGCGGAGGAGCTTCAGGCGATCAGGAAGGCCTGCGTGCCCCCCTATGACGACTCAAAGTTCCCTAACAAGTGGTGGAAGCTCCGCCCCGACGAGCCTGTCAGGACCTTGACGGCCCACCTCTGCAAGGACTCGTACAGCCACATTCACTACGACAGCGACCAGGCGAGGATGATCACGGTTCAAGAGGCTGCGCGGCTACAGTCCTTCCCCGATTCCTTCGTTTTCCGTTCGAGCATGAACGGAGCATTCAGACAGATCGGCAACAGCGTTCCGCCACTCCTTGCCTGGAACATCGCTGCATACCTGCTTCAGCAGATCCGGGAGTCCACGGCAGTTCGACTCGAGGTCCTGCATCCCCAGCTAGGCCATCTGAAACACGCCGAAGATGCGGGAACGCTATCGGGTCAGGACGAACTCAGAACGAGTCCCCTATCGAGGTAACGTCAATCGACAGGAAACCGAGCTTCCAGCCAGGGCCTGATCGCTGATTCTAGCCGGAGGTGGGGAGGCAGCAACCCGATCACGTCGACCCCGGAGAGGATCACAACGGGGTGCCCATCGTCGGAGACTTCTTTGTATGCCTGATTGTGAACGTAGCTCGTCGTCACCAAGACCCCAAACTGTCTATGGCGTAGCCTCGAGATCAGCCGAGACATGTCTTTGACTCCGACACTTGTCTTTCCTGGCTTGTAACACTTCGCCTCAATTGCAAACTCAACCGAAATAGAACTCGGCGCCGGACCAATCCTGTAGAGCCCCACGCCGTCACGTCCACCGTCTCGCCATGGCCTGGTCAGATCAATACTGATCACGTTTTCGTCCATCTGCTCGACTAGCCACTTCGCGAAGTGTTCGAACTTGTGCGCGACCGCCTTGGGGAAATGAGAGTGGATGGCTTCGAGCGTTTTCGCGTGGGTCGGGTTGTCCGGCAATTGCTGGTCCTTTGACCGCAGGCGGGTCACCGGCGCAGCACTTAACGGCCGGACCTCTCCGGTCTTCACCCACCCTTTCCAGGCCTCGGGGACTCGGCCATGGGTACTCGATTTCCCCCTCCCGAGAGAGTCGATCCACTCCCGAGGGATAGTCAACTCGTCCAAGATCGCGAAAGTGGCGCGGTAGTTCTGGAATCGCTGTCCCCGATGGGATCTCCAGATCGCAACAAGGTCGAGCGGAACCGCAAGTCCACGAAAGTGCGTATCTCGCCCGCGAGGTCCCTTCGAGAACACAAGAGTGGGCATTACTTGACTCCTGTTTTCTTCTTGCGCAGACGCGAAGGTGTCTCGTAGCCACCGGTTTCCGGGCACATCGTGCAGGTCGTTTCCCGGCTTCCGATTATCTCCAAAGTAGACGACATGGCCTGTCGTCTCATCTATCCGGTCCGGCCACTCGGCTTGGATGAAGTCAGAGTAGATGACCATGAATGGACTCGACTCGATCTTGCCGCGCCACCTGAATCCTGCCTCGGCCCTCACTCCGAGGAGCGGGCTGAACGGGTCGCGGTGGTGCATTTGCCGTGGCCCCTTCTTCGCCTTCCCCCTGTAGATGGCGTCGACACGAAGGTCGGCTGTGGTGAGTTCTTCGTACTCGAAGGTCGCCGTCATTGGTCAAGACGCTTGTTTACCGAGCTGTTCACGCAGTGCCGTGGTGCGAAAACGTCCCAGCAATGGCGCGCCCGGCGGGACTCGAACCCACGACCCCCGGTTTAGGAAACCGGTGCTCTATCCTGCTGAGCTACGGGCGCTCGAACCAGCAGGGTAGCGTCGGCCCTCCCGGGCCACCAGTTGGGCACCAGGGCCGGTCTGGCCTCGCGACGGGGCCGCTGAGAGATCGGTTGGGACTTGCCCCCGCTCGGTGATGCCGGCCTTCGAGGCCAGGCCCCTGGGTGGGCCGCGCTAGAATGCGTCCATGGACGCTGGCCTCTCACTGGAAACATCTCCCGCCGATGACGGTGTGGATGTCACCTTGATTCGCTGGATGCTCTCCCTGACTCCGCTGGAGAGGCTCGAGGTCCTGCAGAAGCACGTCGAGGCTGTGGAAGCGCTGAGGGAGACTGCCTGACCCAGTGGACTTCCGGCAGATCCTCGAAGCACTCACGGAAGCCGAGGTGGAATTCGTCGTCGTGGGCGGAGTCAGCGCTGTGCTTCAAGGAGTGCCGACGACGACCTTCGATCTCGACATCGTTCCCTCGCAGAGCGAGCAGAACAGGAAACGACTCTGTCGCGTGCTCGAGCACCTCGAGGCTTGCTACCGGGAGCACCTGCCGAAGAAGAGGATCGTGCCCAGTGAGGACGACCTGGCGGCGGGAGGCCACATGCTGCTGATGACGACCGCCGGTGCGCTGGACGTGCTCGGAACGGTGACCGGCGGCCTGGGCTACGAAGCGCTCGTGACCCGAAGTCACCCGATGAACCTGGAGGAGAACACGAGCATCCTGGTCCTCGACCTCGCTGCCATCATCGAGCTCAAGGAACGCACGGGAAGGGAGAAGGATCTTGCCCAGCTGCCTCTGCTGCGCCGCACGCTGCGGGAGCGCGAGAAGCCCTGACCGGTCGGCGTCGGGGAGGGGGTAGGGGATCCCCATCCGCGAGGCCTATCCCCGACGGTCATCGACTGGGACGGGCATGAACTGCGAGAACCACGTCGGTCACCACTCTTCCGCAAGCAGCAGCTCCTCCATCCGAACGCCCCGGACCTGATCGGCCTCGAAGGGCTCCCTCGCCACGACGACCAGACGTGACTTCGGGAAGGTCCTGGGGAACCAGGCGAACTCGAGAGGACTGGCTCCGCCCCTCTTCACCTCGATCGACAGGTCGGGACGGACGACGAAGTCCACCTCGTGCTCCTTGCTGGACCAGTAGTTCTGGAGCTCCGGAGTGTCCTCGCCGCGTAGCGCGGCCCTGCGGGAGACCTCCTGGGCGACGAGCCACTCGAGCCAGCGACCCTGGACCTGGGGCCGTAGCGCACGGAAGTCGTCGACGGTCCGCAGGCGCTCGCGGTCGAAGGCTACCGCGGCGAGCAGGTTGATCGGCGGGAACTTCGCGGGCTTGCGCCGGACGGAGACGCCGCGGTTGGCGTCCCAGGCGTGGGCGACTCCCAGACACATCAAGTCGGACAGGAGCTCGAGGTATCCCGCCGCGACCGTGTTGTTGGCGAGGCCCGCCTCGCGCGCCACGGCAGCCTGCCCGACCGCAGTGCCTCCGCGGCCGAGGACGACCTCCCACACGGCCAGCAGGCTGCTCCGATCTCGTCCGCTCGCGGCGCATTCGCCGAGCACCCAATCACGCACCATCTCGATCACGAACTCGGGAAGACGACCGTGCTCGGCGATCTCGGCCGCAGCCAGAGGACACCCACCGGACAGCAAGTAGGCCGGGAGGGCATCCGCACCCAGCCGGTCACCGCACACCCGCGAGAACTCCGCGAACGACAAGGGCGTGAACAGGAACGTCGTGCGATCCAGGCGGCCCTTGCGCCCCGGAAGTCGCTCGACACCACGACGCAGGTCGGTCGCCCGCGACCCCGTGGTCACGACGAGGACCTGCCGCAACTCTCCCGCATCGATCAGCCGCTTGAGTCCCCGCTCCCACTCACGGACTGCCGTGATCTCGTCCAGGAACAGGCGGCGCACGGGAGCCTCACTCCGGAACAGGGGTACGAGCCCGCGGATCGCCTGTACCAGAGCCTCCGAGTCCGCGATCTCGTCACCGTTCAGATAGAACGCCGTGCCCGGACCGAAGCGATCGACGGTGGCCCGGAGCTCTCCCTCGAGCCAGGTGCTCTTGCCGTACTGGCGAGGCCCCCGCACCAGCAGCACACCGGGCTCCTCGGGAAGCTCACGCAGACCGAAGTCGATCTCGAACACGACCGGGGACTGGCCCAGACCCTCGAGGTGCGGGAAGAGCCCGTCGGCGTCGATACGGCCGGCCAGGAGATGCTCGTTGATCTGTCTAACGTTCACGGCGTTAGTCTATCGAACGTTCAGGACGTTAGGTCAAGCCCCGGGCTCTCATGCCCCACCGCAACACGCTCTCGAGCGCTCGGGAGAGCACGAAGACAGCGCCGCCAAGAGAGTCGATGACCCGGGCCCGCAGTATCGTCGATCCCTCCAGCGATTGACTTGATCCGTGGGTCAAGGCGATATATTTAGTGAAGTAGAGCCATGAGACCCCCTCCCAGGCAAGAAGCCCTGAAGCGGGCAGCCACCCTCCTCGGAGAGGCCGTGGAGGGTCGGCCGGCGAAGCTCACCTCCCCCGGTCGAGGGGCTAGAGCCGAGGCCAGGATCCAATCGGGGAACCGGACGTTCCACGTGCAGTGGAAACCCTCCGGGGACGCGGCGGCCGTGGGGTTGGCGGTGCAGCGACTGCAGCAGCTGCAAGAGGGACCGGGTCGCAAAGCCCTGGCCGTCCTCGCCGTGCCCTACATGGGCGAAGCCGGGCAGCGCGTGTGCAAGGAAGGTGGGATCTCCTGGCTCGACCTCGCCGGCAACGCCCAGCTCGAGGCTCCGGGGCTGCGGATCCACATTCGAGGCAACCCCAACCCGTTCAAGCGACGAGGGCGGCCATCGAGCCCGTTCGCACCCAAGAGCTCTCGCATCTCGCGCTGGCTCCTGATGCATCCCGGCAAGTTCGTCGCACAGCGCGAGCTCGCCGCTTCGACCGACATGGGTGAAGGGTTCACGAGCCGGATCGTCCGCCGCCTCGAAGAGATGGAGCTCATCGAACGCAACGAAGCCGGCGCGATCCGGGCGAGGGATCCCGACCTTCTTCTCGACGCCTGGGCCGAAGACCACGACTTCGACGGCAACCACTTCCTGCGCGGCCACGTCCCGGTGAGGTCAGGTGAAGAACTGTTGCAGAAGGTACCTGCGGGACTCTGGAAGAAGGGCCAGCGGTGTGCAGCCACCGGCCTCGCGGGTGCCTGGTTGTTGACCGGCTTCGCGGCCTTCCGAACGGCTGCCTTCTATGTCTCCTCCTTCCCGGACGCACGTGCCTTGAAGCGCATCGGATTCGAGGAAGGAGAAACGGGCTCCAATCTCCGGTGGGTCGTGCCGAGGGATGACGGCGTCTTCCAGGGGAACGCCGAGGTGCAGGGCCTCCCGTGCGTCCATCCCGTGCAGGTCTGGCTCGACCTCCAAGGCCAACAGGAGAGAGCTCGCGAAGCTGCGGACTTCCTGCGGAAGAAGCTCCTGCGCTGGGGGAAGAAGCGTGGCTGAGAAGCCCACGTCCGCCGGCGGGTACGACCCGGAGCATGTCGTCCGGACACGGGCCACGTGTCTCTACGTCGCCACGTTGCTCGGAGACTTTCTGGACGATCTGGTCGTCATCGGTGGCCTGGTTCCCTCTCTCATCATCGACCAGGGGTCCCTTCCACACGGCGCCGAGGCCCACGTCGGAACGCCGGTTTCGTGAGGCAGTTCCTGGCTCTGCTCTGATGGCGCCAGAGCTCCTCCTCGGAGCAGGTCGCCCACGGGAAGCCTCCGCTCATTCTCGCACCGGCTTCCCGCGGCGCCTGGGACGACGGCGGGTTCCGAACTCGTGCTCGCGGTCCTTGGACGGCATGCCCTCGTAGAAGACGCGGATCAGCTCCCGCAGTTTCCCCGTAGCCGGATGCTTGGGGTTGAAGGTGTAGATGCGGGTCTTGCCGACCAGCTTGGAGACCAGGAACCCGGCCGCCTCGAGCTTCTCGAGCTGACGCTGGACGAGGTTCTGGGCAAGGCCGAGGTCGCGGGCCGCACCGGTCGGATAGGCCTCGCCATGATGGAAGAGGTAGAGCAGGACCCGGGCCGCCGTACGGTTGCCGAGCAAGGTCCCCAGAGGGTCGTTCATTGCTCGTCACTATCGACCTACTTCAAAGGTCACACAACCTATCTATGAGGTTACTTGACCTAGAATCAGGGTCATTATTGGTGCGCGGACTGTCCGCGAGGACCTGCAGGAACAGGACCAGAATCGCTCCAAGTGGGCCCATTTCGGCCCGCAATCGGACCAAATGAGCTCGAAACGGGCCGAGAGCGGCCGAGCTTCACTCCATCCGCGCCCCGAGGAACCCCGCCACCGCCTCCACCGCTCCCCGCAGGTGTTCCACCGATGGCCGGATGTACCCCTGGGTCACGTCGTCCGCCGCCGGCAGCGCGTGGTTCATGAGCACCTTCAGGTCGAGCGGGTGGACCCGCGCCTCGTGCGCCGCGGAGGCGAAGGTGTCGCGCAGGCGGTGCGGGGACGGGAGCCAGCGGACCTTGCGGCCGTCGATGGTGCGCTGCTCCTTTGCCTCGACCACGTGCGTCACGCGACCGGCTCGGTCGCGCGAGGGGAACACCCAGCCGCCATCGCCCTCCTCGCCTGGGAAGAGCAGCGCGTTCTCCGCGCGACGTCGCGCCAGGAGCTCGCGCACGAACCCGCTCACCGGGACCGTGAACGCGCGGTCCTCACCGCCCTTCGGACGCGGGCGGTGAAGCGTCGCCGCGTCGAGGTCCGCGTGCTCGAAGCGCACCGTCCGCGCGTCGAGGCTGCGCAGCCCCGTGAACAGCAGGAAGAGCTGCAGGTCGCGGCGCACCGGGTTGCGCAGCGCCTCGACCCGCCTCCGCCACGCCGGGAGCTCCTCCCACGGAATCGGCTCACGCCTCCGCCGCACGCGGTTGAACGTCACCGCCACCACCGGGTTCACCGGCGAGAGCTCCTCGAAGCGTCGCGCCGCCGTGTTGTAGACGGCCCGGAACTGCTGCATCACGCGGTTCGCGACGTACGGACCGCGGTGGTCCGTCAGATCCTCGTGCCGCAACGCGCACTCGTTGCGCGAGATCGAGCCGAGGGGCCGGCCGAGCCAGTCCCCGAGGTGCCGCGACGTCTCCTCCGCGAGCCCCTCGATCGACCGCGCCGAGCAGCGCTTCGCCCGCATCGCCCGCAGGTGCAGGCCGACAGCGTCCGCGAACGTCAGCGCGGTCCCCGGGGCATCGTCGGTCTCGGGCAAGGTCCCCACCGACCCGAGACGACCGAGCCCTCGAACGGTTTCGCGAAGACGTCAGCGCTCGATGTCCCGGAACACCGGTCGAGGCTCAGATCGAGCTCGACCTCGACCCGGAATCCTGTCGGCCTCCTCGTCCCGTTCGCGTTGGCCCTCACGTCACCCGGACCCGGCCGGTCCGGCACGCGGAGTACCGGCCCCCAAGGGCCCCCGGAAGACCTGCCTGCGCGGGCGCTTCCGGGCATCCGCCGAACGCAGGCCACGAGAACGAGAATCGAGGCACATCTCATGAACAGATTCACCCTTCCCGCCGGCGCGTTTGCGCTCGGCACGATCGTCGCCGCGCTCGGCTTCCGTCCCGCGCCTGTTCCCCTGGCGTCCGGGGCGCCGTGCGGCGGCCCATTCACCATCGACGCGCTCCCCTGCACGATCAACGAGCCGGGGCTCTACTGCGTCACCGACAACCTGAACGGGACCGCGAACGAGAACGGGATCACCGTCAACGCGAGCGGAGTCGTGATCGATCTCCAGGGCTACCAGTTGTCCGGGAACGGAGGGTTGGTGGGCATCGTCAGCAACTCCAACGAGATCACGGTGAGAAATGGGGGCCTCATCGACTGGGCGAACGAGGCGATCCTCCTTCAGGGATTTCGCAACTGCGTGGAGAACGTGGTGGCGACCGAATGCGGATCCATCACCCTCGGCGAATTCGGCCGCGTCGAGCGGTCCCGCTCCGACTTCGGGACGGGCCCGACCGGGTTCGACCTCGGCGCGTACTCCGTGGCCCGCGACAGCCGAGCCAACAGTGGTGCCACAGACGGCTTCAACGTGGGGGATTGCGTCGAGATCGAGCGCTGCTCGTCCGAGGACAATTCCGGGACGCAGTTCCGGCTGGGTGACAGCTGTCACATCGTCGACAGCATCGCCGATTCGGGCAGCATCGGGATCGAGGCGGGCAACGACGCCCACGTGGAAGGGTGCAGCATCGACAGTGTGAACAACCTGGGGATCGAGTGTCAGTCCCGCGGCACGGTCGTCGACTGCAAGCTGCAGGGCCCCTCGGACGGCATCGGGATCCTGGTGGGAATCGACGGCCGCGTCCGCGGTTGCACGGCCCAGGACTGGGACACGGGCATCCGGCTCGGGCACGGCTCCACGGCGACCGAGTGCACGGCGAGGAGGAGCGAGAGCGACGGGTTCACCTCGCCCTCGGATCCGCTCCTGACGGGACCCTTCCGACTGGAAAACTGTCTCGCCGAGGACTGCTTCCGGAACGGGATCGTGGCCCCCGGGGGCTCGCGGATCGCCTACTCGCGGAGCCAGGGAAACGTCCTGGCCGGTATCCGCATCGAAGGCGACGCGGCGCGGATCGAGTCCAACGAGCTCGAGGACAACGGCACGGGAATCGAGATCGTCGGCCAGGACAACCTCATCATCCGCAACTCGTTCGCCGGGAACGCCACGGCCTACGTGATCCCGTACAACAACACGCGGGGCCCGTTCCTGACCTCGAACAGCTGGATCACGAGCACCAACCCCTGGGCGAACTTCAAGCTGACGTTCCCCTGAGGAGCAGCGGGTAGCGTCGGCTAGCCGGACCCACAAGGTGGGCTGGCGCCCACCAGCTCGGCCAGGTACAGCGGACACGAACGCAACCGATAGGACAGGACCCGGCCGTCGTTCAGCTTGGCTCGCAGGTTCTCCAGTCCGCCCGGCGCCGAGGAGAGACGAACACCCAGGTCGACCTCCGCCTCGAGAAGGTACTGGTGCAACGACTTCAGCGATCCCGCCACACCGGCCTTCACCTCGACCGGGATCACGCCCTCCGGGGACGGGACCAGGTAGTCGACCTCGGCGTTCGAACTAGAGCCTCCCTCCCTCGTCCAGAAGCTGAGAGCCCTCGCCCGATCAGGATGCGCCGCCAGGAGCTGGACACCGACGAAAGCCTCGGCGATCCGACCGTCGAGGATCGACTCGACCGGCTTTCCGGCGAGGTGCTCGGGACGGACATCCAGCTCCGACAAGGCGAGTCCGATGTCGAGAGGAAGCAGCTTGCGCGCGGCACGAGCTCGAGGAACGAGGGGCAACGTCCGCGCTGCAGTCGGCGTCGCGCGATAGAGGACCATGGCTTGCTCCAGGAGCTCGAGCGCCTTCGCCACGGGCTTGTCCTTCTCCCCGGATGCCAGCTGGCGGATCTTGAAGCGCGATCCGTAGTGCGCCGGAGCCGCGGCGAGGACGGTCTCGAGATGACGGGTTCCACCGGGGATCCGGTACTTCAGGAGGTCTTCTGCATAGGCCTGGCGCAGAGCGCCGTGAACCGCACCCACCTCGACCGCGCTCTTCGTGGAAGCCCAGACGTCGACGGCCTCGGGCAAGCCGCCGACCAGCAGGAACTCCCGCAGTCGCTCCATGCCGAGCTCGTGAAGGCTCGACTCGACTCCCTCGTTCGAATCGAAGGCCTGCTCGAGGTCCTCCGCCAGGCGCCCATCGTCTGCCGCTCGCAGGAACTCGAGGAACGTGAGCGGTTCGAGACGCAGGAACTCGACGCGTCCGACCGGGAACGGGAGCGGTTCGTCTCGCAACCGGACCTCGAGCAGGGAGCCCGCAGCGACGACGGCCAGATCCGGTCGATCCTCGTAGAAGAACCGCAGCCACTTCAGAGCGTCGGGATGCTCCTGGATCTCGTCGAGGAACAGGAGGGCGCCGTCCGGGATCGACTTCAGGTTGGCCCGCGTCTCCAGACGCCGGAGCAGTTCCTCCGCCGATCGACACGTCCGCACCAGCGAGAGATCGTCGTGGCGTTCCAGGTTGAGCTCGAGGAACAACGACGACCCTTCCCCCAAGCGCCGGACTGCGGTCGTCTTTCCGGTCTGCCGGGCTCCCCGCAGGATCAGCGGCTTGCGCCGCGGATGCGCGAACCAGGTGCGCAATCGGTCGTCTGCGGTGCGGGGGAAGGTCATGTCCTGGCGGGGCCCCGGGGAGAGGGTCAAGTATCCGAAACACCATAGTTTTTCGTCATATATCCGGCAAAAACACAAGGGTGTTTCTGCCCTGACGGTTCCTCGAGCACCCTGGGGACGGGTGTATGGCGGGTTCCTCGTCGAGTGGAAGGCCTCCGGGGACGCCGCGGCCGTGGGGTCGGCCGTGAAGCGACTGCGTCGAGTTCAGGAGGATCCGGGACGGAAGGCCAAGGGCGTCCTCGCCGTGCCCTACATGGGCGAAGCCGGGCAGCGCGTGTGCAAGGAAGGTGGGATCGTGCAGGGCCTCCCGTGTGTCCATCCCGTGCAGGTCTGGCTCGACCTCCAAGGCCAACAAGGAGAGAGCTCGGGAGGCCGCGGACTTCCTGCGGAAGAAGCTCCTGCGTGGAGGAAGAAGCGTGCCTGAGAAGCCCACGTCCGCCGGCGGCGCGAACCTGGCCGCGGACATCTCCGGCTTCGTGAGGGCGTTCATGGATTCCCTCTGATCCCATACCTGTCATGCCCGCCCTTCGACTCGTCTGCCTGAGCGACACGCACAACTTCCTCGATCAGCTCGACGTCCCCGACGGCGACGTGTTGCTCCACGCTGGAGACTTCACGGGAGCGGGAACGGTGGGCGAAGTCGAGGCCTTCGGATGCTCCCTGGCCGAGCTTCCTCACCGCGACAAGGTCGTGGTCGCCGGGAACCACGACTTCCTGTTCGAGCGGGAACCGGAACGCGCCCGGGAGCTGCTCGGCGACGTGACCTACCTCCAGGACTCGGGCACGCGGATCGGAGACCTCCAGGTCTGGGGCGCGCCCTGGCAGCCGTGGTTCCACGACTGGGCGTTCAACCTGCCGCGCGGTGCATCGATCGCCGAGAAGTGGGAGCTCGTACCGGACTCGGTGGACGTGCTCGTCACGCACGGCCCCCCCATGGGGATCCTGGACCGATGCGCCGACGGGCAACGCGTCGGGTGCGAGGAGCTCGAGATCGCCAGAGCGCGAATCCGGCCCCGCCTGCACCTCTTCGGACACATCCACGAGGCCTACGGGACGCACGAAGAGGACGGGATCCTCTCGGTGAACGGCTGCAACTGCGACCTGCGCTATCGACCCGTGAATCCCGCGATCGTGATCGACTGGGACGGGGAAGAGCTGCACCTCGTCCGGCCCTGAGGGCTCGCCGACCTGGATCGCTCCGTGCGTTGGGTCAGGCCATCCGCCTCCCGCCCCTCGAGTGGAGACGGGAATCGCAACCGCGGAGGAGGGGTCCTTCCGGCACTGGCAGCGGGCCCCGAATGGGCAGAAACACCATGATTTTCGCCCAAGAGAGACAGAAACACGTGGTTACTCGGAGGAATTGGCCCGTTTCGGCCGTTTTGGACCGCCCGATTGGCGTTCCGTGGGGCGGGGCCGAGGAGGGGTCCGTGATCCGCTGAGGGAGGACTACGGGCCTGGAGCAAATGGGCACGGGAACGGCCCATTCCTGCTCCCAACTGAGCAGAAACAGAGCGGTTCTTGTCCAAATCGCGGCTGCTAGCCTTCCAATCCGAGCGCCCGGCGAACGCCCTTCGTCCTCTTCTTGCTCGTGGGTAAATTACCGGGTATTTTACCTGCATGTTTGGGCGAGCCCTGGCCCCCGCGATCCGGAGCTCGAAGCGGAGCCTGCTCCTGCTCGGCCCGCTCCAGGTCGGCAAGTCGACGCTCCTCGCGTCGATGGAGCCCGACCTGACCCTGAACCTCGCCCACCCCGCGACCTTCCGGGAATACATCTCTCGGCCCGAGCGACTCGAGCGTGAGCTGGCGGCCACGGGCGACTCACCGACGACGGTCTTCATCGACGAGATCCAGAAGGTGCCGGCCCTGCTCGACCTGATTCAGGTCCTGATCGACGAGCACCCGCGTCGCCATCGTTTCCTCCTGTCGGGATCGAGCGCACGCAAGCTGCGTCGAGGTCAGGCGAACCTCCTGCCCGGACGCATCCATCTGCATCACCTCCATCCTCTTCTCGCGTGCGAGATGGGATCGAAGTTCGATCTCGACACCGCTCTGGCCGTGGGCAGCCTGCCCGGGATCCTCGCCGAGTCCGATCCGGACGAGCGTGCTGCGGACCTCCGCGCCTACGCCGACGTCTACCTGCGCGAGGAGATCCAGGCGGAGTCGCTGGTGAGGGACATCGGCGGCTACGCGCGGTTGCTCGACCTGGTGGCAGCTGCGTCGGGGACGATCCTCAACGTCAACAAGCTCTGCAACGACGCGCAGATTCGGTACGAGACGGCGCGGCGCTACGTGGAGATCCTCGAGGACACGCTCGTGGCCTTCAGGATTCCCGCATGGAGCGGCTCGTCGCGGTCCGCGCTCGTGGCACACCCGAGGATCTACCTCTTCGATCTCGGCGTACGGAACGCCTTGCTCCGCAGGCCTCTCGATCGTCCGCTCGACGACGAACGCGGCCTGCTCCTCGAGCACCTGATCGCTTACGAGCTCCATCGGCGCCAGGGCGGACTCTGGCCCGAGCTCGAGCTCTTCTACTACCGAACGAAGCACGGCCTGGAGGTCGACTTCCTCGCACGCATCGGCCGCGAGGTCTGGGCCATCGAGGTGAAGAGCTCGCGCAACGTGTCTCCTTCGATGCTGACCGGACTGCGGAGAGTCGGCGACCAGGTCAGCGGAGTGAAGAGGCGGATTCTCCTGTTCCTCGGTGCACGCCCGCAGTCGATCGACGGTATCGAGGTACTCCCGATCGAGGACTTCCTCGAGACACTGCCCGCGTGAGGCCTGGATCACGTCGGATTGACCAGGGCCTCGTGCGCCGCGGAGACGAGGGTGTCGCGCAGGCGGTGCAAAGCGGCGGGCCGGGCCTCAGGTCGCCTCGGCGCGCAGCATCGTCAGGACCATCTTGAACCGGCTCGTCGCGCGCACCGCGTGCGGCACGTGGCCCGGCATCAGGACGACCTGACCTGCGCTCAGCCTCACGGCCTTGCCGCCGATCACGAACTCGCCCTCGCCGTCGATCAGCTGCACCAACGCGTCGAACGGGGCGGTGTGCTCGCTCAGCTCCTCGCCCTCGGCGAAGGCGAAGAGCGTCACCGTGCCCGCCGCGTTCTTCACGAGCACGCGGCTCACGACCGACCCGTCGGCGTAGTCCACGAGCTGGGCCAGACCCTGTGCCTCGGCGGGAGCGAGACCGGCGCTTTGCTTGTTCGCAGTCATGGGCGAGAGGATACCGAGCGCACCTCGAATCGATCGGTGGGAGGCCACGCGGCGCCAGAGCTCCTCCTCGGTGCACGTCGCCCATCCGAAGCTCTCGCTCACTCCTCCCTCACCGGCTTTCCCGGCCGCCGTGCGATTGCCGAGCAGGGCTTCCAGGGGGACCTCCACGCAATCCTCGCGGCCCCGCACCGGAAAGATCGCCAATCAACCTCGTTTGGCCCAAAGTCGGCCCAGAATCGCTCGAAACGAGCCCATTTCAGAACAAGAGCGCCTACCCCATCCGTCCCATCGAAGGGGGCCGTTTCAGCTTCCTTGGGGCCTTGACAATAATTTTTGTCAATGCTCTCATCCCTCCGTGCTGGACATCGAAACCGTCGAGGACCCCGCCGCGGCCGCTGCGCTGATGGACCCGCTCCGGGCTCGGATCCTCTCCGAGCTAACCGAGCCACGCTCGGCCGCGACCCTGGCTCAGTTGGTCGGGTTGCCGCGTCAGAAGGTGAACTACCACCTGCGCGCGCTCGAGGAACGTGGGCTCGCCCGCGTGGCGGAGGAGCGCAAGTGGGGCGGGATCACCGAGCGACGACTGGTGGCTACGGCTGCCTCGTACGTCGTGTCGCCCGACGCCCTCGGGCCGGTGGCGAGCGATCCCGATCGCACCGCCGACCGGCTGTCGGCCGGCTACCTGATCGCTCTCGCGGCGCGGGCCGTGCGCGAGGTCGGGCGGTTGGTGCGGCGGGCGCGCGCAGAGAAGAAGCACCTCGCGACCCTGTCCCTCGACACCGAAGTGAACTTCGCCACACCGGCCGATCGCTCGGCTTTCACCCAGGAGCTCGGCGAGGCGATCACGAACCTCGTCGCCCGTTACCACGACCCATTGGCGTCGGACGGCCGCGTGCACCGCTTGGTCGTCCTCGCCCATCCGATCGAGGAAAAACCATGAGCATCGACAAGGACGACAAAGGCCGGCCCCGCGTGGAGACGGAGGTCGAGATTCAGGCCTCGCCCGAGGCTGTCTGGAAGGCCATCGCAACCGGGCCCGGGGTCAAGTCCTGGTTCATGGCGATGGAGACGGAGTTCGACGAGCGCGTAGGCGGAGAGGTCCGCACGAAGATGGGCGACGAGATGGTGCCCATCGCGAAGCTCACGGCCTGGGATCCGCCCAAGCACTTCGCCACCGAGGGAGACAACGCCTTCGGCCCGGGGTCGCCGAAGATCGCGTACGAATGGACCATCGAGGCGAAGGGAGGAGGCAAGTGCGTCTTGCGGCTCGTGCAGACGCTCTTCACCGAAGACGACTCGTGGGATACGCAGGTCGGGGACACCGAAGCCGGTTGGCCTTCATTCTTTCACGTGCTGCGCAACTACGTCGAGCGCCACGCCGAAGAGCCGAGCGGTGTCGTCCAAGCCATGGGCCCGGTGCCGGGCTCGAAGGACGAAGCGTTCGAGCGCCTCACAGCCGCACTGGGCATGGGAAAGATCGCGAAGGGAGCGTCCGTCGATTGCAACGTGGACGGCGTCCCGGCCTTCTCCGGTGAGATCGAAGACGTCGTCCGCGGCCGCAGCAACCGGATCATGATTCGCCTCGAGCAACCATTCGCCGGTACGGGCTGGATCGGCGTGGGACCGATCGGGGGCAACATGACCGCGATCGTCACGCTGTACCTCTACGGCGAAGGTGCTGCCGAAGCGAGCGCGCGCGACAACGCGCAGCTCACGGGTTGGCTGCAGGCGCACGGCGAGACCGTGCCGTCGTAGAGTGAGATCGAGACCCCGGCTCCCTTGCGGCAGGCCCTGGTGGAGGCTCTGGCCCGATGAAGGACCGCGTGCCTGGCTCGAGTAGTGTCTGCCTCAACCGAAGAACGTCGGTTCAGCGCGTACCCAACAGTGTCTGCTGTCTACGGGCTCTAGCCCGCATCCCTCACGGGGTCGTGAGCCAGAACGCCTCGAGTCGGTTCCTGCTGGTGCTTTGCGCGTGCCGGCCCCGCAGTCGACCTTGAACAGGTCGTCGAGGACGCCGGTGCGCGAAAAGTGCCGGCAGGAGCCGAGAGGCCGGCGCAGCCGGCCGTTCGTGGTGTTCTGGCCGCGAACCCGTGAGGGATGCGGGCTAGCACCCGCCCCTACGGAATACGCTCGCCATTCACCTCGCCTCGGCCGACTCCCGCGTGGTCCGGCTCCAACGGTCTCTACCTCTACGGGCAGGGGTTGAGGTCATCGCAGCGGTACGGCGCCTGGAAGGCGCGGATGAAATTGCAGGACAGCGGGCTCGAGTCCACCGGGAGCCCGTTCTCGAAGACGACGAGTTGAAGGTAGAAAGCCGAGCACGCCGCAGTCGGATGCTCGAACGACCAGTCGGGCCCGGACGGCGGATACTCGGCGATTCCCAGAGAATCAGAATCAGGAGGCAGGAGGTCGTTCTCCGTGAGGACCGTCGGATTCTCGAGCATGACGACTCCGTTCTGGATCTCGACGTTCGAGCTCCTCGAGTAGAGGAGCTTCACGTGCGCCCCGATCGGTCCGCAGTACGTCCAGCGATAGGTGTGTTCGGGAAAGTAATCCGTATAGATGAAGTCCGTCTGATCGAGCACGCGTGGTGCGCACTCGACGAACTCGAACGTGGCCGACGAGGGGCCTCCGGCGCCCTCCGTCACAACCGTTCCGGTCCCGATGAACGTCCCCGGCGGAGCCGTGAACTCGATCGTGGAATCATCCACCAGGGTGAAGTCGAGAACGTCGAGGACCACACCTTCCCAATCGATCGTCAGGACCTGATCCAAGTTGCTTCCGACGAGCTGCACGGTGGAACCACCGATGACCTCGACCTCGTTCGGAGAGACGGTGAATGAGGGGGGGCCGCTCGACGCGGCCGAGGTCAGACATCCAGCCGCCAAGGCGATCGAAATGCGATTCGCGATCCTGCCTTGATTCAGCGGACTGAACGTCCACGTGATGAACCCACAGGAGGGATTGCACATGACTCCACAGTCCGGCTCGACGATGGAGCAGTTGCCAGGGCCAGTCAGGTTGTTGCAGTGGCAAGCGCCCATGTTGTGTCCGAGCTCGTGCACCATGTTGAGGAAGCGGGTGTCTCGCTCCAGCGTGACGCTGCGCGCCGTCTGTGAGCAGATCCGATCGAAGGCTTGCCCGAACGGCTGAAGGGCGAGTACCCGCCCCGTGAACAGGTGAACCACGTCTCGCTGGACGTCGAAGAAGGGTGCGCCAAGCACGCACCACTGGTCCTTCAGCGCGCTGAGGAGAGCGCCAGTAGTCTGCGGACTCGAATAGGGACCGGGAACCTCGCGAATCTCGTACTCTCCCACTTCGAACACCATCCCGAAGTAGTACTCGTAGATCGCGTTCACACGGTTCACCAAGGCCTCCACAGCTGCGACGACCCCGGCTTCGGTAGAGCCCGAATCCAGGTAGAACTCGTGGTCGGCGTCGAAGGCGAGCTCGACGACGTGCACGCTGGAGGAGGAGGAGGACTTCGGAACTTCCTCGATTCCGGCATGTCCTCCCAGTGGGGTCTCGTCCATCCTCCGTTCCGCGGAGGCGCGCGATACCGCGTGGCGAATCCCGCGTTCGTCCGCTCTCGTCCAGCTCGGGTCGATGAGGTACCCCGTGTCGGAGGGACCGCCGATGATCATGAGTTCCACGCCGTCGTCACCCAGAGTGGCCGCGGCGATGGAACCCTCCCACCCCTTCACGGTTCCTCGGTACGTGTTCACGGGATGCGACACCTTCGAGTGCTGCTCTCTCGTCGCACGCTTGAAACGAGTGGATCGCAGAGACCTCTTCTCGAGCACTAGGGTTCGCACCTCACCATCGAGAACGACCTCCAGCTCGAACCGGTTGGGGCGACCGCCGGGAAGGAACAAGTCCTGGTGCAGCGCCGCCTCGGCAAACGAACCGTCGCCTCGATCCTGCACCCCCGGCGCGAGGAAGAGGGGGCCGAGGATCGCCAAACAAACTGCAGTTCCCGAGAGAGTCGGCACGGGGATCATGATCGATGACCTTTCTTTGCTTGGGATCGGGGCTCCCTCGAACCGTTTGGGGGCAGAAGACCGGTTCTCGCAAATGACGAGAAAGTTCTCAGGGGACCGGAAAACCTGCTGGACTCGAGCTGCGCCGGGTCCATTCCCACGCGGATCGGCTCAGAACCGCGATACCGGAGTCATTCGGCGAAGAACCGGTTGCGCCTTGGCGCATGGACGCGGTCAGTGCGCGCCGCTCCACTGCTCCCCGGCCGGCACGTCGAAGGAGAACGTGTTCGACCTCGGCGGGATCGAGCACGTGCCGTACGCGGTGAAAGCGCACGGCGGGCTGTAGGCGCGGTTGAAGTCGAGGATGACGGTCTCCCCGTCGAGCGACGGCTCGACGTAGAGGTAGCGCCCGACAGGGTAGGTCTCGCCGCCGTTCGTCGCGTCGGCGAAGCGCAGGTACGAGCCTCCGCTCCCGCTCGCCAGGAGCACGGCGTCCACCTGCTCGCCGTCGCGTTCGAAACGCGCACGCCCCGCGGCCTCGCTCTCCGCGCGCACGCCGATGACGGTGTCGAGCCCGACCATCTCGCCCTCGAGCGCGGGGACGAACTCGGCGACGATGCGCCAGGCCTCGTCGGCGGGATAGCGCTCGATACCCTCGAACCCGATCCGCGTCGGGGCCGCGGCGTCCTTCATCCGGAGCGCGGGCCTGCCGCCGCGCACGACGACGTGGAAGCGCACGTCGCCGAGCACGAGGACCGTCGGACTCCCGTCCGCGTCCGTGTGCAGGACGCCGTCCGCGGGCACGCCCTCGACGGGGACGCCGTCGACCGGCTCGAAGCGGATCCCGTCGTCGCCGACGACGATCGTCCCCACGTGATCGGCCGGGAGCCCGTCGTAGGAGACCTCGGCGTCCGACCCACGCCCCACGCGGTTGGGACCGGGATCGAGCCACTCGAGCGCGACGAGCGAGAGCCAGCCGTCCGGAGCCCTGAGCTTCTCGAGGCGCTCCGCGTGCCACGCGTCGGTGCGAGCGACGAAGTCGGGTGACGCCTCGCTCGCCCGGCCGCTCGACGCGGCGGCGTCGTGCCGGCAGGCCGAAAGGCCGACGAGAACGAGGAGGCCGGCGGCGCAGGCGAGGAGGCGGGTACCCATGCGCGCCAGTCTACGGGTGATCCGGAACCAGGCTCACTTCGACACGATCACCCGATCCCCCGCGAGGATCCCCAGCCCGAGGAGCGCCCGGTACTCCGATGAGAAGGCGAACGCCTGCCCCGTGCCTTGCTGCACGGCGAGGCCGTCGAGCCCCTCGACCGAGAGCCCCGAGCCCTTCGCCGCGCCGGCGCGGACCTGACGGGCACCGGTCTGGAGGCTGACGGAGAGGACCTGGTCGAGCTCCGTGTCGAGCACGAGGGCCACGTTGTAGTAGGTGTCGATCGCCATGTCCTGTGCGCTCAGGAACGGCACGCCGCCGTCGGAGCCCTGCGTCACGAGGGTGCGATCGCCGCTCTCGATGTCGATCGCGACGACCTGGGCGACGCCTAACCTCGTACCCGACGCGAGCAGCCTCCCGTTGTCGGCGTCGAAGATCAGGTCGTTGACCGAACCGAGCGAGGGACCCGCGTTGGCCGACGAGGAGAGCAGCGTCGTGTCGCCCTCTCCGACGAGCGAGAGGTAGATGTCGATCGAGTTCGAGTCGAGCGTGACGAGGAGATCCTCCGTCCGCTCCGCGTCCGGATCGGACGGGACGAACGCGAGGTGGAGAGGAGACCTGGGACCGATCTCACCGGGCTCCACGCCCTCCAGGAAGAGGCTGCGCGCGCCCGTGACGAGGTCGACCTCCACGACCGCATCCAGCAGGAGGTCCGTCACCCACGCATGCCCACCCTCCGGATCGGCGGCCAGGTCGATCGGGAAGTCGAAGTCCGGACCGGAGCCCACGCCGACCCCCGAGAGGAGCGTGCGGTTCCCCGTCGCCGGATCGATCGAGATCACGCCCATGAGCGACCTCGTCCGTTCCAGCGCCAGGACGTCGCTCGCGCGCGCCGCGAGCTCCGTGATGCTCGACAGCCGCGGGCCCCTTCCGCGGGCGTTCGACAGGAGGGGCTCGCTCGCGCCGGTGGCGACGTCGACGGCGACGATGGCGGAGCCCTGCACGTCGGTGACGAGCGCGCGCTCGCCGCCCGGCTCGAGCAGGAGCCCGAACGGCGTGGTCAGGCCCGTCTGGGCCGCGGACGCGACCGGACTCCGGTCGCCGTTCGCGGGATCCACGCGGATCACGTCCCCGTCGTCCGTCAGGACGAGGAACTCACCCGTCACCGGATCGCGGTCGAGCGAGGCGCCGGTCGGGTAGGGCATCCCGCTCCCCGTGCTCGCGTCGGAGATCGTCTTGCGCGTCCCGAAGAGCGAGTCCACCTCGAGCAGCCGCTCGTTGCCCAGGACGTAGATCCGATCGGCGTTCCCGTCGACGACGAGGTCCTGGGGAAGCGCGAACGAAGGCCCCTGCCCCGCGTTGCTCTCGAGCGAGATCGGCGCCGTGGCGCCGGAGTCCGGATCCATGACGTGGAGGCTGTCGAACGTCAGCACCCAGAGGTCGCCGGAGCCGCGGTGGAACGCCAGCCCGGCCCCGTTGGCGAGGAAGGATTCGCTCGTCCCGATGGAGGAGCGGTCACCGGTCAGGGGATCGACCTCGACGACGATGGCGGCGCCGGGGTCGAGCACGAAGTAGCGGTCGAACAGGGAATCGTAGGCGACGTCCACCGGCCGCTCGAACAGCGGCCCCGTTCCGCGATCGTCGCCGCTGACGGTCACGACCGAGCCCGTGTCCGGGTCCATGGCGCACACCGCTCCCGAGGAGATGTCGGCGAAGAGGACGACGCCCCGCTTCGTGTCGAGCTCCATGCGAGCCGGCTCGCGCGGCACGACGGCCACGCGCTCGACCTCGGCGACGGCCGCGAGCGGGAAGACGTCGCCGTTCTCGTCCTCGACCTCGACGACGAGCTCGTTCTTCCCCACGGACAGGGGAACCGTGACGGACCAGTTGTCGAAGACGGCGACGGCGAAGGCCGGAACACCGTTCACGCGCAGCCCGGTGATCAGCGGCCTGCCCGGGCGGGCGACTCCGGAGACGGTGATCGAGTCGGCGTCGGTCCGGGTTCCCGAGATCGGGTAACCGATGGTGGCCAGGGGCGGGGCGTCGTCGCCGCCGCCGCCGCCGCCACCGCACGCGGCCAGGGCCAGGAGGGTCGCGACGAACGAGAGCCGGAGGGGCCGAGCGGAATCGGGGAGCTTCATGGGGGACTCCTGGGAGCCGGTTGGAGAGGGTTCCGCCCCTGCCAACGCATTCCCCGACCCGGCTCCGACAGGAATCCCCGCGGACGCCCGGCTCGTCCCCCTCGCCGAACCGGCATGAAACGCTCCTTCTGGCACAATGCCGGCCGCTCGACCGGGCGCGGCTTCATGGCGGACGAATCGAAGGAGGAGCGAGCGGGAGGCGCCCCCGCGAGCGAGCTGGAACCGACGCTCGAGCTCCTGCGGCGCTCGACCACCAGCCGCCCCTCCGCGGAGGGCGCGGGCGCCGACACGAGCGCTTCGATCGGGCGCTACTCGGTCCTCGAGGAAGTCGCGCGCGGCGGAATGGGCGCGATCCTGCGTGTGCGCGACGACCAGATGCGCCGCACGCTGGCGATGAAGGTCGTGCTCGACCCCGGACGCTCCCAGGGTCCGTCGGTGCTCGAGGACCTCGATGACGCGCGCGTCGTGCGCTTCCTCGAGGAAGCGCAGGTCACCGGCCAGCTCGAACATCCCGGGATCGTGCCGGTGCACGAGCTCGGGCTCGACGACCAGGGACGGCTCTACTTCACGATGCGCCTGGTCAAGGGACGCACGCTGGAGGAGATCTTCGAGCTGGCGCGGGACGAGCTCGACGGCTGGACGCGCACGCGCGCCCTGAACGTGATCCAGAAGGTCTGCGAGGCGATGGCCTACGCGCACGAGAAGCGCGTCATGCACCGCGACCTCAAGCCCGCGAACATCATGGTCGGGCGCTTCGGCGAGACCTACGTGATGGACTGGGGGCTCGCGAAGCTGCTCGACCGGCAGGAGACGAACGAGGACCGCCGACAACTCGCGCGCTTCACGTCGGCGAGCCTGCTCACGAGCGAGCGCACGGACGAGTCGAGGACGGGCGCGAGCTCGCCCTTCGCCACGCTCGACGGCGCCGTGGTCGGCACACCGTCCTACATGGCGCCGGAACAGGCGCGCGGGGACACGGAGACCATCGGCCCGAGCAGCGACATCTACTCCGCGGGAGCGATCCTCTACCACCTGCTCGCGGGCGAAATGCCCTACGTCCGCGGCGACGCCAAGGTCGCGCCGGCGACGATCCTGCAGTGGGCGATGGACGGACCGCCCCGACCCGTGCAGGAGCTGGCGCCCGACGCGCCGGGCGAGCTCGTCGCCATCTGCGAGAAGGCGATGGCGCGGCGTGCAGAGGACCGCTACGCGACGATGCTGGAGCTGGCGGACGAGCTGCGCGCCTTCCTCGAGGGGCGCGTCGTTCGCGCCTACGAGACCGGCGCGATCGCCGAGTTCCGCAAGTGGGTCGGCCGCAACAGGGGCCTGGCGACGGCGGCCAGCGTGGCGGCGATCGCGGTCGTCGGCGGGCTGGCCTGGAACGGCTGGTCGCAGGCGCGCGCGAACGAGCGGCTGTCGGTCGCCAACTCCGCGCTCGACGAGGCGAACCGCGAAGCCGAGGACGCGCGCGACCGGGCCCTCGCGAGCGAGGCGGAGGCCAAGGACAGTGCACGCGAAGCTCTCGCCAGCGCGACCGAGGCGAGCTGGCAGGGCTACGCCGCGAACATCGCCGCCGCGAACGCGAGCCTCGACCTGGCCGCCGCGGGTGACGCGCGCAATCGGCTCGCGGCCTGTCCGGAAGAGCTGCGCGGCTGGGAGTGGGAGCACCTCTCCCTTCGTTCGAGCTCCGCCCTGCTCGTCCTCCGCGGCCACGAGTCGATGGTGTGGACCGCCGCGTACAGCCCCGACGGCCGCTACGTCGCCTCGGGCTCCGGCAACTACGGCGATACCGGCGGCCTCGACTTCTCGGTCCGGATCTGGAACGCCGAGTCCGGCGAGCTCGTACATGTGCTCGAGGGCCACACCGGCCGCGTGACGTCCCTCGCGTTCAGCCCGAGCGGCACCGAGCTCGCGTCCGCCGGCCTCGACCAGAACGTGTTCGTCTGGGACGTCGAGCGCGGCGTGCAGCTGGGCGCGACCGCCGGCAGCACCGTCGCCTACCTCCCCGACGGTACGCGTCTTCTGACGGCGAACTGGGCGCAGGACTACGTGTCCATCTGGAACATGCTCGACGACACGAGCCGGCTCATCGACAAGACGGGCCTCCGGGGCCGCACGGTCGCCGTCTCGCCCGACGGAGAGCTCGCCGCGGCCGGCCTGGACACCGGCGTGACGCGCGTGTACGAGCTCGAGACGGGCGCCGTGCTGCACGAGCTCGACAGCGGAGACAATGTCGGCGGGCGCGGGCCCGATGACTGGTGGAACTCGACCACGTCGCTCGACTTCGACGGCTCGGGCGAGCGGCTCTTGACGGCCGGCGGGAGCGGCGAGGTCAAGGTGTGGAGCGTCGCGACCGGCGAGCTCGAGCTCACGCTCGCCGGTCACGTGCAGGCGGTCACCAACGCGCGTTTCAGCGCGGAGGGCAAGTGGATCGTCTCGAGCGGGCTCGACGGCACGCTGCGTTTCTGGGACGGGACGACCGGAGAGGCCCTCGAGGTGCTGCACGGCCACGACGGCGCGGTCGCCGCGATGGACGTCGGCCCGGTCGCCGACCGCATTGTCTCCGGCTCGCTCGACAAGACCCTGCGCGTGTGGGACGGGCAGCCCGGCGCGGCCACGACGCTCTTCGTCGGCATGGCCATTCCGAACTTCCGTCCGTTCGGGCTCGCCTTCTCACCCGACGGCACACGGCTCGCGTGGCGCCCGGGCGATCTCTCGGTGCGCATCTCGGACACGCGTACCGGCGAGGACCTGATCCGTATGCCCGGCCTGGGCGGACACATCGCGGGCATGGGCTTCAGCGCGGACGGCCGGCGGCTCCTGGCGATCACCAACGAAGGTGTGCTGTCGGATCGGGACGCGGCCACGGGTGAGTTGCGCTCGCCCGTGCTGGAGCTCGGCATTTCGACGCGCCGGGCCTGGTTCTACGCCGGGGGCGATCGGCTCCTCGTCACGGCCTCGAACCCCAGCCGGGTCATCACCTACGACGTCGAGAGCGGTGAGCCGCTCTCGACCTTCGACGGGCTCTTCAGCAACTACGACGCGGTCGTGTTCGACGAGGGCCGGCGCGCGTTGATCGCAACCAACCGGACGCTGCGCTCGATCGACCTGGAAACGGGCGAGGTGCACTTCGAGATCGACGCGCCCGGCGTCGAGGACGCGCGTCCCTACGACGTCCACGGCCAGGCCGTGCACCCGACGGAGCGCCTCTTCGTCGAGCACCACTACGACTCGCGCGACAACACGCTGCGCGTGCGCGACCTCGACACGGGCGAGCTGGTGCGCGAGCTCGTCGGCCACTCGCACCCCTCCTGCGTGGCCTTCCATCCGGACGGCTCGCGCATCGTCACGGGCAACTGGGACGGAACGGTCTCGCTGTGGGACCTCGAGCGCGGCGAGATCGCGAGCCTGCGCGGCCCCACCAGCAGCGTCGTCTTCGACGTCGCCTTCGGACCCGATGGGCGGCGCATTGCGAGCACGCAGGGCGGCCGCTACGTCCTGTGGGAGACGACCTCACCGGTCGAGCGCGAGACCGAGCGTCGCCGGGCCGCCGCGCGGCGCTGGCTCGAGCCCAAGGCGCGCCTCGTCGTCGATCCCCTGATCGCCGAGCTGGGGCTGGCGCCGGACGTCGTCGCGAGGATCGAGCGCGACGCGTCGCTCGACGACGTGCTGCGCGAGACCGCGGTGCGGCTCGCGCGCGCCCACGAACCGGACTACAAGGAGCTCTACTACCTGGCTCGCAGCACGATCAATCGTCCCGACGGCTCTCCCGACGAGTACGCTCGCGCCCTGCGCATCGCGGAGTTCCTGAACGACGAGGTTCGCTCGGTCGACACGAGATCGGACTCCGCGTACCTGCTCGGCGCGGCCCTCTATCGCATGGGCCGCTACGAGCCCGCCGCCGAGACGCTGGCCGCCGTCCTCGACGGCCTGGCGGCCTCGCCGGGCTACCTCTCCGAGCTCGTGGCCTTCTGCGCGATGGCGCAGGCGCGTGCGGGAAGTGCGGACGAGGCGCGGCGCACCCTGGCCGAACGCCCCACCGGTGACATCGAGCGGTTCTACGAAGCTTTCCCCGTCCCGTTCGAGCAGGCCTTCGCGGGGATCCCCGAGCTGATGCGCGAAGCGGAACGGGTCGTCGCCGAGGCGCGCTAGAAGCTAGAGGTCCGGCCAAGAAGCAGGACCTCGTCGAGGCCGAAGGCCGAGCCCGGCGCGGAGTCGCGCCGTGCCGCCCGCAGGGCATCCTTGGCGCGCGCTGATGCGCGCCAAGTCAACCCGGTCCTGACGCTAATACAGCTCGAGCGTTCCGGGCGACGTCTCGTTGATGATCCCGCCCGGCTCGATGAACACGGCCTGCCAGTAGGTCGTGAGACCGATGAAAGCCGGGTCCGAGGGGAGCTGGATCTCCAGGAGCGCCTGCCCCTGGGCCGTGGCCGTGCGCCTCCAGGCACCGAGGAAGTGCTGCGGGTCGAGAGAGACGAACAACCGACCGTTCTCGTTCCGGATCGCCGGGATCTCCGGCATCAGGCTGGCGAGAAAGACGCAGATCGAACCCGCCGGAACGAGGGTCGAACCGATCTTGCAGCGCTCGAAGTGCGCCCAGAGCCGCAGCGTCGTACCCAGCTCACCGAACTGGGGAAGGTACGCCGTGCACTGTTTCTGACCGGAGATGCCCAGATCGGAGAGGTGCGGATGCAAGTGGCGACGGCAGGGGTCCTCGTTCAAGGGAATCTGCCAGCAGAAGGGACCGGTCGTCCAACCGGGACCCGCGGACGCGGGAGGCGGAGGCTCTTGAGCCGTCGCGCGGTTACCGGAGCACAACAGAGCGAATACGAGGAGAGTTCGGAGCATCATCGCCTTACGCGCAGGAGACAGAGGAGGAGGTGGGGCACCGCAAGTAGGAAGCAGCGCGCGCTGCGTTACGGTTCGCCGCCTCCCGTCTGCGCACGGATTGCGTAAGGCTGCGCGACGCGAGCGACGCGCGGATGGAGTGTTTGCCCTACTGACGCTCGAGCGCGACGAGCGTCAGGTCGTCCTGGACGATCCCTTGCGTGTGCGCGTCGAGCGAACGGCGCAACTCCTCGAGGAGCTCACGCGGCCCGGCGCTCCTCGCGCGCAGAGACGCTGTTCGTGGTCATGACCCTCATCACTCCGTCGACGAGAAGTACTTCCGCTCCCACTTCGAGACCTGGTAGGCAGTGCCTTGCTTGCCGCCGACGACGAGCACCGTCGTCCCCGCCTCGACCGAGCGCGCCGTCCGTCGCGCCTCGGGGTCCGGCACGAAGACGAGCGTCTCCGAGGGCACCGGGCTGGGGATCTCGGAGACGTGCACGGCTCTGTGGGTACGCTGCATGGCATGAACCTCCGGGTTTCTCGGCGCCGGGGGGCCTCGATGGCCGTCTGCGGCAACCGCACGAAGGTCAAGAAGTACCGGAAGAGAAACCGGAGCTGACGCGCCCGGCCATGGTCACGGGCGGCGATGCGGTTGCCGAAAACGGGCCAGGACTGTCCCGGCCAGCCCACGGGGTCGTCTAATAGTCCTCTCGTCCCCCTCCCGCGCATGAAGCTCGCCCTTCGTCTCTTCACGCTGCTCGCGCTCGCGGGGGCCGCGGTCCCGTCGAATGCGCAGGTGCCGGTCCCGGACGCGATCCCGCTCGTCGACCGGGTCGCCCGCTGCCAGGAGCTCCTCGGGAACGCCAAGGCGGCCATGGAGAGGAACGACCTCCGGGAGTGCAGCCGCCTCGCGCGGCTGGCGCTCGACGAGCTCGAGGGGATCACGCCGGACCAGGCGGATGAGGGTGTCCGGTGGTGCTTCGAGACGGCGGCCTACCACTCGTGGGCGTCCGGCAGATTCGAGGACGCACTCGAGGCGTACGAGTGGGTGCTCGCCTACTTCGAACCTCGCGTGCCCGACGAGGACGCCCATCTCCTGGCGGTCCGGCTGAACGCCGCGGTGAACGCGGAAGAGCTCGGCCGGCTCCTCCGCGCGAAGGAGCTGAAGGCGGGCGTGCTCGCGGTGCGCGAGCGGACCCTGGCGGAGGGCGACCCCGACCTGCAGCACACGCGTCTGGGCTACGCCACGACGATCAAGTCCCTGGGTGACCTGGCAGGCGCCCGCGACCTGGAGCGAAAGGCCCTCGAGGCGTGCGAGCGCTGGCTCCCGCCCGAACATCCGCACGTGTGGCGCGCTCGGGGCAACCTCGCCATCACGTTCAAGCGAATGGGCGACCTTGCGAGCGCGCGCGCTCTCCAGGAACGAACGGTGGAGGCGTACGAACGGCTCCTTCCCGGGAACCACCCGACCGTCCTTCGTGCACGCACCAACCTCGCCAGCACGCTCTTGGAGTCCGGGGACCTGACGACGGCGCATGCGATGTACGAGGAGATCGTCGGCGACTACCGAGAAGTGCTTCCCGAGAACCATCCGGACGCGACGTCCGCGCTGACGGGACTCGCGAACACCAAGCAGGGGCTCGGCGATCTGGCCGGAGCTCGCCTGCTCCAGGAGAGAGCCCTCGAGACGTACATGCGGGCCCTCCCCCACGACCATCCCACGATCCTGAGAGCCAAGACCAACCTCGCGAACACCCTCCGGATCATGGGAGACCTCGAGGGGACGCTGCACCTCGAACGAGGTCTACTCGAGGCCTACGAGAGGAGGCTCCCGAAAGGGCACGTCAACATCCTCCACGCTCGCGTGAACCTGGGTGTCACGTCCATGCGGCTCGACGACGCTTTCGCCGCCCGTGCGATGTTCGAGAGCGCGATCGCGGGTTTCGAGGAGGGGGCGTATCCGTCGAACTTTCCCGGCTTCGTGACTGCGCGCGCCAGCCTCGCCGACTCGCTCATGCGTCTCGGGAAGTACCGGGAGGCCCGAAGCCTGCGCGAGAGCGTGCTCGCCGCGCAGAGACAGAGACTCCCGGACGACCACCCTCTGGTCCTGACGTCTCGAGCGAGCCTCGCGATGGCGGTAGCCGCCACCGGCGACACCCAGGCCGCACGCGATCGACTGGTGGGAATCGCCGCCGACGCCGAACGCGCCCTTCCGGAAGACCATCCGGTCCTGACCGGGGTGCTCGCCGTCCTCGCCGACACGCACCTCGCTCTCGGTGACCTCGAGATCGCGCACGAGCTCGAGAAACGCGTCCTCGAGACGTACTCGCGCACGCACGCCGAGGACGACGAGGACCGGCTGAACGCCATCGAGGACGTCGCGCTCGGCGCGCTGGCCCTGGGAGACGTCGACACGGCCCTCGCCGGGATCGAGCCGCTCACGAGCAGCACGATGAAGCGGCTCGCAGGCTCGTTCGTGCTCGCGCCCCGTCGCGCTCGCGAGCTCGCCCGCACGCAGGATCACCGCGTGGAGGTGGTGCTCCTCTTCAGCGGCTTGCCTGAGGCGACCCCGAACGTGCGCTCCACCGCCTTCGAGCTCGTGGAGACGGTGCGCCACGTCTCGACCGCGGGCATCGGCGGCCACGTCCGGGACGACGAGGTACTCCTCCTCATGCAACGCGAGGCCGCCGCTCTGCGTACATACCTTGCCGACCGCGTCACAGCAGGGCAGGGCGAGTGGGAGAGCCCCGAGGCTTACGCCGCCGAGCTACAGGAGCTGGCGATCGAACGGGACGAAGCGGAGGCTCGTCTGCGGGAGGAGCTCGTGTACCGGGGCGCCTTCACGGAGTCCATCCGGCTCGCCGCCTTGTCGGAGGTGCTCGGCGAAGCTCAGGCGGCGGTCGGCTACCTCGTCTACAGACGCTGGTTCGTCGAAGCCGACTCCAGGAAGCAACGGTACGAGGAGTCCGTGCTCGCTCATGTCGTCCGGAGCGATGGCTCGCTCGCGCGCGTCGAACTCGGTCCGGCGGAGCGGCTCCGAGGGCTGGTCGACAACTGGCGTGAAGCGCTGGGCGAGCCGCTCGAGCCGCGCGGCGTCACGGTTCGCCCGGCCCCTTCGCGGGACGAGATCCGCGCGGGAGTCGCTCTGCGAGAAGCCCTCCTCGACCCCCTCCTCGCGACGGCGGGGGAGAGCGAGCTCACCGCTCTGCACGTCTGCATGGACGACTTCCTGCACGTCGTCCCGCTGGACGCCTTGCCGCTCGGCGGAGAACGCGTGGGCGATCGCCTCCAGGTCGTCAACAAGGCTTCGTTCGCGCGCCTGCTCGCACCGCTGCCGCCCATTGAATCGGAGGTGTCACTCGTCGCCGTCGGCGGCGTGAGCTTCGGAGAGAGAGCGGCGGCGATCCCGGCGAATGCTCGATTCGTGCCGCTGGCGGGGACGCAGGTCGAGGTCGAAGTACTGGCGGACCGGTTCCGCGAGACGTTCGAGGTCGAAGCCGAGCTCCTCACCGGCACGGCCGCCAGCAAGGCCGCGCTCCACGCGAGCGCGTCCGGCACGCGCTTCCTGCACATCGCCACGCACGGATGGTTCCGACCCGAGTCGGTGGCGTCCTCCGCACACGAGCACACCGACGGGAAGATCTACTTCAATTCGGTCGATCCGCGGGAACGCGTTCTGGGTCTCGCCCCCTTGACGGTCTGCGGCCTCGCGCTCGCAGGTGCGAACCGCGGGCGCGACGGCATGGGCCGCGTGCCCGGCATCCTCACTGCGGAAGAGCTCGCCGCGCTGGAGCTCGCCGACTGCGAGCTCGCGGTCCTGTCGGCCTGCGAGACGAACGTCGGCGTGAGCGACGCGGGCACGGGAATCCAGTCCCTGCAGACGGCGCTGCAGGTTGCCGGAGCGCGCACGACGATCACCTCGCTGTGGCGCGTCGGCGACGAGCGAACGCGCGAGCTGATGACGGCGTTCTACGAGAACCTGTGGTCGAAGGGGATGGGCAAGGCGGACGCCCTGTGGGCAGCGAAGGCGAGCCTGCGTGCGAAGGGCCACCCCGTGTCGGCGTGGGCCGGTTGGGTGCTCAGCGGCGATCCGCGCTGACGGTACAGACCGGCGCGCGGTGGGCGGGTCACGACTCCGCGTCCGACCCCGCCCGCCCGCGATCCAGCACGCGATACATCCTGACGCGGTTGTAACGCTGCAGGAGGAAGCAGTGGAAGTTGGCGACGAAGACGATGGCGCCGGCGACGAAGAGCCCTCCCACCACGGCGGCGAAGGTGAGGAAGATCAGGGCCATGACCAGCCCGCCGAGATGGACCAGCTCGCTCCGGCGCGACTTGCGCTCGAACCTGCGGACGTCGTCGAGGCTACGCCCACCGAGGACATAGGCGTTCGCGGTCGGCTTCGCGGGATCGACGCGGACCGCGCCCATCAACAGGCGCTTGAAGAGGGCCACGCCCAGCCACGTGTAGAGCCTCCCATCGAGCTCGAAGGGTTTCGGGCGGAAGTAGCGCTCGGTCAGGGTGGTCACGCGAATCGCCTTGGGCGCCTTGCTCAGCGAGCGGACTCGAGAGCCGCCGTCGCCTCCCCGAGCAAGGTCCGCGATCCGACGAGGCTCAGCCTACCGGCGTCGGTGAGCGACCTCTGGGTGATGCGAAGGTAGAAGCGGTTCTCCTCGACGATGTCCTCGGCCTCCGCGATCCGCCCGATTCGTACGAGCGTCATGGCCAGGAACAGCGTGTCTCGCCAGAGGCCGAACGCGACCTCCTTCTCGTCGTGGAGCGTACGCGCCCGCTCCAGGGTCACGAGCGCATCCTCGTACCGCCCCATCCGGTACTGCGCGGCACCGAGGCCCGTCACGTAGCGCGGATTGGCCGGCAGATGCGCGGGTCTGTCACGTGCGAGGCAGAGCTCGAAGAGCCCGAGCAGGCGCAGGTACTCGTCGGGAGTGCGTCCCGCTTCGCAGAGCCTGATCCACGCGTCGTAGATCACGTCGCCCGGCACGAAGCCGCGCACGCGCGCGAGCCGGGTCGCGACGCGGCGCTCGTCGTCGTCGAGGTCCATGCGGAGCGCGATGCGCTCCACGGCTTGCGGCGGCGTGTACAGATCCTCGAAGAGCGCAGCGACGAGCGGCGCGACGCGCTTCTCGATCAGTCGCTCGCTCGCCGCGACGCGGCGCAGGGCTGCACGGCTCGCAAGCGGCGTCGTGTCCCAGATCGTGTGCTCTCCCCCCGCGGCAACATCCCCGAGCAGCCTTCCGTCGCGACTGAACTCGGCCTTCATCGGATAAGCGCGCTCGTGTGCGCGGAAGCCGAAGATCTCTCCGCGCTCGGGGTCCCATACGGAGAGCGTGTTGTCCCAGTTGCTCGTCACGAAGCGAGACCCGTCGGGATGCCACACAGCGCCCCAGGGCTTGGCGTGGCCCTCGAGACGCGTGACCTTCCCACTGTCCACGTCGATGACGAGAACGGCGTGCTTCTCTTCCCCGACCAGCGTCGCGACGAGGCGGTCGCCGGCTTCCGAGAAGCTCACCCTGCTGACACGCTGCTCGACGTCGATCTCGCGAAGGAGCGCGCCGCTGTTCACGTCCCAGATCCTGACGTTCGCGTCGGCGCGCGCGGCGGTCACGAGGAGCCCGTTCTGCGACAGGTCCAGGGCGTGCGAGTCGCCGGGGTGCTCCCAGGCGTTGAGCTCGTCGCCGGTGAGCACGTCGTAGATCCGTACCTCGTAGGCCTTCTCTTCCTTGCTGTTGTGGGCGTGCTCCTCTTGCTCCTCGAGCGTCACGACGCGACGACCCTCCGAATCGAAGGTCCCGAAGTGCGAACGGTTGAGCTCGCGGGAAGTGGCGAGCAGCTCACCGGTCTCGGTATCCCAAAGCCGTACCTCGTTCCAGCTGGACGTGGCGAGGACGTCGCCTTCCGGCGTGAAGGCGAGGTCGTGGACATCGCGGTAGTTGTCCGGAAGCGTCACGAGGTCCTGTCCGGTGCGCGTGTCCGTGATCCGGATCCGATTGCCGTCTTTGCTCGCCCAGGCGAAGCGCTCGCCGCTCGCGTCGAACGCGATCTTGGCCGAAGCCAACGTGTCACCTCCGCGCCCGCTCAGTCGCGTGACGGTCGACCCGGGCTGCCCGTCCCACAGCCTCGCGGCGGTCTCCCAGGCGCCCGTCGCGATGCGGTCACCTCCGGGGCTGAACGCGACGTGGATCACGTTGGCGTTGTGGCCGAGGAGAGTCTCGAGCGGGCGACCCGTCTCGGCGTGCCACAGCCGGACCGTGCGGTCCGTACCGGCGGTCGCGATCCAGAGCCCGTTGGGGCTGAAGCGCGCCGCATTGGTGGAGGTGTGCGCCTTGAAATCCAGCACGAAGCGTCCTTCGGCCATGTCGAGCACGCGCACGTCTCCGGAGCTCAGCGCGCACACCAGCCGCGCTCCGTCGGGATCGAACTGCACGTCGCTCACGACCACGGTGTCCGGGTGCCAGCGTGCTTCGTCCAGCACGTCGAGGTCGAGCACCGTCGCACCATCGGCGAGGTCCACCACCCGGACCCGGCGGCGCCCTGCGCTGACGGCGAGCCGGCCGTCGGGTGAAAGGGCGAGCGCCCTGTACTGGCCGGGCTCCTCTGCCGACTCGGCGTGATCGACGATCTCGATCGTGTCCTCGATGAGGTTCCAGACCACGAGCTCGTTCGTCGACCACTCGACTGCGACGTGCAAGCCGTCGGGAAGGTAGGCGAGGCACGGCTTCGGATCGCCGGCGGCTTCCACCCGATCGGTCCAGACCGACCTCCGCTGCACGATCTCACCCGACGCCACGTCGAAGACGCGCACCTCGTCCTCGTCCGCGGCGACGAGCTCGGTCCCCGAGGGGCTGAAGGCGATGTCGAAGACGCGCTCCTTGTGAGGCTCGAGCGCGTGGACCAGCTCTCCAGTCGCGACGTTCCAGAGTCGTACGCGGTACTCGCCCGAGCCCATCGAGCTATAGCTCCAGGGAGCCGTCGCGAGCAGCGTCCCGTCGGGCGAGAACACGACTCTCCCCACGAAGGTCTCGCCGTCGTCGAGAACGGCGGTGCTCGCGTCCGACTGTCGCTGGAGGAAGGTCCACTCCCACCCGCGCAGGTCCTCGGGGCACGCGGCGAGCTGTTCGCGCGCCGAGGCGGCCGCGCCGGTCTCGAGGCTCGCGCTCGCCGCGGCGATGTTGGCGACGTAGCCCTGCCAGCGCGCCTCGCGCTCGTTCCGGACCGCGAGCTCCTCGTTCGCACGCGCCTCGTCGCGCGCGGCGCGGATCTCGACGTTCGCCGTCTCGAGCGCTTCGTTCGCCCCCTCGAGCTCCTTGTTCGCGAGCTCGACCGCCTGCACGCTGCGCGTCTGGATCAACGAAACCGCGACCAGGCCCACGAACGCGAGCACGAGCGCAAGCGCCAGGCTCGCCGCCGTCCCGCGGTTGCGCTCGACCCACTTCCTGAACTCGATCAGCGCGCCACGGCGGTAGGCCTGCACCACGCGGTGCTCGACGAAGGCCTGTAGGTCGTCCGCGACCTCCATCATGGTCGCGTAGCGGCGCTCGGCGCTGCGCTCCATCGCGCGCTCGCAGATCGCGCACAGCTCCGGGGGCGCATCGTGTGCTTCCTGCTCGATCGGGGCAGGCGGTCCGTCGAGGAGCCGCTCGAGCACCTCGCGCGCACTCACCTTCACGCCCGGCGGCCGATACGGGGGGTGACCGGCGAGCAGGTCGTAGAGCATCGCGCCCACGGAGTACACGTCCGCACGCGTCCCCACGCGCCCGACCTTGCCGCGCGCCTGCTCGGGCGCCATGTAGGCGGGCGTGCCCATCACGTCGCCCTCGAGCGTCTCGAGCTCGCTGCTTCCGTCCGAGTCCTCCTTGCGCGCGCTCGTGAGCACGGTGTGCACGGACGAGTCGTGCGCCGGCTCGGGTGTCTCGTCCTCGTCGACGAGCTTCGCGAGCCCCCAGTCCATGACGTAGGTCTCGCCGAAGCGCCCGACCATGACGTTCGACGGCTTGAGGTCGCGGTGGATCACGCCGCGCTCGTGTGCGAACGCCATCGCCTCGCAGACTTTCTGCAGCACGCCGAGCGCGCGCGTGTTCGTCCAGCCCTCCTTCCCTTCACGCACGAGCTCGAAGACCTCTTCGAGCGTGCGGCCCTTCACGAGCCGCATCGTGAAGTAGAGCCGGCCGTCCTCGCCGCGCCCCATGTCGTACACGGGGATGATGCCCGGATGGTCGAGCTGGCCGGTGAGCTGGGCCTCGTCCTGGAAGCGAGCCGAGAGCTTGTCCCCCTGCTCGTCACCCGGCGAGAGCAGGACCTTCATGGCGAGGAAGCGCCGCATCTCCGGGTCGCGCACCCGGTAGATCACGCCCATCCCGCCGCGAGCGACCTCCTCCTCGACCTCGTAGCGCCCGAACCGGCTCGACGTCGGCATCGTCCACGAAGAGGATAGCGCAACGGGACGAACCGGGCTCCGGCGCGTGGAGGGGGTCCGCCCCGGGAGCTCCTCGAGACCCGGGGGAGAGGAGGAGGGGGAGAGAAGTGTCCCGGGGCGGACCCAGGTGTCCGGTGGTGTCAGGGCCTTCCCGCACAGCGCTCGAAGGCGGGCAGGTGCCGTTCGGCCGAGGCTGCGCGCAGGATCTCCATCGTCCCGCGGACGTCGGCTTCGTCGATGCCGGGAAGCAGACGATCGTAGAGCGCGATGTTCGCGCGCTCGGACTCGACCGCGGCGCGACACGCAGCGGCGAGGGTGTCGGGCACGCGGAGGTCGAGGACGGCCCGTTTCGAGGGCGCCTCGACTCCGTACCGCGAGAGCAGGTCGAGCAGGTGCGACTCGTGGCGCTTCTCGGCCTCCACGATCATCGAGAACGGTCGTCGATCGCCGAAGCGCGCGATGACCGCTGCGTAGAAGTCCTGCGCGCGACGCTCGTCCTCGAGCGCCTCGAAGAGCGCGCTGCGCGTCGCCGGATCGAGCGCGCTCCGTGCCTGCGCGTCGCGCCGCAGCTCGATGTACTCGAGCACGCGGTCTCGGTAGGCAGGGGACCTGAGCCCGACCGTCTTCGCCTCTTCCAGCGCCTCGTCGACCTCGGCCTCCTCGTCGAGGACGCGGTAGGCCAGCCACGCGGCGCCGACGCGGTTCGCCGACGAGCAGTGCAGCAGGATCGGACGCTCTGCCGTCGCGAGCAGCGCGCGCGTGCGATCGAGGAGCTCGTCGGTGAGCTCGTCCGTGCCGTTCCAGGCGGGGTTCTCGTAGGTCATGCCGAGCTTCTCGACGAGCGCGCGCTCGTCGAAGTCGAGCTCGCTCGCGTGGCGCTGGTTGATGACGGTCTTCACTCCGCCCTTCTGGGCTTGCTCGATGTCCGCGGGAGCGGGCTGGCTCGCCAGGAAGACGCCACCCTGCGTGTGCAGGCGCTCGATGTTGCCGCACTCGTACGGCTCGAGCTCATCGCTGAAGATGGCGCCGTGCTCTTCCTCCGCCACGCGGGGCTTCGCGGCGAGCGGTCGCGTGCAGTAGAACCAGTCCGTGCACTCGGTGCCGGACTTTGCGCGCTCGTCGGCTGCAGCACTCGTCGCGGGCGGCGGAACGATGACGTCGTCGCCGGGCCGCCAGCCCTCGGGCGTGGCGACGCCGTGCGCGTCGGACGTCTTCAGGGCCTCGACCAGGCGCAAGATCTCCTCGACCGAGCGCCCGTTCGTCATCGGGTAGTAGAGCATCGCTCGCAGGACGCCCTCGGGATCGATCACGAACGTCGCGCGGACCGCCGACGTGTCGCTCGCGCCCGGATGGATCATCCCGTAGGCGCTCGCCACACGCATCGAGAGATCCTCGATGATCGGAAACGGGATCTCGACGCCGAACTTCTCGCGGATCGTCCGCTTCCACGCGATGTGAGCGAACTTGCTGTCGATCGAGAGCCCGAGCAGCTCGGCTCCGAGGGCACGAAAGCGCTCGTGAGCCTTCGCGAAGCCGATGAACTCGGTCGTGCAGACCGGCGTGAAGTCCGCCGGGTGCGAGAAGAGCACCAGCCACTTGCCGGCGTAGTCGGAGAGACGCCGGCGACCGTCGGTCGTCACGGCGTCGAAGGCGGGCGCCGGCTGGTTCAGCAGGGGGAGTCCTGTGACCTCCAGCCTGGCCGTCGTGGCTCCGCCTGCGTCGGGCTCAGCGCACTGCCCGGCGGCGGGCCGCTCCAGCGCGAGCAAGGTCAGGGATAGGGCAAGCACGAGGGCCCCGCGGTGTCGTGTCGGCTTCATGTCGGGTCTCCTTGGTCTCTCGAAGGTCGAGGGGATCGTCTCTCTCCCTGTGAGACACGAAATCCGGCCGGGTTCCCGATATCCGGCGAGACAAGGAGCGCCTGCGCCCTATTGCGCAGGTTCCATCCGAGCCAGGAGCTTCGCGCGTAGCTCCGGCGGGAGCTCACCTCGCGCGATGTCGCCACAGATGCCTTGCGCCAGGTCCAGCGTCGCGAAGAGCTCCGCGCACCGCTCGCAGACCACACGCAGCGGGAACTCGAACGGCACGCCGCGGTCGAGGGACTCCTGCTTCGCGTGGAGGAGGTCCAGGCAAACCGTCTCCGAGTACAGGGGCCTCGGCACTTCGCGGTGCGGAAGCGCTTCCCCGAGCGCACTGCGCAGGCGCAGGCGCGCGCGGTGGAGGCGGGTCTTCACCGTCGCCTCCCGGACGTCCTGGATCTCCGCGATCTCGGCCACGGAGAAGCCGGCGATCTCCTTCAAGACGAGCGGCATCCGGAAGTTCAAAGGGAGCCTGGTGATCGCCTCTTCGATCCGCGTGCGACCCTCCTCGCGAATGCGCTGTGCGAGCGGTCCGTCCGCGTCGTCGGGCACGACCGCCATCGCGGCCTCGGCGAAGGGCAGGAGCTCGTTCAGCGACTCGATCCGGTCCGGCTCGCCCGACTTCTTGCGGTGGAACCGCTGGCAAACGCGCGAGGCGATCGTGTAGAGCCACGTCGACGGACGCGAGCGCCCCTCGAACCGCTCCCAGTTCTTGAAGGCCTGGAGGAACGTCTCCTGGACCAGATCCTCGGCCTCCTCGGCGTTCCCGCAGAAGCGCAGTCCCAGGGCGTAGAGTCGCCCGCCGTGTGCATCGACGAGGAGCGGGATGGCCTCCTCGGGCGGCTCGCTCCCGTCCAGCTCGTCGACGGAGTGCAGTGGCCTCAGCCGCTCGCGCACGAGTGCTCCTCGCAGCGCCCGAAGCGCGCCCCGAAGTGCCGCATGACCTCCGGCGCCTCGAGGATGCAAACGCCGCGGATCTCGTCGCGCTGCTCGAAGACGCGCGTCGTCACCTCGATCACGTAGTCGAGGTGGCTCTTGGTGTAGGTGCGGCGCGGAATCGCGAGGCGCACGAGCTCGTTGCGGGCGGGGATCTCCTCGCCCGTCGACGGATCACGGTGAGCGAGCATCACGCTGCCGATCTCACAGGTCCGGATGCCGCCTTCGAGGTAGAGCTCGATCGCGAGGGCCTGCCCGGGATACTCGCCCGGGTCGAGATGCGGCAGGAAGCGTGCGGCGTCGAGGAAGATCGCGTGGCCGCCGGCGGGCCGGACGACGGGGACGCCGCGCTCGTCGAGGGAGCGCACCACGTAGCGGATGCTCGCGGAGCGGTAGGCGAGATAGTCGTCCTCCAGGACTTCGGCGAGCCCCTGGGCAACCGCCTCGAGGTCCCGCCCGGCCAGACCGCCGTAGGTCGGGAAGCCCTCGGTGATCACGAGCTCGCGGCGGATGCGCTGGGCGAGCTTCGCGTCGCGCACGGCGAGGAAGCCGCCGATGTTCGCGAGCCCGTCCTTCTTGGCGCTCATCGTGCAGCCGTCGGCGAGGGAGAACACCTCGCGCGCGATCTCGCGCACCGGGCGGTCCGGCTCCTCGCGCACGCGGACCATCCAGGCGTTCTCCGCGAAGCGGCAGGCGTCGAGGTAGAGCGGGACGTCGAACTCCTGGCACAGGGCCCGGACCGCGCGCAGGTTCTCGAGGCTCGCGGGCTGCCCACCCCCCGCGTTGTTCGTCAGCGTCATCATCACGAGCGGGATGTGGCACGGGCCTGATAGAACGCTCCGCAGCCAGTCGAGGTCCATGTTCCCCTTGAACGGGAACGAGCTCGTCGTGTCGTGGAGCTCCGCACAGGGGAGGTCGAGCGCCTCGCCGCCGCAGGCCTCGACGTTGGCGCGCGTGGTGTCGAAGTGTGTGTTGTTGGGGACCACGTCCCCGGGCTTCACGAGCGCCTGGAAGAGGAAGTGCTCGGCCGCGCGCCCCTGGTGCGTGGGGATCACGTGCTCGTAGCCGAAGACGTCGTGCACCGCGGCCTCGAAGCGCAGGTAGCTCCGGGATCCCGCGTAGGACTCGTCCCCGCGCATCACGGCGGCCCACTGCTCACTCGACATCGCTCCCGTTCCGCTGTCGGTCAGGAGGTCGATCAGGACGTACTCGGCGTGCAGGCCGAACAGGTTGCCGTCGCACTCCGCGAGCCACTCCTCGCGCTGCGCCCGCGAGCTCATGCGGATCGGCTCGACACTCTTGATGCGGAAGGGCTCGATGATCGGGAGGGTTCGTGACATGGCGGGAGCTCGTTCGGGGTCTCTCGGGGCGCTGGAATCCGTCGGGATGGACTCGGCCTCGATACTACGAGCCGCTCCGGCGGCCCTCTCTACGGCCGAGGAGGTACGCGCGGCGGGAACGTCGCGTAGCGCACGCGGTGGAAGGTCACGCTCATCCCGATCGCGGCGGCGAGCGTGGGACCGCTCAGCGCGTGTCCAGCCGACCGAAGCGCTTCTCGAGGACCCGGCCGAGCTTGTCGAGCGCGCCGCGCAGGGCGTCCTGGATCCGCTCGCCGTCGTGCTCGGCCGTCACGGGGTCGAGCCCGCGCGGCCGCGCCTCGATCAGGCAGTGCTTGTCGATGCCCCCCTTGTCCGCGTTGAGGTCCCGGAGATGTACCTCGATCCGCGTGAGCCGTTCCGCATAGGGCGAGAGCGCGCCGCGCACCCTCTCCTCGGCGATCTCGGCGAAGTCGTCGGAGGCGATGCGGGGCGCGTTGATCTGGATCTGCATCGATTGGTCTTCCGAGAGTCTCGAGTGTGGATCGGAGGCACTGGGTCCGTCCGGGACGGACTCGACCTCCATACTACGAGCCGCTCCGGTGCTCTCTCTACGGCCGAGGGGGTACAAGCGGCGGGAACGTCGCGTAGACCGGCGTCAGGAGCTCGTGGGCGCGGTCCCGGAGGCGTCGCGCGCGCGCAGCTCGCCGAGCAGGATCGGCACGGCCACCTTCACCATCAGCGTGAAGAGCAGGAATCCGACGGAGAAGATGCCGACCGAGATCAGGATCTCGGAGCGCGAGGGGAAGTACTCGTAGATCTCGCCCAGCGTGTCGGGCGTGAGCCCCGGGATCACGAGCCCCATGCCCTTCTCGATGTAGACGCCCACGTAGATGAGCCCGCAGCCGAGGTTCAGCGTCCACGGGTTCCGCCGCGTCCACGGGATGATGAACAGCACGAACGCGACGACCGACGCGATCACCGAGAACCACATGTAGGGCACGATCGAGGTGTGCTCGCCGATGCCGGTGAACATGTACTGCATGTGCAGCAGGTGCTCGGTGTTCGAGTAGTACTCCTTGAACACCTCCGCGCCGAGCAGGAACAGGTTCACGAACATGGCGTAGGCCATGAGCTCGGCGACCTTCCAGATCGCGGCGTCCTGGATCTCGAAGCGCGTGAATCGTCGCAGGAGCTGCATCAGGACCAACAGCACGGCGGGTCCCGAGCAGAAGGCCGAGGCCAGGAAGCGCGGGGCCAGGATGGCCGAGTTCCAGAACGGCCGCGCCGGGACGCCGTTGTAGAGGAACGCCGTGACCGTGTGGATGCCGATCGCCGCGGGAATCGAGAGCAGGACGAGCGGCGTGAAGATCCCCTTTCGCGGCTGCTTCCCCCGGAACAGCGTGAACAGCATGTAGGTGACGATGATCAGGTTCAGGCCCAGGTAGCCGTTGAGCGCGATCACGTCCCACGAGAGGAGCGAGCTCGGCAGGTTCAGCCGCCCGATCCCGGGGATCAGGTGCCAGAAGCGCTCCGGGTGCCCGATGTCGACCGTCACGAACAGCCCGCACATCACGAGCGCCGCGATGGCCAGCAGCTCGCCGAGGACGACGACCTCCTTGATCGGCTTCCAGTGGTAGACGTAGGCGGGAATGACGAGCAGGACGGCGGCGGCAGCGACGCCGACGAGGAACGTGAAGTTCCCGATGTAGAAGGCCCACGAGACCTGGTCGCGCATGCTGGTGGTGATGAGACCCACCCGGAACTGCTCGAGGTAGGCGTTCGCGCCCACGCCGACGAGTACCAGCAAGCCCACGATCCAGCCCCAGTACAGGAGGTTTCCGCGCAGCACCTGACGCAGGCTGCCGAGAGCGAACTGGAGGAAGAGTCGGCGCCTCGACATCGCTACACCCCGTAGAAGTAGTAGAAGCGCGGACGGGTGTTGAGCTCCGCCTTCAGCACGAAGACGCGCTTGTTCTCGAGCACGTAGCGGATCTCGCCGGACGGATCGAGCAGGTTGCCGAACTTGCGCGACCCCGTCGGGCAGACCTCGACACAGGCCGGGTACAGCCCCTCGCGCGTGCGGTGGATGCAGAACGTGCACTTCTCGACCACGCCGCGCGGGCGCGGCCGGTTGCCGAGGATGTGCGTGTCGGTGTTGACCTCGTCCTTCGGGATCTCGGGCTCGGACCAGTTGTAATGGCGCGCGCCGTAGGGACAGGCCGACATGCAGCAGCGGCAGCCGATGCACCAGTCGTAGTCGATGACCGTGATTCCGTCCGGCTCCTGCCACGTCGCGCCGACCGGGCAGGTCTTGACGCACGGAGGGTTCCGGCACTGCTGGCAGGCGACGGGGACGTAGAAGTGCCCGGGGCGCGGCACCTCCTCGGCGTCGTAGTAGGGCGTCGCGTGGGCGAAGTCGATGCCCTTGTCCTTGTCCATCTCGAGCACGCGGATCCAGTGCACCTCCGGGTCGCGGCTCTGGTTGTTCTCCTCGATGCAGGCGTACTCGCAGCGCCGGCACCCGACGCAGCGCGAGAGGTCCAGCGCGTAGGCGAACTCCACGCCGTCCATCGCCTCCTCCGTCCCGACCGTGACCTCCTTGCCGAATCGCTCGCGATACTCGCGCTCGAGATCGGCCACGATGGCCGCGATGTCCGCGGTCGAGAGCTCGCGCAGCCGATCGCGGAAGAAGGACGTGTGCGTCACGTCCGTGCAGGCGGCGACCGCGCAGCTCGCGACCGCGCACATGAAATCGCGACGGGAGAGTCCCGGTTCGCAGCTCATGGCGTTCTCCTCGGTCTCGGGGGAGGGGGCTCGGGACGGATCGCTTCGAACGCGGGCGAGTGCGCGTCGTGGCAGTGCACGCACAGGAGGTACGACTTCTCGCCGTTCCAGCTCCCGGTGCGGCGACCGTGCACGCCGGCGCGCCAGTCCCTGTGCTTGTCGCCGTGACACTGCCCGCACAGGAGGTGCGATTCCTCGAAGGCGACGGGCGTCCCGTTGGCGAGGTGCAAGACGTCGCGGTTCTCGGCGTCGTGACAGTCGAGGCACCAGCGGTGCTCCTCGTCGTGGGTGAGCTCGATCTCCTTGTGCGCCCACTTCAGCTCGCGGCGCCGGGTGCGGACCGGCAGCTCGGGGTCGTGGCAGTCCGAGCACGGAAAGGCGCCCTCGGTGAACGGCGGCGGAGGCAGATGCAGGTCGTTTGCGGCCGTCGCGTCGGGGACGTAGCGCAGTACGTCGTCGTCGGGATGCGGAGAGTGGGGCTCCGCATGGCTCTCGGCACACGCCGACGCGAGGTGTGCGAGGAGGAACACCACGACGGTTCCCCACGTGCGCGCGGAGCCCGAGATCGGCATGGTCGGCATCGTACTGCCGAAAACGGAGCGATCTCGGCTAGGATGCGTCAGTACGCACGAGAGCTGAGGCGACTGGGATCGTGTTCCCGCGACGAGTACGCACTTGCCCGTAGCGGCGTGCGGTCCGGAGAGGAACGAATCGAACGATTCACGCGCACGCGGCCTCGGAACCCCCTACGAAGTGCGGTCGGACCGCCGCCGCGTGGCGCGTGTTCGAAGGCGCTCTCAGCGGACTTGCCCTAGAATCCGCCGCGTGACAAGGACGCGTGACACCGTGTCGCCGCAGAGCGTTCTCGCCTGCGTGCGACGGGCTTCTTCCTCGCCTACGTCCATCGGCCACGGTCGGTCGGACCCGCGCCGCGTATCGTCGCGGTGGGCATGGTTCGGTGCGATCCTGCTCGCGTCCTGCGCAGGCGAGGGAGAGCGACAGATCGAGATCACGCGTTCGCGAACGTACGAGCCGGTCGGCGACGAGCTCGTGCTCGGTGCGACGACGACCCAGCGACTGCGGCTCCAGAAGCCCGGCAACGTCGCGTCTCCGCAGGGTGCGAGCTCCGTGCACTGGGACACGCCGCCGGGATGGACGGAGCTCCCGCCGAGCTCCCTGCGCCAGGCGAACTTCCGCGTTGCGGGCCGGGACGATGCGGAGTGCTACCTCACCCTGCTCGCCGGCGACGGCGGCGGGGTCGTCGCGAACGTCAACCGCTGGCGCAAGCAGATGTCGCTCGCGCCCCTCGACGACACCGAGGTCGCCGCTCTGCCGCGCGCGACCTTGCTCTCGAACGAAGGTGCGCTGATCGACGTCGAGGGCGAGTGGGTCGGCATGGGCGGCGACGCGTCGGAACAAGGCTGGCGCCTCGTCGGCATCGCGGCGGCAGGCAGCGGACAGGGCGCGTTCCTCAAGATGGTCGGACCGGCGGATGCGATCGCGGCTGAACGCGACGCGTTCCTGGCGCTGGCAGCCTCGATGCACTCCGCGGCCTCCCACGGCGGTGGCGGCGAGACGGCCCACGAGCCCTCCGCGACGCCCGCGCGACGCACCAGCGGCCTCACCTGGACCGCCCCACCGGGCTGGCAACAGGCACCGGACCGAGCGATGCGCGAGGTCACGTTCAAGATGGGCGCCGACGGCGAGACGGCCGAGTGCTACGTCGCCGTGCTCGGCGGCGAGGGCGGAGGCGTCCTGCCGAACATCAACCGCTGGCGGTCGCAGCTCGGCGCCGACGCGCTCAGCGACGCGGACGCGGAGGAGCTCGATCGCCTGCCGATGCTGGGTGTCGAGGGAATCGTGGTCGACGCGGCCGGGTCCTTCGAGGGCATGGCCGGCGAGCGGTACGAGGAGGCGCTGCTCTTCGGCGCCGTCTGCCTCCTCCCGGACCGGTCCGTCTTCGTGAAGCTGGTCGGCCCGAGCGCGACGGTCGGCCCGGAGCGCGAAGCGTTCATCGCGTTCTGCCAGTCGCTCGAGTACGAGCAAGGAAGCCAGTGATGCGCAAGCCGTTCGAGATGGTCCTGCGAGGTCTCTCCTCGCTATGGCTCTCCACGTCCCTCTTGATCATGCTCGGGATCCTGACCTGGCTCGGAACGCTCGAGCAGGTCGACTACGGCCTCTACGAGGTGCAGAAGAAGTACTTCGAGTCGTTCTTCCTCGTGCACCAGGCGGGACCGATCGCCATTCCGCTGCCCGGCGCCAACCTGGTTCTGTGTGTCCTGGCCGTGAACCTCTTGCTGGGCGGGATGATCCGTCTGCGTCACGGCAAGTCCACGATCGGCGTCTTCGTGACCCACATCGGGATCGCGATCCTGCTCGTGTCGAGCGCCGTCAAGCTGTACATGTCGGACGACGGATACGTGCGGCTCAACGAGAGCGAGCAAGCCAACTGGTTCCAGAGCTACTACGACTGGGAGCTCGTGATCGCGCGCGAGACGGAGAGCGGCGAGCGGGTCGAGTTCCTCGTCCCGCAAGAAGACCTGCAACGCGCCGTCGGGCCGCGATCGGTCACGTTCTCGTCGCCCGAGCTGCCGCTGGACGTCGAGGTCGCCTACTACCACGACCACTGCCGGCCAATGCCGAAAGGACCGGCCTTCGACGTCGCCGTTCCGGTGGTCGAGGGTGCATTCCTGAAGTCGCTCCCGCGGCAGAAGGAGGCCGGCGAGAACAGCGCGGGGCTGTACGCGACGGTGGTCGAGGGGGACGGATCGCGCACCGAGGGGATCCTGTGGGGTTTCGGATCCCACCCCTGGACGGTCGAGGTCGACGGCGTGACCTGGATCCTCGACCTGCGGCGAGAGCGCTACGAGCTGCCCTTCACGATCGAGCTCGCGGACTTCCGCAAGGAGGAGCACCCGCGCATGAGCATGGCGAAGGCCTTCGAGAGCGACGTCTCCGTGATCGAGGGTGAGAGCTCGCGACCGCTCACCATCTCCATGAACGAGCCGCTGCGCGACCGCGGCTACGTCATGTACCAGTCCTCGTGGGGGCCGCAGGACGCGCGACCCGGCGACTCGCTCTACTCGGTCTTCTCGGTCGTCCGCAACCCCGCCGACCAGTACCCGCTGTACGCGTGTATCGTCATAGCAACGGGCCTCCTGCTCCACTTCCTCCGCAAGCTCACCTTCCACGTCCGCGCGGAGGCGCGCATGGCATGAAGCTGCAACGACGAATGTCTCTCGCGCTCGCCCTCCCGGTTCTCGCGGGGCTCGCGGGCCTCGCGGCGCCGGCCGCCGCGCAGGAATCGAACGTGCGTACGGCACCCTGGCCGGAGGCCGTGATCGAGGCCGCCGAACGACTGGCCGTCCAGGACGGCGGTCGGGTCAAGCCGCTGTACACCTACGCGAGCTTCACGCTCCTGCGCCTGCACGGCAAACGCAGCATCAAGACGCTGCACGATGAGCGCCTGACGCCCGTCGAATGGCTGCTCGACACGCTCTTCTTCCCGGCGGCGAGCTCCGAGTACGCGCTCTTCCTGGTCCAGAACTCCGAGGTGATCGACGCCATCGGCCTGTCGATCGAGGGCAAGAAGCGGCGCGACCGCTACTCGTTCAACGAGCTCCGCCCGGGGCTCGCGAGGCTCTTCCAGCTGGCGAACGAATACAGCGCTCTCGAGGAGAAGGACCGCACCCCGGTGCAGCAACAGGTGTGGATCCTCGCGAGCAACGTCGATGCGTTCTCGCGGCTCATCACGCACATGGACTTCGCACGTTTGCCGATCCCGTTGCGTGGAGGCGAGCTCCTGACGGGTATCTTCGACGGCCGCTCGAGCATCCGCTTCGTGGACGTATTGGCGAACGTCGGACGCCTGCGCGAGCTGTATGAAGAGCTCGCCCCCGGTCACGGCGAAGAGGCGCCCGTGGGCGATGCCGCGGACTTTCACGGCCTCTCACAGCTGCTCTCCGCCGCGTCCGAGCTCACGAACGGCACGGAGTCCCTCGCGCTCGTTCCTCCGGCGGCCTCCCGCGAGGAGACCGAGGCCTGGCTCTCGCCGTCCGACCTGTTCCTCATGGGCTTTCAGGAGGGCGAGATCGATCCGGCGCACACGAGCCTTCTCGGTTCGCTGGACGAGATTGCGCGGAACAGGAACGACCCCGCGGGCATGCGGGACTCGTTCGAGACCTTGCTCGCGGCGCAGACGGCGCTCGCGGAAGCCCGCGGTGAGCTCGGCAAGGTCGGGCTCGAGCTCGGCTACTACAAGGCGAAGCTGATCGACCGCTCGCTCTACGCCTTCGTGCTCGCCTTCCTGCTGACGGCGTTCATGTGGCTGCGTCCGAAGAACCGGCTCCTCTACTGGTCCACGAACGGCGTGGTGGGCGTGGCGACGCTCCTCGTGTCCGTCGCGATCGTCGTCCGCTGTGTGATCCGCGGCCGGCCGCCGGTCAGCACGCTCTACGAGACGGTCCTCTTCGTGACGGCTACCGGCGCCATGGTCGCGCTCTTCGTCGAGGCGATCGGCAAGCGTCGCATCGCGCTCTCGGCCGCGGCCATCCTCGGAACGATCGGGCTCTTCGTCGCGAACGGTTACGAGCTCCTCGACAAGCGCGACACGATGCCGAGCCTGGTCGCCGTCCTCGACACCAACTTCTGGCTGGCGACGCACGTGACGTCCATCACGCTGGGATACTCGGCGGGCATGCTGGCGGCGCTGCTGGGGAGCGTGTACCTGCTCGCGAAGCTCGTCGGCTGGCACGCGGGAGACCGCGCCTTCTACTCGAGCCTCGGCCGCATGGTGTACGGCGTGCTCTGCTTCGGGCTGATCTTCTCCGTCGTGGGGACGATCCTGGGCGGCATCTGGGCCAACGACAGCTGGGGGCGCTTCTGGGGCTGGGATCCCAAGGAGAACGGCGCGCTCCTGATCGTCCTCTCACAGCTCGTCATCCTGCACGGTCGAATGGCGGGCCTCTTGCGCGAGCACGGCGTCTGCATGGCCGCGGCCTTCGGCGGCACGATCATCGCCTTCTCCTGGTGGGGCGTGAACCTCCTGGGAGTCGGGCTCCACAGCTACGGGTTCACGAGCGGCATCCACACGGCGCTGTGGACGTACTACACGATCCAGTGGGGCATCGTCGGGCTGGGAGCCGTCGCCTGGCTGCGCGAGCGCGCGAGGTCGCGGGCGGCGGTCATGTCCGCCGTGGCCGACGTCGAGCTCGGGAGCACGCATGATCTCCACCGCGGAGGGACCACCGCGTGACGAGACTTCGTCGGGTCGCAGTCGCGTTCGGAGCGGGAGCTCTCGTGCTCCTCGCCTCCGCAGCGCGATTCGTACAGACCGGTGGAGACGAGGACGTCCCCCTCGGCGACTTCGGGCTCTCGCGGATCGCGACTCCCGACGGCTTGCGGCCCCCCGCCGACGACTTCTTCGTGTCCTCCGACTGCGCGCTCTGCCACCCGCGCCAGTGGGCCGAGCTCGAGGGCTCGATGCACAGCGTCTCGCACACGGACCGCTTCTACCGGAGGTTCGCCGAGCTCGCGCGCAAGGAGGCCGGCGAGGAGGTCTACACGTACTGTTCCGGCTGCCACTCGCCCGCGGGTGTGGTCACGGGTTCGATTCCCGCGCTGCCCGAGGACCGGTTGCCCGAGATCGCGCTGGACGGCGTGGGCTGCGACGTGTGCCACCAGGTCTCGGAGCTCACGGGTCACGACGGCCCGTGGGGCGAGCCGGGCAATGCCTCGCTCGTCCTCTCGCCCGGGCGCGTGAAGTACGGGCCCTTCGACGACATCGAGCGCAACCCCGCCCACGAGGGGGAACAGAACGTCGACCTCTCCACGTCGGAGTTCTGCGCGTCGTGCCACACGGTCATCCATCCGGTGAACGGGCTGCGGATCGAGCACACCTACGACGAGTGGCGCGGGAGCATCTACGCCGAGAAAGGCATCCAGTGCCAGGACTGCCACATGCGCTCGGTCGAGGACGCGGTGCGCGTGGCCGAGACCCTCGAGCCGGTCGTGCGCCGCGGCACGATCGCGCGCAAGGGTGGAGAGCGCGAGATCGCGCTGCACACCTTCGTGGGCGGCAACGTCCACGCGGGCGAGCTGGGCGGCGGCGAGCGCCACTCGAGGGCCGCTCGCGAACGCCTGCGGAGCGCCGCGCGCCTGCACCTCGAGCTGCCGGAGAACCTCGAGGTCACCGGGTCCTCGCTCTCCTTCGAGGTCACCGTCGAGAACGTCGGAGCGGGGCACGCGCTCCCGACCAGCCTGACGGAGCTACGCCAGATGTGGGTGCACGTCCGCGTCGTCGACGCCGCCGGCACCGTCCTGATGCAGGACGGGGCCCTGGACGACCGCGGGCACCTGACCGCGCCCGCACTGCGCTTCGGGTCCGAGCTGGTCGACGCCTCGGGCGCCGTCACGCACCGCCCGTGGGAGGCGGTGGACTTCGCCTGGAAACGCACGGTGCCCCCCAAGGGTCGCGATGGCGAGACCTTCGAGGTCGAGCTCGGGCCGGGGATCGAGAGCCCCCTCTCGATCGAGGCGCGCCTCCTCTACCGCATCGCTCCTCCGCACGTGGTGAAAGAGGTCATGGGGCCGGAGGCCTTCACGCCCGAGATCGTCGAGATGGCGACGGCTAGCGCCGAGCTGGACCTCATACGATGAGCGAGATGCAACGAAGGCGAGGCACTGTGCGCGGCGTGGGAGTCCTGCTCGGCGGCCTGGCCCTGCTCTCGGTGGGCTGTCGATCGGCGGAGCCCGCCTCCGTCTACCTCCACCCCAACGCCGACTTCTCGACCTACAGCCGTGTCGCCGTGCTGCCGTTCGGGAACCTCTCCTCGGACCGCTTCGCCGGCGAGCGCTTGCGCGAGATCCTCACGATCGAGCTCTCGGCGCTGGGTCTCTTCGACCTCGTCGAGCTGGGCGAGGTGAACCAGGTCCTGCGCAAGCAGGACGTGCCCGGCGTCACCGAGATCGGGACCGAAAAGGTCCGCGAGCTGGGCAAGGCCATGGGCGTGCAGGCGTTCCTCACCGGGAGCGTCATGGGCTACCAGGAGCGACGCCAGGGCAACATCACCGCGCCGATGATCTCCCTTTCGCTGCGGATGATCGACGTGGAGACGGGCATCCTGGTGTGGTCCGCGGCGAACGATCGGACCGGGCTCAGCGCCTGGACGCGCTTCTTCGGCGTGGGTGAGGAATCGCAGGTGGACGCATCGCGGCAACTCGTACGCGAGCTGATCGAGACGCTCTACTGATGGCGCGCTTGCGAGCCCTCTCGGCCGGGATGCTCGTCGCCGGTCCGCTCCTCGCGGTCCCGCTCGGCGGATTCGCGCCGGAGAGCGCAGCGGCGCCACGCTACGCCGCACTGCCGTTGCGGAACGCGACGCTCGAGGTGGAGGCCGGCACGGACCTGTGGCGGACCGTGCAGGGCGCGCTCGAGGCGCGCGGCGCGAGCTTCCTCCCGGAGGAGGCGCTGGAGCGCTTCCTGCGCTCACGCCGCATCCGCTACACGGACTCCATGACGGTCGTGGACGCGCGCGATCTCGGCACGGGCGAGGGCGTCGACTTCGTTCTGGCCAGCACGCTGCTGCGCTTCGACCGCACCCCCGTGCCCGAGATCACGCTGGCCGTGCGGACGATCGACGTCACGTCGGGCGGGCGCGTGCAGTCCGCCGTCGTCTCCCTACGAGGCGACGACACGAAGGGGCTCCTGGGCCTGGGCGCCGTCGAGGACGCCGACGAGCTGGCCCTGGAGATCACGGCTCGCGTGCTCGACGACTTCGATCCGGAGGGCGCGCCCACACGAGCGCCGCGCCGGGGGTCGTCCGGTCGAGTGGACGATGCCTTCGTGGCCGAGGGCTTCGACCCGAGCTCGATCACGCGCATCGCGATCCTCCCGCCCGTGAACCGGACGAATCGCCAGGAGGCGGCCGCGCACGTCGCCGAGCACTTCGCCCACCAGTGGTTCCGGATTGCGGGCGCCGAGGTCGTCGAGGCGTCCGAGCTCCGCGCCGCTCTCATCCGCGCACGCGTGCGATCGCTGGAGATGCTCGACGAGAACCTCCTCCGCCTCATCGGTCGCGAAGTGGGCACGCGCTATTTCTGCCTGGGGAGCGTCGAGCACTACGCGGCTGCGACCGTCTTCACCGAGCACGGATTGTTGCCGGAGGTCGAGATCGCGCTCCGCGTCCTGGACGTGGTGGACGGAAAGATCGTCGCGGCGGCCGGCGTGCACCGCGGCGGGGACGACTATCACAAGATCCTGGGCCTGGGCAACGTCCGGAGCCTCGGCGCCCTCACGGAGAGAGCCGCAGGCGAGCTGATCGCCACCATCACCCGATGAGACACGAACGAAAGAGCGCGACGTTCGCGGCGCTCGCCGCGGCCACGGTCTCGGCCTGCGCGGCGATCGGGGGACCCTTCGGGCGCGACGCCGGGCCCGAGTCCATCGTGATCGCGAGGGTGGACGGCGAACCGCTCACCTTCGAGAACGCGATGGACGCGTTCCTGCCGTCGCACACGGGACACGGCATCCTCGTGCGCGGCGAGCAAGCGATCCGCGAGCTCGCCGGCCGGATCGTGGAACGCCGGCTCTTCCTGCAGGAGGCGATGACGCTGGGCGTGCACGAGGATCCCGAGGTCCTGTTGGCCGTGGAGGAGTACGGGCTGGCGCTGGCCGGGATCGAGTTCTGGAAGCGCGAGGTGGACGAGCAGATCTTCGTCTCGGACGAGGAGGTCGAGGCCTTCTACGCGAAGACCGACCAGGCGCTGTCGCTCTCGCTGCTCCAGGTGGACGACGGCGATCGCGCCGAGGAGCTGCGCGAGGCCATCCTCGGGGGCGCCGAGTTCGCCGAGCTGGCCGAGGCCGAGTCGACGCACGCGTCGGCCTCCTTCGGCGGGGCCGTCACCTACGTGCGACGGGGGGAGCTCGAGCGGAGCCTCGAGGACCTCGCCTTCGCGCTGGAGGAGCCCGGTGATCTGACGCCCGTGGTCGAGACCGAGGACGGGTTCGTCTTCGTCCGGCTCGACGAGCGCACGCTGAACCCCGTTCGACCCGACCGCGATGTCGCGATCCCTCAGATCCGCAGCATCCTCGAGAGCCGCGTCGAGGACCGGCTGCGCGAGGAGACGGAGGCGCGCGTCCAGCGGGAGGCCGCCGCGAGCCTCTTCGGGGAATGGCTCGTGCGCGACGAGCTGATCGGCGAGGGCAACGGGGACGTCATCGTGGCGGAGTCCTCGGGCGAGACGCTGACCATGGACGCGTTCCGCACCATGCTGAACATGGATGCGATCAGGAGCGGGCCGGAGCAGCAGGTCGCAGAGGCGGCCCTCGCCATCGCTGCTCAGTGGACGCAGCGGCGCGCCGTCGCCCTGGCGGTGAAGGGCACGGACATCCTCGAGGATCCGGACGTCGTCCGTAAGCTCGAGAAGTTCCGCCGCGACGCGATTCTCACGACGCTCTACGAGGACTACGTGTACGGCGACCTCGAGTACGGCGAGGAGGACATCCGCGCGTACTACGACGAGCACAGCGAGGACGAGTTCACACGCCCGCCCGAAGTGCGGCTCGCCTACCTGGTCGTGGCGGAGGCCCAGACGGCCGAGGAGGCCGCGCGGCGCCTTGCGGCGGGGGAGGACTTCGAGACCGTCGCGAACGACGTCTCGATCGACCAGGCGTCCGCGGCCCACGGCGGTCGCATCGGCTGGGTGCGTCCGGGGCAGATCCTCTCCGTGGTCGAGGAACGCGTCTTCGCGCTCGAGATCGGCGAGCTCGACGGACCGATCGAGACCGAGCTCGGTTACTTCGTGGTACAGGCTCTCGACCGGCGGGACTCGGTCCCCGTGCCCTACGAGATGGCCCGACGCATGGCGGAGGAGCGAGTCGCCAAGAGCATGCGGAAGAACGCCTACGACGAATGGGCACGCGCGCTCCGCGAACGCGCCGGCATCGAGATCCTGGACGAGGGGATCCGTGAAGCGGCCGCGTGGGTCGAAACGCAGGCGGCCGATGACGGAGGCGACGTCCAATCCGTGATCGACAGCGCCCCGGCGCCGTCGCACGGCGGAGGCGCACCGTGACGCGACCCGGACTGAACACGTGGGTCCTCGGGATCCTCATTCTCGCGGCCCTGCTCTCGGCATGCGGTCCTCAGACGCGACCGCAACCGCGCAGGCAGCGGCAAGTGGCGACGCGATCCTGCGTGGACTGCCACGAAGACGTCACGACCGAGCTGGCCGCGTCCAGGAACCACTTCGAGGGGCTGGGAGCGAGGTGCGAGGACTGCCACGCGCGTCACGGGCTGGTGGGTGTCCTCAAGCTCGTGACGGAGCAGCCGGAGCTGTGCGTCGACTGCCACTCGGACACGGCCGCCTTCGCGAATGCGGAGCTCGCCCATGCCCCGGTGGCGGAGGGCGACTGCACCGCGTGCCACGACCCGCACGCCTCCGACCTGCCCGCGCTCGCCAGCGCCGCGGGGCCCGAGCTCTGCTTCACCTGCCACGGGCAAGAGGAGTTCGTCGGGGAGGGCGTTCATCCGCCCGTCGCGGAGGGCTGCGTCGCATGCCACGACCCGCACGTGAACGCGACGGAATCGGGCCTCGCGCGCCCGCAGCTCGAGCTGTGTGCGAGCTGCCACGACTTCGCGGCGCCGGAGTTCGGCGAAGCCCACCTCGACCACGACGTCTCGCGCTCGGACTGCGGCTCGTGTCACTCGCCGCACAAGTCCTCCGAACCGGGGCTGCTGCGTCCGTTCCAGCACGAGCCGCTCGCCGACCGTGACTGCAGCGTGTGCCACGTCGAACCGGAGGACGCCTCCGGGGAGGGCGTCGGCCCCGAGACACTGGCCGCGACCCAGAAGCTCTGCGGTGTCTGCCACTCCGCAGAGGTCGCGGACTACCGCGAGCGCGCGAGTGTGCACTTCCCGGCCGTGAGCGGAGGGTGCACCGAGTGCCACACGCCCCACGCTTCCGAGTACAAAGGGCTCCTGGCTTCCGCCCCCGACGCATCCTGCGCGTCGTGCCACGAGACGCACGAGGAGATCGCGGAGATAACCGGGCCGGGCGCGTCCCCGCACGGGCCGGCGTCGGCCGGTGAGTGCACGAAGTGCCACGATCCGCACGGCGGTGCCGACCGCGCCCTGCTCGCACAGCCCGAGGAAGAGCTGTGCCTCTCCTGCCACCAGGAGCTGGAGGCGAGCTTCGAGATGGCGTCGGTACACGAGCCCCTCGGCTCCTGTACGAGCTGCCACGAGGCGCACGGTTCCTTCGCACAGCCGATCCTGAAGGGCACTCCGCTGCGGCTGTGCCTCACTTGCCACGTCGACCACCGCGAACGCCGCGAATCGGAGGAGCTGCACCTGCCGGTCGCCCAGGGTGCCTGCACCCAGTGCCACGACCCCCACGCCACCCCGCACGCCGGGCTCCTCGTGACCGAGCGCGCGGAGCTCTGCGTGAAGTGCCACGGCGACCACCGCGAAGTGCCGGCGGGCGAGGCCACGCACCCCCCCTTCACGCGCGGCGAGTGTCACGAGTGCCACGACCCGCACGGTTCCGAGATGCCGGACCTCCTGGTCGCGGAAGGCGGGGAGCTGTGCCTGCGCTGTCACGGCATGACGCAGCGCGCCATCGAGAGCGGGAGCTTCGCCCACGCGCCCGCGGAGGCCGGAGCGTGTCTGGCCTGTCACGCGCCTCACACCGCCCCACGCGAACACCTGCTCTCGCTGCCTGTCTCGAACCTGTGCGGGACGTGTCACGCCGATCTCGCCGACGAGATGTCGCGGCCGGGGTGGCGCCCCCACGAGCCGGCGCGCGCGGGCGACTGCCTCGAGTGTCACACGGCGCACGTCTCCGAGTTCCCGGGGCTCGTGACCACTCCGTCTCCGGAGCTCTGCTGGACCTGCCACGAGGAGACGGATCAGAAGCTCGTCGACGCTCACCTCGGACACCTCGACCGGGATACCGACTGTCTCTCCTGTCACACCCCGCACGCGGCGGAAGGCGTCGGGCTCTTCTGGCCGAACCGTCACGCGCCGTTCGCGGAGAAGGACTGCAATGAGTGCCACGAAGACGGCGACTAGAGCCTGGGTCACGCTCG
>JAJDET010000164.1 GCA_029259655.1 Planctomycetota bacterium
CTGGTGGCTCGGGCGCTCGCGCTTCGACCTCGCGTGCGAAGAACTGTCCGGCGATTCCCCGAGCGCGGGGAACTTCGAGGCCGCCGAGCGCGCGTTTGCGCGGGCGCGCGAGCTGGACCCTGCGCTCGAAGCCTCGTGCAAGGGCTACGAGACCGTGTGCCGCAGCGGCATCGGGAACGACTACCTGCGTCAGGACGAGCTCGACTCCGCGCTCGAGGCGTTCCTCTCGATGAACGAGCTCCTGCCGCGCGGCATGGAGTGGGACTACCCCGACCGAGGCATCGCCTCGGGGCTGTGGGGGCTCCATCGGGTCGGATGGAAACACTCCGAGAACGGCGACCTCGACCGGGCGGCCGAGGTCTACGAGATCCTCAGGAAGCTCCAGCCCGACAACGCGGACTGGGCGAACAACGCGGGCTTCTTCCACCGCGACGACGCCGTCGCCCTCGAGCTCCTCGGCCGTGATCTCTGCCGGCGCAGCGCGAATCCCCCCGAGGAGAGCCAGGAGATCGCACGCCTGCTCGAAGAGGCCGGGCTCTCCGACCCGCGCGAGAACGGGGGCGACCTCGGGGCGACGCTGCACGATCGCGCGGACGAGCTCCTCGCGCAGGCGCGCACTGCAATCGACAAGTGCGCGGCCGCCTACCGCGAGGCGGCGCGTCTCGCTCCCGACGACGTCCGCATCGTGAACGACACGGCCCTCATCCTCGTGTACTACGCCAACAGGGACCTCGACGACGCCCGTCAGCTCCTCGAGCGCTGCATCGAGATGGGCACCGAGCAGCTGGCCGACGAGACGCTCGGCGACGACGTCCTCATGGACCTGGAGAACGCGCTCGGCGACGCCTACGAGAACATGGGTTTCCTCTATCTCGTCCGGCTGCGCGAGCCGGAGAAGGCGCGACCGTTCTTGCAGAAGTGTCTCGAGCTGGGAGATCCGCGGCCGAAGGTGACAGGACAGCTCCTTCCGCTGTGCGACGAGGATCCCGACCATCCCTCACTCGTCGAGTGGCGCTCCTGGGGGGAGCCCTGCACCGGCGAGACGGAGGGGAAGGAACCCGTGCGTTGACTCCCCTCCTCATCGCCGGGGTACTCCTCCTTCCCGCGCAGGTGCACGGACCGGGGGACGCCGACGACTGGATATCTCGCGGCCGAACGCTCCTGGAGGAAGGGCGCGCAACCGAAGCTCAGGACGCGTTCGAGCAGGCGGCCGAGCTCGAACCGGAGAGCCTGCGCTCGCGCATGTGGATCCTCCGGAGCTGGATGGAGCAGGGGCGAATCAACGACTCGCTCGACGCGACGGACGCTCTGCGAACGGGCGGAGCCTCGGGTGTGGAGCTCGACTACCTGTACGGCATGGCCTGGTTCCTGGCTGCCGAGAAGAAGCTCGAGCAGAACGCGGACGGACCGAGCCTCCGTCGCAACGTCTCGGACGCGGTCGATCACCTTCGCCTCGCGACGGACGCGAACCCCGAGCGCTTCGGCGACGCCCTCTATCCACTGGCCAAGGTCGCGTGGATGTCGCAGCGCCTCGACGTCGCGCGGCGTGCAGCCGTCGGAGCCGCGGAGCGCGACAAGGGAAACGCCCGCGCTCACCACCTGCTGGGTCGGATCGCGCTCTCCCAGCGTGAGATCGCGGCCGCCGATCCCGCCCGAGAAGAGGAGGCCCTGGCCCACGAGAGGGTCGCGCTCGAGTCCCTCTTGCAGGCGGCGACCCTGCTCGACCTCCCCCCCGACGGTCCGACGGGGCGCGAGAACGAGGCCCTCCTGTCCGAGACTCACCTGCAGCTCCTGAACCTCCACCTGCGCGGTCGTGACTTCGACCGCGCGGGAGCCGCGCTCGCCTCCGCGGTTTCCTGGGACCCCGACCGACTGGACTACCAGAGCCTGTTCGTGAGCCTCCCGGCGGAGGTCTTCACGACCGCGTTGACCGAGGGCTCGGCTGCGTTCGAGCGCCACTTCGGAAAGGAGCGACGGATCGCTCCGGTCCACTGGTGGCTCGGCTACGCCAGGTTCCGCGCGGGTCTCTACTCCGCCGCCGAGCGCTCGCTCCTGGTGGCGGTCGCCAGCGGAAATCCCGAGACCCGGAGCGCCTGGTACTACATCGCGAGGCTGCGCTACGTGCAGCGCAATTACGGCGGCGCAGTCGCCGCGCTGCGAGCCTTCTGGGACGCGGAGCCCACGGAACTGCTCTCCTCGCTCGAATCGGACGGCGATTTCACGGGCCCGATGATCGCGGCGCTCGGCGAATGGTGCGCCGCAGAGGGCCGGCTGGTGGATGCGACGATCCTCCTGGAGCTCGCGGCGGAGGTCTCGAAGAGCTCGGTCTCCTGGCAGCGCCTGGGAAGCTACCTCGCGGATGAGGGTGCCCGCTGGCGCGAGCGTGAGGGGCCGAGCTCGAAGACCGCTGCGCGCTGCATCGCGACCGCGTTGCGCGCGTTCGATCGCGCCCACCTCGTCGCCCCCGACGCTCCGGTTCACATGCTCGACCTCGCCCGGCACCTCCACCTGGTCCTCCACACGGACCTCGAGCGGGCGCGGAAGCTCTACGAGCGCGCGCGCGTCGAGGCCGGACGCCGGTTGGTGGATCCGAGCGTCGACCTCGCGACCCGCACTCGCTTGAGCGAGATCCGACGTGTCGCGCGCGAGAACCTCGACCGGCTCGCCGCACGCACCGCGGGAGAGTGATCGGGTGGAGCTGCCGGTACGGATCGATTCCACGGTCTCGTCGGATCCGGTGATCCACGTCGACGGCGCTTACAGCGGTTCGGGTCTCGAGCTCTCCCACTGGCCGGGGAACAGGACGCCACGAGCCCTCCGACACGACCTCTCGACCGGTAGCGCACTCGCCTTCGCACGCCTCTCTCGCCGAGAGCGCGAGGAGCTCGCAGGCGATGCGGTCGCGATCGTGAACAACCACTACGACACCGACGGCGTCCTGGCGCTCTTCGCGGTGCGCCATCCCGAGTCTGCGCTCGCGCGGGAGCGCGCGATGCTCGAGGCGGCCGAGGCAGGCGACTTCTTCCACGTCCCATCGGATCGCGGGCTCGCCCTCGACGCCATCGTGGCGGCGATCGGCGACCGCAGGCGCTCCCCCATCCGGAGCGAGCTCGAAGGAATCCCCGAGGACGAGCGGCACACACTCGCAATGGAGTACGTCCTGGACCGGCTGCCCTCGCTCCTCGACGGAGACCTCGCCGGGACGCGCGAGCTCTGGGAGCCGGTCGTCGCGCGTGCGAGAGAGGACCTGGAGGATCTCGCACGCTCCCGTTGTCTCGACCTTCCGGCGGCGGATCTGTGCGTGTTCCGGTCCAACGCCCCCTGGCGAGGACCGGGCCGCCACGCGCTGTTCGCAGCGACGGATCGGGACCGCGTGCTCGTCTGCGATCCGCTCGACGGCGGATACCGGTATCGACTCGTGATCTCGACGCTCTCGTGGTTCGACCTCTCACGCCCGCGGCTCCCGCGACCCGACCTCGAAGCCCTCGCCCGCGAGCTCGCCCGCGCGGACCGCGAGAGTCCGTCGGAGAGCGAAGCTCGCTGGCACACCCAGGACGCTGGAGGTCCCTCGCCCGAGCTCTGGTTCGGCACGCAGGAGGTCGGGCTCTTCGCCGAGCACTCGGACGCTCTCCGTCCCAGCGCGCTCGCGCCGGAGGACGTCGTGCGCATCGTGGAGCGGCACGCGGCCGCGTCGCTACTCGGCGGGTGACGGGGCGCTCGCGAGGCGGCTCCTCGAGCGGGCGGCGAGCCACGTCAGCGCGAAGAGAAGCAGGCCACCCGCGACGAAGAGCCCGCGTAGCCCGAGCGCGCCCGCGACCAGGCCGCCGATGGCAGCGGACGTTGCGAGGCCGAACTGCCGCGCGGAGAGGACCATGCCGACCGCGTTGCCCCGACGACTCACGTGCGTCTGCGCCGCCGTGAGCCCGAACGCGCACGGTTTCACTCCGGCGTAGACCACCCCGAGGAAGAGCCGCGCCAGGACGAGCACGAAGTAGGTGGGCGCCAGCGCGTGCAGCACGAGCGCGGCGCCCGTCAGGAACACCGTGCGTCCGAGGACCACGCGGTGGCCGCGACGGTCACCGACACGACCCCAGAGGGGCATGAAGACGAGGTCGCAGCCGGCCATGATCGCGAACAGGCAAGCCGTCAGGACGGACACCCAGGCCGGGTCGCCCGTCCAGACGTCGTCCACGAAGAGCTCGAGGAGCGGCTGCGTCATTCCGACGGCGAACTGGACGCCGAAGACGATCACGAACAGCGCGCGCAGCTCCGGGCGCGCGAGGTACTCGGTGAGATCGCGGGTGATCCCGCGCACGGCGCCCCGGACGCTCACGGTGGGCATCCCTTCGTTCCCCGTGCGCGGCTCGCGGACCAGCACGAGGATGATGAGCGCGCTCACCATGGCAGCAGCGGAGACGCCCAGAAACAGCGCGGAGAGCCCGTACTCGGAGGCGACGAACGCCCCCAGAAGAGGTCCGACGATCGTCCCCAGCGCCAGCGCCGTCTGGAGCGAGCCCGCGACCCGTCCCTGGATCGAAGGCGGCGCGACGACGCTGACCAGGGTGATACTCGGCGCCACGAACCCGGAGAAGACGCCCTGCAAGAGACGCAGTGCGAGTAGCTCTCCCGGCGTGCGCGCGAAGGCCATGCAACCGATGAAGAACCCGATGGCGAGCTGCGCACGCAACACCATGGGCTTCCGGCCGAAGCGGTCTCCCAGGGATCCCCAGACGGGTCCCATGATCGCGGCCATCAGCGGCGCTGCACCGAAGATCACGCCGGTCCACGCAGCGATCTCGCCCTTGTCGGTGAGCCCGAGCTCCTCCAGGTGACTGGGAAAGAACGGCAGGAAGCTCATCATCCCGATCGAGGTGATCAGGTTGGCGAGCCAGACCGACCAGTAGACGCGCTTCCAGGGTGACACGGAAGCCGGCGAGCGTCGCACAGGTCGACGAGCCCTACAAGCGCCGGAGCTTCACCCGGAACGATTCTCGCGACGAACGAAGCGCGATCGTCTCGCGACGATCAGGCGTCGCGGTCTGCGAGCCGAATGCGAATCTCGTCCGCCTGTCGTTCCTGAGAGAGGAAGGCTTCTACGACCTTCGGGTCGAACTGGCTGCCCGACATCTCGCGCAGGTAGGCGATCGCCTCCTCGTGCTTCCACGGATCCTTGTAGGGGCGCTTGGTGGTCAGGGCGTCGAAGCAGTCCGCGATCGACAGGATGCGTGCCGCGAGCGGGATGTCCTTGCCCGCCAGACCGCGCGGATACCCGGTTCCGTCCCACTTCTCGTGGTGGCACCAGGCGATGTCCAGGGCCATGAGGAGGAAGCCCGGATCGTCGGTTCGCTCGATGACACGCCGCAGGAGGTCGGCACCGATCTGCGGGTGCCGCGACATCACCGCCCACTCTTCCTCGTCGAGCTTGCCGGGCTTCAGGAGGATCGCGTCGGGGATCCCGACCTTTCCCACGTCGTGCAACGGCGCCGAACGGATGAGGTCCTCGACAAACGCGTCGTCGATGAGCTCCGTGTACTCGCCTCCTCCGCGCAGGGTCTCCGCGACGAGCGCGCAGTAGCTGCTCACACGCTCGAGGTGCTGACCGGTCTCGTTGTCACGTGTCTCGGCGAGGCGCGCCATGGCGAAGATGACCGCGTGCTGCGCATCGTCGCGCTGGCGCCGCCGGATCTGGTTGTGTGTGGCGACGCCCGTGATCGAGGCGAGCGCGCGCACCAGGGCCCGCTCCTCGACCGAGAGGTCCCTGCCCGCGAGCCCTCCGATGACGAGGTGACCGACCTCGCCGTCGACCGTCCCTACCATCTCGCGGTGAATGGGCCCGCGCAGGCGCGGCCCTGCGGACGCCGAGACTGCGTCTTCGCGACGCCGGCCCGTGTACAGCTCGAGCCGCAGACCGCGGCCCGGCAGGCAGCGTGCTCCGTGGTCGAGCGCACTGCGCGCGATCTCCTGCAAGGGGCTCCCGGCGGAGACGCTCGATGCGAGATCGGAGAGCTCGTCCACGGGGTGCGAGTCCAGCTCGACGATGAGGGACTCGACCGAACCGCGGGCCCTCGCGAGCTTGTTCAGGAGCTCGTCCTCGCACACGGTCTCCTCGTAGCGGCGGACCCCCTCCTCGACGGTGGCGCGCAGCACCTCCCCCGGAAGGGGCTTCTCGAGGAAGCGGAAGACCTCGGAGCGGTTCGTGGCCGCCTGTGAGACCTCGAGGTCGGCGTGACCCGTCATGAGAATGCGCACGGTGCTCGGACACTCGGCTCGCGCGCGCTCGAGGAGGCAGATTCCGTCCTCCCCCGGCATCTCGAAGTCACTCACGATGACGGCGAACGGACCCTCGTCGGCCAGCAAGCGCAGCGCTTCGTCCGCGGAACCGGCGAGCGCGACGTCGTAGTCGTCCCGCATCAGGCGGCCCAGGCCCTCGCGGACCTCGGGGCCGTCGTCCACGATGAGTACCTTGCGGTTCAGGAGAGCCTCCGCGCAGGTGAGTGGAATACGTTGTCCCGGACTCGAAGGTGGGGGTCCATTCAGGGCGCGCGCCGCCAGGGGCAGGAAATCCCCTTCGGTCGCGAGGGCGGGTGCCTTGAGCCGGGCCCGCAAGGGCCGCCGGGACCGACTCACCCGCCCGCCGCCGAGGGCCGGTCCGGGCCCTCCCCGTCAGTCGCAACACCCTCCGTCGCAAGCTCTTGCGGCCGGAGGACGGATCGGGCTTCAGTTGCGGTAGCTCTGCAGGGGCGCCGGGATGCGCCCGCCGCGCCCGTGGAAGACCTCGCAGCCCGCCGGACCCACGTCCTGGACGATCGCGGTCCCGAGCAACCCCCCCCACTCGACGGTCTCGCCGGGGCCCTTGCCCGGCACGGGGATGATCCGCACCGCGGTCGTCTTGCTGTTCACCATCCCGATCGCGAGCTGATCGGCGATCACGCCTGCGAGGACCGCAGCCGAGGTGTCCCCGGGGACGGCGACCATGTCGAGACCGACCGAGCAGACGGCGCTCATGGCCTCGAGCTTCGCGAGCGACAACGTGCCCGCGCGAACGGCGTCGATCATGCCCTGGTCCTCGGAGACGGGAATGAAGGCGCCCGACAGGCCGCCGACACGCGAGGAAGCCATCGCGCCGCCCTTCTTCACGGCGTCGGTCAGGAGGGCGAGCGCCGCCGTCGTGCCCGGCGCCCCCGTCCGATCGACGCCGATCAGCTCCAGGCAGTGGGCGACCGAGTCCCCCACGGCGGGAGTTGGCGCCAGGCTCACGTCCACGATGCCGAACGTGGTCCCGAGCCGACGCGCGGCCTCGCGACCTACGAGCTCTCCCATGCGCGTGATCTTGAACGCCGTGCGCTTGACGGTCTCGGCGACGGCGACCAGGTCGGCCTCGGGCCCGAGGCGCTCCAGCGCGGATCGAACGACGCCCGGTCCCGACACGCCGACGTTGAGCACCGTCTCGGGCTCGCCGGGACCGATGTGTGCACCGGCCACGAAGGGGTTGTCCTCGACCGCGTTGCAGAAGCAGACGAGCTTCGCGCACCCGATCCCGCCCTCGTCGCGCGTCAGCTGCGCCGTGTCCTTCACGACCTTCGCGAAGCGCACGACGGCGTCCATGTTGATCCCGGCGCGCGTGCTGGCGAGGGACACGGACGCGCAGACGTGGTCCGTCCCTGCGAGCGCGGCCGGGATCGAATCGAAGAGCGCCGCGTCGGAACGCGTGAACCCCTTGTGGACGTAGGCGCTGAATCCGCCGATGTAGTCGACGCCCACCTCATCGGCCGCCGCGTCCATCGCGCGCGCGATCGGAACGAGATCCTGGGCGCCGCTCGCCGCGGCGATGAAGGAGATCGGTGTGACCGCGATCCGCCTGTTGACGATCGGGACGCCGTAGTCCCCGGCGATGGAGTCGGCGACCGCGACCAGATCCCGCGCGTGGGAGAGCACCTTCGTGTAGACCTTCTCGCAGGTGCTCTCGAGGTCGGGATCGGCGCAGTCGAACAGACTGATTCCGAGGGTCGTGGTCCGGATGTCGAGCGTCTCGAGCTCGAACATCCGGATCGTCTCGAGGATCTCTCGATCGGTGAGCGGCATGTCTCCTCAGACCCGGTGCATGAACCGGAAGACGCGCTCGTGCATGACGCGCACCACGTAGTCGCCCTCGCCGCCGAGGCACGAGAGCTTCGCCTTGGCCTCTTCGAACGAACGCCCCTGGGCAAAGTCCACGGTGACGATCAGGTGGAAGTATCCGCCGATCATCTTCTGGGAGACGTCGAGCACGTTGGCGCCGAGCTCGGCCAAGGCGACCGTGATCTCGGCCAGGACGCCGGGTCGGTTGCGCCCCACCGCCGTGACGATCGCGCCGGTCTCGTGGGGCTGCCCGTCGACGGAATCGCGGGGCTCGGGAAGGTGCGGGAGCTCGCGCATCGCGAGCTCGGCGTCGGGCCCGCGGTCCGGATGCGGCGCCGAATAGGCACCCGCGCTCGTGCGGATCGTGATGCCTGCGCCCTCGGCGAACTCGAGCGCTTGCGGCGTGACCGTCGTCTCCTCGTCGACGATGATCTCCGGTCCGCCGGCGCGCTGAACGTCCTCGAGAGTCATGTATCGGCGGGGCATCGGCGTCTCTCGGCTAGGAGCCCGTTGAAGAAGTGCTTCGGATGCCAGGATGGTGGCATCTACTTCGTCGTGGTGCCTGGAACCGCAGGCGAAGCCGTAGCTTCGGCGAGGATTTCAGGTGCCGCGATGGAGTGGAGGACGCCGTTCTGGCGCCGGATGACTTGTTCAATGGTCTCCTAGAGGTGAAGCGTGAGGTCCGGGTGCGGACGCGGGATCACGACCTGACACGCGAGCTGACCGCGCTCCTCGGCGGCACCCGCGCCGGCCGAGACGGACGAGCGCACGTCGGACACCTCGCCGGTCAGCGTGAAGAAGCTCTTCCCGCCGAGCCCGTTCGCGATGCGCAGGTCGAGCAGGTCGACCGACGCAGTCTTGAGCGCGAGGTCGGCGGCGACGATGGAAGCCGCCACCGTCAAGGACTCCACGATGCCGACGGCGTCGAGCTCGCCGTTGATGTGTCCGCCGCGGCGCCTCAGCGCGCGCTCCACCTGCTCGTGCACCTGGGGAATCAGGAGCTCGTCGACGAGGTCCCCCCCGGCCACGTCCCGCCCTCGAGCCAGCCCGGACTGCACGTCCTGAACGCTGCCCGTGAAGAGCATGACGTACTTCCCTGGCTGCACCGGAGCCGCGAAGAGCATCTCCAGCTCGGCTTGCCAGAGGATCGCGTCCGCCGCCTCGATCCCGCGCGCCACCGAGCCGAGTTCGAGCAGCCCGATGCAGGGCCCCATGCTCGTGTCGTCGCGCAGGGGCGGGTTGAAGTCGTTGTTGGTCATCCGGTTCTCCTCACGTGTCCAGGTCCGCCGTCGGCCCCACGCGTCGTCCGTTCTCGAGCTCCATGCCGTCGATGATGGCGGCGATCGCCGACTGGAACCCGATGTCCTGTCCGCGGCCGATCAGGTGCCGCGCCGCCCGGCCGCCGACGACGAGCACGCGCTCGCCGATCCCGGCACCGAGCAGATCGACGGCCACGATGGTCTCCGCCCCGCCGTCGCCGTCCGTCGTGAACGGACGCACGACGAGGAACCGTAGCCCCTCGAGCGTGTCGTCCTTGCGCGTGGCCCACACCTGGCCGACAACCGTTCCGACGATCACGCCCGACCTCCTCTGGCGAACGCCGCACCGGGCAAGTCGACGTCGTCGACGATCCCGACCACTGCGGCCTCGAAGGCGCGCTCTCCGTCGCCTCCGCAGGCGACTCGCGCCGCCTTGCCGAACGCGACGACGACGCGCTCGCCGACGCCGGCTCCGATCGGGTCCGCGGCGACCACGGGCGTCACCTTGGGCGCCGCGGGGTCCCGCGATGTGTCGAGCGGATCGACGACCAGCAGGCGCAGGCCATCGAGCGTGGGGTCCTTGCGCGTCGCCCACACCTCACCGATCACGCGACCGAGGAACACGTCAGTCCACTCCCCGGTTCGAGCGCCCGGCGATTCCGTCGAGCGCACGCTTGACGGCCTCGACGGCCGAGTCGATCGCGGCGTCGCTCCCGGCCAGCCGGAGTCGGCCCACCGCGCCGTTGTTCTCGAGCCCGACGATGCGGATCGGCGAAGCCTTCTCGGCCTCGTTCGCGGCCAGGAGCGCCCAGATCGCGGGGTTCACCTCCAGCGTGTAGAGCGTGTCCTGGCCCAGAACGAGCATCCCGCTGCGTCCGCGGTTGATGAGCATCGCCTGGTGAGAATCGATCTGCCGGATGACCTCATGCGTCATCACGTGCGGCGCGAGCCCGTCCTCGGCCGTGACACCCGCTGCCTGGAGCATCTGCCGCCCGGCCTCGCGCACCTGCCCCTGGTCGGGGCCGTGCACCTCGAGTGTCCCGTAGGAACGCTCGGTGATGAGCGCGCCGGGCTTCACCTCCGTGCTCTTCAGCGCCACGTCGAGCAGACGGTTCACCACGATCCCGGGGCGCACCTCGAGCCAGAACGCGGACTCGCCCGCGACGGGGAAATAGCCGTCCGAGTTGGCGGCGATCGTCGCGGCGAACTGCGGTTGCATCTGGTCGATCACCAGGGCACCGCGCAGCTCGATGGCTGTCGTGGACTGGGGCATCTGGAGCGCGGCCTCCCCGGCCGCGGTGTCGGATCAGGCCTCGGGGACGGGCGGAATGAAGCCCTCGAGGTCCTCGGCGGGACGCGGGATCACGTGCACGCTCACGAGCTCGCCGACGCGTCGCGCGGCCGCTTGCCCGGCGTCCGTCGCGGCTCTCACCGCGCCGACCTCGCCGCGCACCATGACGGTCACGAGCCCTCCTCCGGAGACCTCCTTGCCGAGCAGGACGACCTTCGCGGCCTTGCACATGGCGTCGGCCGCCTCGACCGCGCCGACCATGCCGCGGGTTTCGATGAGGCCCAGGGCGATCAAGCTGTTGTCCATGGATCGAATCGCTTCCTCGAGAGGGATCTCCGGTCAGGCCGTGCAGGCCCCGGTCCGGACGTCGTTGTGCGGACAGCCCTGGCAGGGGCCGAGCGGACACCCGCTCCCCGCGTGAGCCATCATCTCTTGAATCTCGTGGGTCGTCAGCGCGCTCCCCACGAACGCTCCTGTCTTCTTCGTGCCCGAGCCCGTGCCCGGCGCCGCGCTCGCAACCGGCCGCGCGATCACGCCCGCGCGCGCTTCCTCCCGCGCGCCCGTGAACCGCGGAGTCGCGCGCCGCCGCCCCGCTCCCGCCGGTGTCGCGCTGGGCGGGTTTCCGCGCCAGTTGCTCGTCGGTCCCTCCGCCGCCTTCGCCACCGGCGCCGGCGCCGGCTTCAGCTCGGCCGCGGGGAGAGCCTCCCCTCCTCCGCGCAGCGCGGGATCCCCGGGCAATCCCGACCCGCGCGGCGCGGCGTCACCCGTGAACGCGGCTGCCCGGGCCAGGTCGCGCTCGCGCACCTCGTTCCAGTCGGCCCGCGGAAACCCGACTCGCTTCACGTTGATCAGGTGGCGCGCGGTGATGTTGTCCGAGGTGATGTTCCCGGCCTGGGGGCCGCAGCCGAGCGACAGGGAGGGCACGAGGTGCGTGCTGTAGCCGACCGCGCCCTCGGAGGTCCCGGTGTTGACGATGATCCGGCTGGCCGGCTTCTCCAGGAACCACGCCTCCAGGACGTCCTCGTTCTCGGCCCAGACGCCGATCGTGTGCCCCAGCCCGCCGAGGTGGAGGATCGCCTTGGACACGGCGCAGCCCTCCTCCCAGCCGTCGACGACGTGCACGGAGAGCAGCGGGCAGAGCACCTCGATCGAGAGCGGGTGTTCGCGCCCGACGCCGCCCTGGTGCGCGAGCAGGACCGACGTGCTGCGCGGGACGCGAAAGCCCGCGCCCTCGGCGATCCGCCACGGATCCTTGCCCACGACGTCGGGGTTCATCATCCCGTCGCGATTGCAGTAGGCCTCGAGCTTCGCCGTTTGCTCCGCGTCGCACAGGTGCGCGCCGCGCTTCGCGAGCTCCGCGAGCATCGCGTCGGCGATCGGCCGGTCGAGCACGAGCGCCTGCTCCGAGCAGCAGAACGTCGCGTTGTCGAAGCTCTGGCTCGACACGAGCCCGCGAGCCGCCTCGCGCAGGTTGGCGGAGCGGTCGACGTAGGCCGGGACGTTGCCCGGACCGACCCCGTAGGCCGGCTTCCCTGAGCTGTAGGCCGCACGCACGAGCCCCGAGCCGCCGGTCGCGAGGATGATGGCCGTCTTCCCGTGCTTCATCAGTGCACCGGTCGACTCGATCGTCGGATTCGAGAGCGCCTGGACGAGATCGGGGGGACCGCCCGCCCGCTCGATCGCGCGCCGCAGCACCTCGGCCGTCTCGCCGATGCAGCGCCGCGCGCGCGGGTGCGGGCTCATCACGACCGCGTTGCGCCCCTTGACCGAGATCAGGGCCTTGCCCAGCGCCGTGGACGTCGGGTTCGTGGTCGGGATGATCGCCGCGACGACTCCCGAAGGGGTCGCCACCTCGACGACGCCGGTGCGAAGGTCGCGGGAGATGACCCCCACCGTCTTCTCCTCGCGGATCGACTCCCAGACGCCCTCGGAGCCGAACAGGTTCTTGAGGATCTTGTAGTGCACGCGCCCGATGCCGGTCTCCTCGACCGCGAGCTTCGCGAGGTCGTACGCGGCGCGGGCGCCGGCCTGGGCCATGGCGCGGCACAGGCGGTCGGTCTCCTCCTGGTCGAAGTGCGCGATGGCGGAAGCGGCCTCGTGGGCGCGCTCCACCGCGTCACGCACCTCCTGCAGGGAGGCGAGATCGGGATCGAGCCGGGGCACCGGGTCGCTCGCCTACTTGCCGGATCCCTTGCCGGCCTTCGGCGCCGCCAGGGGCGGCAGGATCGACTGGAGCTGGTCGTGCGGCCGCGGGATCACGTGCACGCTCACGAGCTCGCCGACGCGGCGCGCAGCGGCGGCGCCGGCATCGGTGGCGGCCTTGACTGCACCGACCTCGCCCACGACGTACATCGTGACGAGTCCGGCCGTGGCCTTCTCCTTGCCGAACAGGTCGACCTTGGCGGCCTTGACCATCGCATCGGCGGCCTCGATGGCGCCCACCAGTCCCTTCGTCTCGATCATTCCCAGCGCGCGATGTTCCAAGGGATCCCTCCGGGCTCGCGGCCCTCGCTCCAGTTGTGGTCCCGCGTGGTCGCTCCGGCGGATCGCGCGAGAATCGCGCGGCGGCCCTGTCGGGCGGCGCAGTCTAGGCTCGCGCCGTCAGGACGACAACAGAGGCATCGACTCCCGGAAGTTGCGATGCAGAAGAGCTGCACTTGTCACCCAGAAGTCCGGCCAAGAAGCAGGACCTCGCCGAGGCCGAAGGCCGAGCCCGGCGCGGAGTCGCGCCGTAGCCGCCCGCAGGGCATCCTCGGCGCGCGCCGATGCGCGCCAAGTCAATCCGGGGTAGCCCGGCCAAGAAGCAGGACCTCGCCGAGGCCGAAGGCCGAGCCCGGCGCGGAGTCGCGCCGTAGCCGCCCGCAGGGCATCCTCGGCGCGCGCCGATGCGCGCCGAGTCAATCCGGGGTAGCCCGGCCAAGAAGCAGGACCTCGCCGAGGCCGAAGGCCGAGCCCGGCGCGGAGTCGCGCCGTAGCCGCCCGCAGGGCATCCTCGGCGCGCGCTGATGCGCGCCGAGTCAATCCGGGGTAGCCGCCCGCAGGGCATCCTTGGCGCGCGCTGATGCGCACCAAGTCAAAAGCGGAACGCATCCTCGTCGAGGGTCGCCTCGTGGCGGGCGGAGAGACCCAGGGCGATGCCGAGCGCGGCGAAACACGTGAGCATCGAGGAGCCGCCGGTCGAGAGCAGCGGCAAGGTCAAGCCCGTCATGGGCAACAGACCCACGTTCACCGCGATGTTGATCGTGAAGTGTGCGGCGAAGTAGAGCGCGATTCCCGCGACGGCCAGGCGGGCGAAGCGTTCTCGGATCGACGCTGCCGCGGCGAGCAAGAGGAGCACCAGGAGCAGGTAGAAGGCGATCACGGCGGTGGCGAACACCCATCCCCCCTCCTCGGCCACGACCGCGAAGATGGAGTCCGCGTCTCGCTCGGGGAGGTTCGCCGCGCGATTCGCGACGCCCATGCCCAGCCCGCGTCCGCGCAGTCCGCCGTTCCCGATGGCAACTCGCGCGTGGTAGGCGTGAAAGGCGCCGCGCTTCTTCTGGTCGATCAGGTCCTCGGCGTCGAAGGTCTGCGCCCAGGTCTGGATGCGCTTGAGCTGGTAGTCCTGGACGAGCTCGAAGCGCCACGTGGCCCAGCCCAGCGCCGCGATGAGCACGCACAGGATCGCGATCGTGCTGCCCCGAGCGCCGGCCAGGTAGAACATGCCCAGGGTGACGGGGACGATCGTCATCGCCGTCCCGAGGTCGGGCTGGGCGACCACCATCGCCATGGGCACGAGCGCGGCCACGCTCGGGGCGAACCATTCTTCCGCCGTCCTCATCCTGCGCCGGTAGAGGAGGTGGGCGAGCAGGAGGATCAGCCCCAGCTTGGCGAGCTCCGAGGGCTGGAGGTCGAACCCCATGGGGAGCTGGATCCAGCGCCGTGCGTTGTTCCGCACGTCGCCGATGATCGGCACGAGCGCGAGCAGCACGAGACACGCCCCGTAGATCCCGACCGCGTGCCTGCGCAGGAATCGCGGTCGCAGCACGAAGGCGAGGAACAGGACCGGGATGCTGACCACGACCTTCTTGAGGTGGCCGGGTAGCGAGACGTCGTCGCGCGCGAACAGGTCGTTCGTGTCCGACATCGCTCCGAGGAAGACGATGCCGGTGGCGAGCAGGAGGCCGGCCAGGATCGGGATCGGCCAATCGATCCGGCTCCAGCGAACACGGAGGTCGAAGACCGAGGACAGCGGGTGGGAGCCGCGGCCGGCGAGGGGCGTGGGAGAGAGTCCGCGCATCAGTGTCGGTAGTGGACCCCCCGTTCCGTGAGCCAGGCGCGCACCTCCGGGAGGCGCAGGAACTGGCGCGCGACGTACACGGCCGTGTGACTCGACGTCGCGTGTGCGCGGTCGAGGAAGACGACGAAGACCGCCACCGGCTCCTCGGGCGGAAGCCACCCCGCGACCCACGTGTGCTTGGGAGGGCCGATCGCGGCGGACGCCGCGGCGTCGCTGCGACCGACCAGGTCGGCACTCCCGGTCTTGACCACGACCTCGACCCCGAGCGTCTCGGGTCCGAGTGCCGTGTGGGCCGTCCCGCCGACTTCCCCTGCGACCCGCGCGAGCGCGGCGCGCACGAGCTCGAGGGACTCCCGAGACACGCCGAGCGGCCGCGGGGGAGCAACCTCGCGCGGGACCCCGTCGACGTGCGTCACGTTGGTGAGCGCCTCGAGCTCGCCGGTCGCCAGCGCCAGCATCGCGCGCCCCACTTGCATCGGAGTCGCCTCCACCACGGCCAGCCCGTTGCCCGCGAGGCGCGCCTCGTGGCGCGTCACCGACCCGCGCGAGAAGAGCCCGGGGACGTACTCCTCGAACAGCCCGCTCCGGCTCGTCCCGCGCCGCAACCCGGTGGGCTCTCCGAACCCGAAGCTGCTCGCCATGAACCGGAGGCTCCGCTCGGACGGGAACTGCTCGCCCAGCCAGGCGAAGTAGCAGTTGCAGGAGACCTTGAGCGCCGTCGAGAGGTCGACCGGCCCGTGACCGGCCGGGTACCAGCAGCGCACTCCGCCGTACTCGGCGGGCCCTGCGGCTCTCGCGCAGACCACTTCCTCGGCGGGGTCGATCCCCAGGTTGTCGAGCGCCCAGGCCGCGACGAACGGCTTGAACACGGAACCGGGGGGCTGGAACGCGGGCTTTCGCAGGGTGCGGTCCAGGCGAACCGATCGGTCCGCGCGCTCGTCCTCTGCGGCCTCCGTGTTCCCGTTGGGGACCGAGGCCGACACGACGACGCGGCCCTCCGCGTCGAGCAGGACGACGGCGCCGACGGGCTCGTCGAACCAGCGCCGGTCGACCTGCGGATCGTCGCGGTCGTACTCGGGGTTCTCGAGCATCCACTCGGCAGCGGTCTGCAGCTCGGCGTCGATCGAGAGCCGAATGTCGACTCCGTCCACTCTTCGCCTGAGCACGGCAGAAGTCCGCCCGCGACCGTACACGTCCTCGAGCCCGCGGTGCTCGCGGTACCCGTTCTCCCCGCGCAGGTCCTCGTCCCACTCGCCCTCGATCCCGGACACGCCCTGCGACTCGCTGCGCAGGAGGACCGCGCCGATGAGCTCGGAGAGCTCCAGGTCCTCTTCCGGCGAGCGGACGCGGCGGCGCAGGTCGGCGAGGCGTCGCTCTTCCGATCGTTGCCGCTGGATGTCCTCGACTCCGACTGCGGACACGCTCCCGACGAGGTCGGCCGCCGCCGTGTCGGCGCGGACGCGCACGCGGGCGTCGACGGCGCGGAACCCCGAATATTCCTCGCGGAATCGTTCCAGGAGATACACCACCTCGTAGGCGGGCCTCGGTTCGATCAGGAGCGTTCGGTCGCCGTAGTCGCGCAGCGCGTCGCGGAGCGTCTCGAGGGCTCGCTCGCGGTCCTCCGCAGGGACGGCGAGCCGGCCGTTGGGAGCGAGCTCCCCGCGCGCCTCGACGGCGTCGGCGGCCGCGCCGAGCCCCCGCGCGAGAGCGCTCTGGGCCTCGCGCTCCCACTCGGGAATCAACACCTCGGCCAGGAGCTCCAGGTCGTGTCGCGAGAGCCCGTCCGGACGCGCGAGCGAGCGCCGAAGTCGCCCGACGGCCCAGTTCCGGTGCTTGTCGGGGAGACCCAGCGCGTCCGTGGTGTCGACCCGATCGACGAGCGGCTCGAGCGCCTGCCAGCGCTGCGCGCGCGTCGCGCCGTTCACGACACCGAACCGCTCGAGGTCGAGCGACGCCGGCGGCGCGGAGAACAGCTCGGGCAGGCGCCCCAGGACCGCGGGCACGGGCCTCGCGGACGTCGCGCGGTCGAGCGCCGCCTCGAGCGCAGGCGGCTCGGCGTAGATGGTCGCCAGGAGGTCGAGCAGGTGATCAGGCTCGAGAGCTCCCCGCGCGATGAACTCGACGAGCAGCCTGGGGACGGCGTAGTGGTCGCGCCAGGAGAGCCAGCGCGAGCGCGCCTCCACCGTCCAGCGCTGGAGCCGTTCCTCGTCCCAGTAGAGCGGTCGCGCGATCCAGGCCAGGTCGATCGTCGCGTCCAGCGTGTCGGGATCGATCCGACCCGCGGAGAACCCGAGCGCCTCGCGGAACAGGCTGGAAGCGATGAGCTCCTCGACGGTGCTGCGCACGTGCTCGAGGTCGTCCACGAGAGCCTCCACCGGAACGCGACCCGCCGCGAGCTCGGTGAGCGGTTCGCGTTGCGCGTCGAGGCGCTCGGCGAGCAAGGTCAGGTGGGTGCGGGATCGCGCCATCCGCTCGCGGAGCTCCACCTCGACCGCGTCGACACCGAGCCCGCGCCAGTGGGCCAGGAGCTCGAGCAGCGAGGCGTCGCCGGCGGCACGGCCCGAGCGGACGAGCTCGCGCAGCCTCGAGCGTTCGGAACGAGCGAGTCCGAGCAGCCGGGCCGTGTAGAAGGAGACGTCGCTCGCGCGCTGGAAGCGTCGTGCGCGGACGGGGTCGGACGTCGGAGGTACGCTCGCCGTCGGCGATCGGAAGGCCCCCCCACGCGAGAAGACCGCCAGGTCGCCGGGCGTGAGGCGAGCGAGCTCGAGCCCCCACACCTCGAAGTGTCGCCAGGCCTCCGTCAGCGGCACGGCGCGCGCGAGCAAGGCCGAGCGCGCATGGGCGACCTGCCCCAGCGGGTGCAAGCGGCGGAAGTCCCGGTAGGACAGCTCGAGACGATAGGTGGCGTGGTCGCGCGCCAGTACACGGCCGCGAGCATCGTAGATGGTCCCGCGTCGGTAGGGATCGAGCGCTCCGGCCCGCACGAGCCGGACGGCCTCGCCCGCCCAGACCTCGGACTCGGCGATCTGGATCTGCGCCAGCCGAAGGACGAGCACGGCCGCGGCCATCGCGCAGACGGTCGCCACGACGAGGATCCGCCTCACGCGCTCCTCCCGGCGGGCACGCCTCTCATCCAGCGCGGCCCGGTGAAGGTCGACGCGCGGCCGGCGCGTCCGCTCCGGAGGCCGGGCAAGCGGCGCAGGATCGGGACGAGGACGAACGCGGCGAGGCCGGTGGCGAGCCCCGTCGCCGCGGCTCCGGAGATCCACTGCTCGGGCGAGCCGAGCACACCGGGGTTGCGCAGCGCGTGTGCCACGGAGAGCCAGGCCGCGAACAGGGTCGCGTAGACCGCCGCAGAGACCGCGCGTCCGAGCGGTCCGTCCGGGTTCACCACCGCGCACACCGAGGCGTGAAGGGCGGCGGCGGTGACGTATCCGAAGAGCACGGCCGAGGGCGGATCGATGCCCACGGCGATGCGCGCAGCAGCGACGGCGAAGGCTCCCACCCAGAGCCCCCGGGCGTCGCCCCGTGCCGCGAGCGCGACCAGCACCAGGACCCCGATGTCCGGAGTCCAGAGACCGGTCGCACCGGTGGCGGCCGCGACGAGCGCGAAGAGGAGCGCGGTCTCGGCCGCGACCAGGCACCACGCGAGGATGGAACGCCGCGCGGAGCGCTCGACCGCCGCAACACCGGCCGGGCCCCTCATGGGTCCATGGCTCCGCGGCTTCGGACCCACAGCTCGCCGGCGGGATCTTCCTCGTGCACGAGCAGGACCCGCGGCGTGCCGTCCGGGCCGCGCATCTCGAGGCGCGCCTCGCCGAGGTAGAGCCCACCCGGCACACCGGGCTCGCCCGAGCCCGTGAAGAGCTCGGCGGTGACCTCGCGACCGTCCGCGGGGAGCTCGACCGGGACCACGACCTTCCAGAGAAACGCGATGCGGCTCGGATCGTCGGGCTGCCTGCCGCTGGAGACGAGTCGACCGAGGACGCGCGGCACGGGGTCGCCCGCGATGCGCGCGACCGCGACGACCGAGAGCCCGGGATCGGCGAGGCAGCGCACGTCCGACGACCACAGCCCGGCCCGCTCGACGCGGCCGACGAGCCGCAGGCCGTGGATCACGGCGGCGCCCACGCGAACTCCGTCGCGGGTCCCGCGCGAGACGACGAGGCCTGCACGCCAGGCGGTCGGACCGCGCCGGACGAGCACGCGTGTCGGACGCCAGTCCATGTCGGCGACGGCGAGCGCGAGCTCGTCGGTCGCGCCGGCGCGCGCGCCTTCGGGAGCGAGCAGGAACACGTGATAGAGACCGGCGCCGTAGTCGACGTCGGCCAGGACGCGCGGTTCACCCGTCTCGCGGGAGAGCCGCCCGAGGGAGTAGCCCCGCGCGAGCTCCCCCCGGGGGTCGACGTCGGCGAGGAGCTCGAAGACCTCGACCGGGCCGTCCGGCGGCTCGCGATCGCTCGGACTCCTGACGGCGAGCGCCAGGGGCCCGGGCTCGCTGCGAGCACCGAGGTCGTCCGCGAGACCACCCACGGTCATCCAGATGTCGTTCTCGGCGACCAGGCGTGCTCCGACGGCGAAGCGCGGGGAGGTGACGAGGCGGACCTCGACGTCCGTTCCCCGGACCTCGACGACGCGCCCCACGTAGGTCTCGCCGTGGACGACCGGGAGGCCGCGCTCGATTCCCCGGGGATCCGCCACTCGGACGCGCAGGCGGTCGCGATCGCCGAGGACGCGACCGATGACCTCGGCCGGGACGAGGTCGCGGCCGCGCACGAGCTCGGCCCGGTCGGGGCGCGCGAGGGAGGAGAGGTCGTCCCACAGGGCCTCGACCTCGGCCAGGTCCGCTTCACCGCGCTCGAAGAACCGCGCGTCGGCGGCGAGGGCCCGCCTACCGCCCAGCCAGGAGGCGGGCCGCGCCAGCTCGGAGAGGAGCCGCAACGGAGAGGTGGCGAGGGCGAAACCGCGCTCTACCACCGCGACGGGACGCACGGCGAGAACGAGGAGCACGATCCACAGGAGCAGACGGGAGAAGTGGGTGCGGCGGGATCCCAACGGGCGGATCAGGTGTCCTCGTCGGTCGTGAGGACCTGCGAGAACACGTCGAGCTTGTCGAGAAAGATCCCCGTCCCGCGAGCCACTGCCGAGAGCGGTTCGTCGACGACGTGCGCGGGGATCCCGAGGTGGTCGGAGATGGCCTCGGGAATGCCGTGGAGCAGGGCACCGCCGCCCACGATCGTGATGCCGGAGTCCACCAGGTCGGCGGAGATCTCGGGCGGGGCTTCCTCGAGCACCTGGCGGATGCACTCGCAGATCTGGCGCACGGGCTCGCTCAGGGCCTCGCGAATCTCGATCGAGGTGACCGTCGCTCGCCGCGGGAGCCCGGTGACGGAGTCGCGCCCTTTGACCTCCATCGAGAGCTCTTGCTCGAGGGGCCAGGCGGAGCCGACCGTGAGCTTGATCCGCTCCGCGGACTGCTCGCCGATCAGGAGGTTGTGGTGGCGGCGGAGGTGGCTGACGATCGCCTCGTCCATCTCGTCGCCGGCGACGCGCAGCGAAGTGGCCACGACGGAGCCGGCCAGGGAGAGCACGGCCACCTCGGTGGTGCCACCGCCGATGTCCACGATCAGCGAGCCTCGTGCCTCGGTCACCGGCAGGTCGACGCCGATGCCGGCCGCCATGGGCTCGTCGATCAGGTAGACCTTGCGGGCGCCGGCGCGCTCCGCCGAGTGGATCACGGCCCGCCGTTCAACGGCGGTGATGCCGGTCGGGACCGAGATGACGACGCGCGGTTTCACCCAGTGGCGCCCGTCGTGCACCTTGGCGATGAAGTACCGGAGCATCTTCTCGGTGATCTCGAAGTCCGCGATCACGCCGTGCCGCAGCGGCCGGATGGCCTCGATGTTCCCGGGCGTCCTGCCGAGCATGGACTTGGCCGCATTCCCCACGGCCATGCCACCCAGGAGCACCTCGTTGGACCCCTTCTTGACGGCCACGACGCTGGGCTCGTTGAGGATGATCCCCCGACCGCGGACGCACACGAGTGTGTTCGCCGTCCCGAGGTCGATCCCCATGTCGACGGAGAACCGCCCGAGTATCCACTCCAGCGGCTTCAGTGCGTTGCCCATCGATGATGAGGAGCGGAAGGGCATCCGAATAGAACTTCGGATGCTCGATCCAACGGCAGTCTAGCGGTCGCATAGGGCCGATCAACAGCCGGCCGAAGGCCGGCCCCCGTGCCCGTGCCCGGCGGCGTCTCCATCGAGACGCCCCCCACTCGTGCCGTGTGGTGCGGGGCGTCCTGGCACGCCGGGCACGGGCACGGGCACGGGCACGAAGAAGAGGCAACTCGGCAGTTCCTGGCCGAGTAAGGACCCCCAGCGATTCCGAAGGAATCGCCCGGCGCGCGGGGCGCGCCGTGCGCCGCAGGCATCCCTGGCGCGCGCTGATGCGCGCCAGGTCACGCGTTCCGGCTCCGCCGGCCGCTAGAAGAAGAAGCCCTTGCCGTAGTGCCGGCCGAGCTCCATGTCGAGGAAGATCAACCCGACGACGAGCACGATGGCCGTGATGATGGCCACGGCACCCTCCATCCCGACGCCGCCGGCGTCCTGGACCACCTCGGCCTCGGTCGCCGGGGTCGGGGAGGTCTTCCTGCGGGACGTGGCGCGGGCCTGGCGTCCGCCCGGCTTTCCTCGGCTACGACGTGCCATGGGGCTCTCCTAGAGGTTCGTTGCGGCGCTGTCGCCCTGGGAGATGGCAGCACCGCTGGCGGTGCGGACGACGACGGCCGAGCACCAGTCCGGCCGGACGAACTCGACGCGGACCTGACCCTTGTAGGTCCGGCCGTCGAAGATCTCGAAGACCGTGCCGCGCATGACACCGTCGTTCGTGCCCCTGTTGATGGCCACGAGGCCCGGAGCGGGGTCGCTCTTGACGTTGACAACGGCCCCGTCGATGTCGGGCTGAGCGGTGAAGTCGCTGAGGTTGATCTCGGGGAAGCGCGACATGATCGAGGCGCGCAGGGCCTCGAGGCTCGCGATCTCGCCCTGGGCCGACCCGAGCTGAGCGGTCAGGTCCTGCGAGCGGGAATCGGCGGCCCGGGCAGCGTCCTGGGCATCGCGCAGCTCACGCCGGGCGTCCTCGCGTTCCTGGACGGCCTCGTTGCGCTCGCGCTCCGCGGCCAGGCGCGCCTCGTTGACCTTGCCCGCGTCGGCCACGACGGAGTCGAGCTTGTCGTTGTAGTCGCCGAGGCGGCTGCGGATCTCGGTCAGGTCGTTCCGGAGCTGCGCGTTTTCGCTGGCGAGCTGATCGCGCTCGCTCTCGGCGCGGTCGGCGCGCGACTTCGCGTCGTCGTGCGCGTCGGAGACCTGCTCCTTGTCCTGGCGCACGGCCTCGAGCTCCGCTCGCTTGGACGTGAGCTGCGCCTCCAGGTCGTCCCGCTCCGTCTCGAGCGTGGTCTTGAGGTCGTCGTGCTGCTTCTTCCAGTCCTGGCTCGTCGCAACGATGTTCGAGGCCCAGCCCAGGAAGGCGGCGGAAAGGGCCAGGTTGACGACGATGAAGATCTTTCCGATGGGGCTCATGCGCGTTCGACGAAGGGGTCTCGAGAGGAGTGGAGCTGCCGCGGGAACGCGGACCTCCGTAACGTCTTGTCGCCGAGGACTCTAAGCGCCCTGGCGTGGGGCGCGGCGAGCGGGCGACTATAGAAGGGGTGGGCGCGAGCGGTCAAGCGCGAAGGGCGGCCACGGCCGGGCCGCTGTTCGCCCTCTAATCCCGTCGGGCGAGCGGGTTACGCACGTCCTGGGTTTGGGCTCGCGGATCGGCGCAGGAGGAGCAACAAGGGGCCTGCGAGCCAGATCGCGAGCCACGCCGGGCGCAAGCGCACGAACGGGGTCCGGTGGGCGCCGGATCCGCCGGCCGGGACCGGGACCACGACCTCCAGGGCCCCACCCACCTCGCGATCGCGGCCGTCCACGAGGAGCCGCTCGAGCTCCTCCCCCCCCGGCCCGATGAGCGCCGTGACCCCCGAGTTGGTGGTCCGGACGACGGAGCGCCCGGTGGCGATCGCGGCGAGCTTCGAGAAGGCGATCATCTGATCGAGCTCACAGCTCTGCCCGTACCAGGCCTCGTTCGAGAGCACGAGGTGGAAGTCGACCCCGTGCTCGGCCACTGCGTCGACGTAGGGATCGACGAAGGCGTTGTCGAAGCAGATCGAGATCCCGACGTCGAAGTGCCGGCCGTCGCGCGTCTCGAGCGCGACGGCGCCGGCGCCGTCGAACGGCTCGAAGGAAGGAACGTAGCCGATGTTCTCGCGGCAGGCCTCGCGCACCCACTCGAAGCGCTCGAGCCCGACCATCGTCTCGGCGCCGGGCACGAGGTGCTGCTTGCCGACCGCGGGCGCGCGGCTGCCGTCCGGCTCCCACAGGAACGCCGCGACGCGGCGAACGACGCGACCGTTCGCGGGGGCCCACTGCTCGGCGCCGGCCAGGAAGCGCGTGCCCTCGGGCAGGAGTCCTCCGGCTCCGCGCTCCCCGTCCGGAGAAACGCCGAGGATCTCGCCCAGGACGACGAAGTCCTCGTTCGCGTCGAGGCGTAGAGCCACCTCGGGCCCCCAGGGTCCCGTCATCCAGTGCGGCCGCTCCGCACCGGCACGGAGAGCTTCCGCGAGGTCCGGGTCGGCGATGGCGAGCGGCAGCATCGTCTCGCCCCAGCAGACGAGGTCCGGGGGCGCCGAGGCTTCGGCGAGACCGCGGCGCGTCATGTCGATTCCGGCCTCGAGCAGCTCGGCGGGGCTGCCCAGCCGCTTGCGCTCCTGCGGAACGCCCATCTGGATCAGGAGCAGGCGCGGTCCGTCGACGACCTCGGGCGGACGGGTGACGGCGGCGGCGAGCGCGGGAACACCCAGCCCCGCGGCGAGGAACGCGAGCCCACTCGTGCGGTTCCCGCGCGCGAGCTGGGCCAGGGCCCCCCCCGCGAGGGCCAGGCAGAAGCCCATCCCCTGGACGCCGAACACGCGCGCGCCCCCGGCGAGCCAGGCGTGTTCGTGGGCGTGGTGGCCGAGCCGCAGCCACGCGAGCCCGAGCGGCGGCGGTACGACGCAACGCAGGGTCTCGCCCAGGATCCAGGCCGCCGCCACGGCCAGCGGGAGCGGCACCCTGCGCGCGAGCCGCCGGAGCAGGACGCCCGAGAGCGCGACGTAGAGCCCCATCCCGGGACCGACGTAAAGGAGGGCGGGCGGCGAGACGTAGGCCATCCACCAGACGACGGCCGCCATCGCCGCGGACCCCGCCGCCCAGTCGACGAGGAAGGCGCCCCGGCCCGGCCGGGAAGCCGTCCCCCCCCAGACCGCGAGCGCCAGGACGGCGAGAGAGAGGAAGCCCTCCCCGGAGACGATCCCCGGGCTGGCCGCCACGAGCAGGGCCGCCCCGACGGCGTGGAGCCCGAGTCTCGCGGCGAACGAAGGGGCTCTATCCGCTGCCATGCCGCGGATCATATCCCGCTCCGGTGCCCGTGCCCGTGCCCGTGCCCGTGCCCGATTCTCTGCGGTGCGCCGGCCGCGCCGCCGGCCGCGCCGTCAGACCAGCGGGCGGTATTCGATCTCCCCGCC
>JAJDET010000165.1 GCA_029259655.1 Planctomycetota bacterium
GACGGGCACGTCCTTGTGCTGGCGGAGATCTACGGCCTGACGAACGAGGAGCTCTCGGAGAGCGAGACGGCACTCGTCGTCCTGCGCGCGATCGCACTCTTCGCGGAGGACGGAATCGTCGTCTTCGACGAGTTCCACCACGGCTTCGAGGAGGGCCGGGGGATCATCGTCGCAACGCTCGAGTGGCTCGCGGGCACGAGGCAGGGCTGGGCGGTGATCGCGCTGACCGTGGTCGGCTTCCTCGCCCTCCTGACGCGCGGGCTTCGCCAGGGCCGACCGATCCCTCCGCCGCCGAAAGCGCGTCGCTCCTCGCTCGAGCACGTCGCGGCGCTGGCGGACGCGTACCAGACTGCGCGTGCGGTCGCGCGACCGGCTCGGGAGCTCGCGCGCGGTCTTCGTCTCACGCTGCGCTGCAACGAGCTCGAGCCGACCCTCGACCAGCTCCGTCGCGCAGACCCGCGGATCACCCCGGACGTCGACCGCGTTCTCGCGGCGCTGCACGGCCCGGTGGATCTCGTACAACTCGTGGAATCGATCGACCGCGTGCGGGAGGTGGCGGAAGTCTCCTCGGGGAGAATTCCCACCGCCCGCACCCCCCCCATCCGAGAAGGAGCAGTCGCGTGACCGGAACCCTGGAGCTGACGCCGGAAACCGCCGAGCGGACGGGCGAGCGCGTGCGAGCGCTCGTGGATCAGATAAACGGCGTGGTCCTCGGCCAGGACGAAGTGGTGACGCAGATGCTCGTCACGCTCTTCGCGGGCGGACACGCACTCCTGGAGGGCGTTCCCGGAACGGCGAAGACGCTGGCGATCCAGTGCATCGCGTGCTCGCTCGACGCGAGTTTCTCGCGCGTGCAGTTCACGCCGGACCTGATGCCGACAGACGTCACGGGCGTCAACATCTTCAACGAGGGGACTCGCGGGTTCGACTTCCATCCGGGGCCGGTCTTCGCCGACATCGTCCTGGCGGACGAGATCAACCGCGCACCGGCGAAGACACAGGCGTCGCTCCTGGAGGCGCTCCAGGAACGGCAGGTGACCGTGGACGGCACGTCGCATCCGCTCTCACGGGTCTTCACCGTCTTCGCATCCCAGAACCCGATCGAGTACGAGGGCACCTATCCGCTGCCCGAAGCCGCGCTCGACCGATTCGCACTGAAGATCGTGATCGGCTACCCGGACGAGGACGCGGAAGTCGGGATCCTCGATCGCTACTCCGACGGCTTCGACGCCGCGGAGACCGAGTCCTTCGGTGTGACACCCATCATGGGCGAGGCCGAGCTCTTCGAGTTGCGGCGCCTCGTTCGCGCCGTGCGAGTCGAACCCGAGATCCGCCAGTACGTGGTCGCGCTCGTGCGACGCACGCGGGAGGACCCGAGCCTCCTGCTCGGCGCGAGCCCCCGCGCGGCGGTCGCCCTCTTTCGCACGTCCCAGGCCCACGCGCTCCTGATGGGCCGAGACTACGTGGTCCCCGACGACGTGAAGGAGCTCGCCATCCCCGTGCTGCGCCACCGAGTGATCCTCTCGCCCGAGGCCGAGGTCGAGGGCATGCGGACCGACGCGCGTGTCGAGAGTGCGATCGCGAGCGTCCCCGCGCCCAAGTAGGCGCCTCCGTTGTTCCTCCCCAGCCGACGCCTCTACGTGGCGCTCGCTGCGTCCTCGGTGGCAATCGCGTTCTCGCCGACGGCGGGGTTCGCGGGGATCGCCCTGTTGATCCTCCTGTGGGTCACCGACGGGTGGCTCGCGGGCAAGCTCGACGGCCTCGCGATCGACACCCGCGCACCGGCGCGAATGGGGCAGGATCAGGAGAACGAGCTCGAGATCGAGCTCGAGAACCGCACCGGTCGCCGGCTCGTCGTGCGGGTCGCGGTCGACCTCGCGACGGAGCTCGCCGGGGAGGGCGCGTGGGGAGTCCGGACGCTCCGCATCCCCAATCGGGCACGCGCGACGGCGAGCTTCCCGCTGACGGCAGCGCGCCGAGGGAACCACGCGATCGAGCGCCTCGCGCTGCGCGTCCTGGGGCCGCTGGCCTTGGCGTGGAAACCGAGGTCCCACCGGATCGACGCCAAGGTCCTCGTGATTCCCGGCCTGAAGGAAGCGCGCGAGAAGCGCCTCCTCGCGTGGCACCACATCCCCCACCTCATGGGCAGTCGCAACGTCCGCGAGCGCGGAGACAGCGGTGCCTTCGAGTCCCTGCGCGAGTACGTGCGCGGCGACGACCCGCGGCGCATCGACTGGAAGGCGACGGCGCGGCGCAGGCGGCCGATCGTCCGCCGCTACGAGGCCGAGCGCAGCCAGAACCTGATCCTGTGCATCGACTCGGGTCGCTGGATGGCAGAGGAGTTCCACGGTCGTGAGCGCCTGGACCACGCGCTGTCGGCCGCCGTCGTCCTGGCGGATGTCGCGCGCGCCTGGAACGACAAGATCGGAGCCTTCGTGTTCGCGGACCGGATCCAGAGGGTGCTGCCGCCGGGCCACCACCCACCCGACCGTATCCCCACGCTGGCCGCCGAGGTCGAGAGCCGTTCTGTCGAGCCCGACTACCCCCGGGCTCTCGTCACCATCTCCCGTGCGATCTCGCGCCGTTCGCTCCTGGTGTTCTTCAGCGACGTCATCGACGAGACCGTCTCGGAACCGCTGACGAAGCACCTGGCGCTGCTGGCGCGCCGGCATCTCCCGCTGTTCGTGGCGATGAGGAATCCCGATCTCGCGAGCGGAGCCCTCGCTCCGGCTCCCGACCTCGAAGCGGCCTACAATCGAGCGGCGGCCAGCGAGCTCGTCCTGGCGCGCGAGCGCACGCTGTCGTCGATGCGCCAGCGCGGGATCCAGGTCCTCGACGTCGCGCCGTCCATGGCGCTCGAGTCGGTCATCAACCGCTACGTCGAGATCAAGCGGCGGGGGATTCTGTGACGCGCCGACCGGCCAGGGCGAGGTAGATCACCATCGAGATCGCCGCCAGGCCCGCGGCGAAGAGCTTGGTGGCCGCCGGAAGCCTGGACGGCGAGATGATCCCCTCGATGAGGCCCGCGACGAGGAGCATCACGGCCACGCCGCCCACGAGGGAGACGCCCTCCCTCGCGCGTTCGGAGAACGCGACTCCGCGCGGGCTGCGGCCGGGCAAGAGGATCGCGCTCCCCATCCAGAGCCCCGCGCCGCCGGCGATGCAGATCGCCGTGAGCTCGATCACTCCGTGGGGGGCGATGAACAGGCCGATGTTGTCGAGCACGCCGCGATTGGCGAACACGGCCATCGCGGAGCCGAGGTGCAGACCGTTGAACAGGAGGCTGAAGGCCGACCCGAGGCACGCGAGCGCGCCACCGACGAACATGATGAACGAGACCTGCACGTTGTTGGCGATGACGTAGGTGGAGAGGAATCCGCTCCCGAGCCAGACGTCGCCCCACGTGTCGCGGTAATCACCGGCACCCGCAGCCGCCGCTTCGGCGCGCGCAATGATCTCGCCGCCCGCCAGCTCGCGCTCGAGCTCGGGATGGATGCGCAGAAGGGTGTAGCTACCGAACGCGGGGCCGTAGAGCAGCAGGGTCGCGACCGCGATCGGCTTCCAGCGCGCACGGACGAGCCGGGGAAAGTCGGCCGAGATCCAGCGCCAGGCCCTCGCGAGCGACTTCGACGCCGGCCGGTAGAAGAGGTTGTGGGCCGTGCCGACGAGCCGCTCCAGGGCGAACAGCGTGCCGGCCGAGGCGCCGTACGTGCGCGCCCGTGCGAGATCGGCGGAGACGTCGCGGAAGCGCGCGGCGAAGCCGGAGACCTCGTCCCCGTCGAGCGAGCGAAGTCCGCGCAGGCGAATCGAGCGCACTTCGCTGCGAAACCTCTCCCACCTGTCGCGCTTGCTGCGAAGGAGTGCGACGGCCGCAGCCGACCCCGCGCGCAAGGAGAGTCGGGCGGAATGCCGACGCGCGCTCTCGTCCGCGTAGAGCTTCTCGATCAAGGGGGTGGCGTCGAAGACCGTGTCCTCGTGATTCTCCGCCCGCACCTCTTCCGGCATCTTCTGCCAGATGCCCCGGCCCAGTCGTATGCGCGTCGTGGCTTCGAGCGCCCCCGCGCGATCGACGAAGGACTCGAGCGCGCTGTAGGCGGCCTCGCTCAGCCGCGGCGGGGCGGCCGCCGTGTCCACCGCCTGGATCTCCGGGAACTCGATCGGCATCTCGCGTACGACGACGGTGCCCGCCCCGATGTCCCCGAGTCGCTTGCCCCGGCTGTTGACGAGCATCAGGAGGCCGCCGAACAAACAGGTCACTCCGGGCTGTACGTCGAGGATGCGAAGCAGGTTGCGAACCGCGGCCGCCTTCGTCGTCACCGGATACCCGCCCTCCATCACGACCCGGATCGAGAGCAGCCGCTTGCCCGGCGTCTGTCCGTCCCACAGCGCCTCGAACAGGAGGAAGTAGCCCCAGGAGACGAGCACCGCGTACATCGCGTACAGCCCGATCATCAGTCCCGAGTCGAAGAAGCCTCCGAGCTCGAGCCCCGTGATGGCCAGCCCGATCACCAGCGGAACACCGACGATCAGCAGGACCACGATGGTCGCGTCCGCCAGAAACGCGGCGAAGCGCGACCCGGGCCCCGCCAGCGGATACTCGATCGCCACGTTCTCGGGCGTCTCGACCCGCATGGTCTGACGCTCGAGGGGCGCGGGACTAGGCGTGTCCTTGGGGGTCACGGCGTCATGCTAGCGAGGGAGGTCGTGGAATGCGCGTGGAGGGTACGTGGACAGCCACATCCGCTCGGCGAAGCTTTGCCTGCGGTGAGAGCGCGCTCGCTTCGCCGCGCAGCTGCCTGTCCACGAACCCACCACACCCATTCCACGACAGACCATTTGCGCGCCGGCCCCAACGATCTCCCCCACACTCGTCAAAACGATCGAACGCGGCTCGAGTTGCGCACGCTTTCTCGTGAAGTAGTGAAACGAACCGACGCACCGCCCGTCCTGTGAATAGATGCGCAATCAAGCGCGCCGAGGAGGACGAGTGGAACGCAAGAAGAAGTGCTCGCGACAGGAGGTCTTCGAGTTCAAGAGCTGGGGCGGTGCGCGGAAGGGAGCGGGGCGGAAGCGGCAGGGAGAACGTGCGCGCGTCTCGCACCGGACGCGCGAGAAGCTCGCGTCGCGCTTTCCGGTGCATGTCACGACTCGGTTGCGTTCCGGCTTGCCGAGCCTTCGGCGCGTACGGGAACGCAGAGTGCTGGAGCGTGCCTTCGGTGCCGGTTCCGATCGTTTCGGTTTCCGGCTGACCGAGTACTCCATCCAGAGCAACCACCTCCACCTGCTCGTCGAGGCCAAGGACCGGAACGCGCTGACGCGCGGGATGCAGGGCCTCTCGATCCGCGTTGCGAAGTCGCTGAACAAGCTCTGGCGGCGACAGGGGAAGGTCTTCGCGGACCGCTATCACGATCGAATCCTGCGGACGCCTCGGGAGGTGCGGAACGCGCTCGTCTACGTGCTGAAGAATCATGCGCGTCACGGCATCCGGTTGCTCGGTGTGGATGCGTGGTCGTCGGGGCGGTGGTTCGAGGGCTGGAAAGAGAGCCGTGGAGTCCCCCTTACGCTCGCTCCGCGAGCGATCGCGCGGACCCGTACCTGGCTTCTGAACGTCGGTTGGCGCCGCCGGGGCCGCATCGCGCTCACCGAGTCCCCCGCGCGCTGAGATCGGTGTGTGCAACCGGTGGTCAGCCGCCTGCGCGTCCGAAGCGCGCGCGCGTTCAGCCGCCGGCAAGCTTCGGTACGCGCAGGAAGCGGCTGTCCACGGGTTGTGCACACCTCCCCGCCCCCCGCCCCTCACTCCTCTCCCAGCCGCCCCCGAATCCCGGCGACGTCGATCGCCTCCTCGTCCCACAAGACCCTTCCCTCCATCCCCCCCGCCACGGTCAACACTTCCCCCGACAGGTGCCGTGCGAGCCGCGGTGAGGAGAGGAACACGATCGTGCGGGCGATGTCGACGGCTCGGCCGAGCTGGCGGACGGGCATCGTGCGCACCACGCCGCGGATGCGCGCGGGGTCTTGCAGGGCTTCGCGTGCCATCTCGGTCACGGTCCAGCCCGGCTCGACCATGTTGACGCGGCCGTGGCGATCGATGCGGACGATCTCGTTCTTGAGGGTTCGCACGAGCCCGTAGAGACCCGCCTTCGACACGGAATAGTCGCAGTGCCCGAGCTCGCCGAAGCGGCCCGCCGTGGAGCCGGTGAACGTGAGAGAAGCCCCCTGCCCGTCTCCGCGCGGCCCGCTTCGATGGAGCGCGGCGAGGAACGCGCGCGCCGTCCACATGGCCCCCAGGAGGTTCACGCCGACGACCTCTCGCACGCGCTCGACTCCGAGCTGGTGGAGGAGCCGCTCCTCGGGTGGCCAGATCCCGGCGTTCGCGATGCACACGTCGATCCGGCCGAAGTGCTCGCGCGCACGCTCCATGGCGACGTCGAGCGCCTCGGGGTCCGCGACGTCCGCCTCGAGACACAGCGCGCGATCCGCCCACGGCATTCCCGCCGTCCGTCGCTCGAGCTCGGCGAACTGCCGGTTGCCCTGGAGCGCGAGCTGCGCTCCCTCCTCCGCGAAGGCGTCGGTGACCGCACGCCCGATCCCACCGGAAGCGCCGGTGACGAAGACGACCTTGTCCGCGAGTCCGCTGTCCATGTGGGTCCATTGGACGAAATCGAGAGCGGCGCGGCTACTGCGCGAGCTCGCGGACGATCGAGGCGATGCGCTCGAGGCTCCGGGCACGCTCTCTCCCCGCCACGCAACGCCTCACGGAGTCCCGATCGGCGGGACGATCCATCCAGCGCTCGACCGCGAGACGGAGCTCCTCCGCGTTGCCGGGCTCTACGAGCTCCCCGGAATCCTTCCCGACGGCACCGGACGCGCCTGCCCGCGACGTCGTCACCACCGGCGTCCCGACGGCGAGGGATTCCAGGACCACGAGCGAGGAAGTGTCGCGCCAGGTCGGGAGGACGCAGAGGTCCCCGGCCGCCGCCAGTGCGACGGGATCGACGTGCGAGACGAAGGTCACGCGCGATTCGTCCACACCGGCTTCGCGCGCGCGGTCGCGCCACTCGCCGGGATCCTTCATTCCCGCACCGAGGAGCCTCCACTCCCCATCGAGACCCGCGAGCGCACGCAGCAACACCGGCAGCCCCTTCAGCACCGGCTCGTGGGCACAGAACGTGAGCAACCGGGTCTTCGGCGCGATCCCGAGCGAACGCCGCAGCTCCCTCCCGCGCACCTTCCGCTCGTGCGGATGGAAGCGCTCGAGATCGATCCCGTTCTCGACGACGACGAGGCGCTCGACGCACGCGGGGTATTCGGCCGCGAGCTCCTGCCGGACGAGCTCCGAGACGCACACGATGCGCCTCGCGCCGCCCTCCGCGAGCAACGCCCTCTCGAGCTCGAGGAACACGGCGTGTCGCCCGCGCGGCCGCTCCTCGAGCGGTTCGCCGCGCGAGGCTCGCCGCGCGGCGAGCGAGACGCGGTGGCTCCCGCCGTGCGGCCAGTAGAGATCCACCTCGGGCAGGTGCCGCATCCCCACCGTGACGTCGCACTCGGGGCGCGCCGTGGCGACGAGCGCGTGCGCGAGATTCCGCTCCCGCCGCGCGCGGGTGAGCCCCCGCGCGGGAACGCGCCGCCACGTCCCGCCCTCCGGCAGGGAGCCGGGCTCGCTGGCATCGCTGAAGACTAGGACGGTTGCGCCGCCCGCGGCGACGTGCTGCGCCAGGTCGCGCATCGCCGTCTCCGCGCCGCCGCGCGACGGTTGCCAGCGGTCGAGGAGGAAGCCGACCCGGAGACCTTCGAGGTCGCGCACGGGGTCAACGCTGGAGCGCCAGCGGCTCCGCTCCCGCGACGAGCCAGGCCTCGAGACGCGTGCGGATCTGGTCGCGTACGGCGCGGAACTCGTCGAGCACCTCTTCCTCGGTCCCGACCGCGTGCGCGGGATCCGGGAACGGCCAGCGCAGGACCTGCGTCGCCCCGGGGAGGGTCGGACAGCTCGCCGCAGCGCGGTCGCAGACGGCGACGACGAGCTCCGGCGGGTCGGTCAGGTACTCCTCGATCGAGTCCGAGCTCTGCCCGGAGATGTCGATCCCGAGCTCCGACATCACGCGTACGGCGACCGGATTGATCCCGACGGGATCGGTGCCGGCCGAGAGCGAGACGACACGCTCGCCCGCCAGATGGCGCAGGAGTCCCTCGGCCATCTGGCTCCGGCAGGAGTTCCCGGTGCACAGGAAGAGGACGCGAGGCCGGTCGTTCGCAGAGCTCATGGGCCTCCGCAGTGTAGCCTCTCCCTCCATGCGCTCCCCCGTGCGCGTGGGCTTCGATGTCTCACCCCTGTTGACCGAGCACGCCTTCCCACCCGGCATGGTCCGGTTGGTCGGCGAGCTCACCGATGCGCTCGAGCGGCGCGGCGAGCTCGAGGTCGTTCGACTCTCGCCGCCGCGGGGAGCGAAGCTCCGGAGCTGGCGGGCGAGGGAGCTCCCGCGAGCCGTCGCCGAGCACGACCTCGTCGGGCTCCACTCGTTCACCTCGGCCTTTCCCTGGCGCGGTCCGGGTTTCCGCGTGCAGACGGTCCACGAGCTACCGTGGCTCCATGATGTAGCCGAGAACGCGGACCTCGCGCACCGTGCATGGGCCGCGCTCGGACCCATCGTCGCGGATCGCGTCCTGTGCGGAACGGAGCACACCGCGCGTGACCTGCGTCGCCGCTGGCTCCCCGGCGCGAATCGGATCGTCGTGTGTCCCTGGGGTGTGGGCGCGCCCTTCGCAGTGGAGCCGCCGCCGGGCGAGGTCGACGAGATCGTGCTCGGCGAGTACCGACTGCTCGAGGACCCGATCGTGCTCGCGCTCGGTGCGGTCCGGCCCAAGAAGAACCTCGACGCGCTCCTGGCCGGTGCATCCGTGCTGGCGCGGCGCGGGAGCGCACGGCTCCAGATCGTCGTGACCGGCCGCGAGACGCCGGACCTGCGGCGGAGCCTCGGCCTGGCATCGAAGCTCGGGCTCTCATCGGCGGTCTCGACGCTCGAAACGGTCGAGGAGCAGCACCTCCCGGCTCTTCTGCGCCTCGCGACGGCGGTCTCCGTGCTCTCGAAGAGCGAGGGGTTCGGCTTCCCCGTCCTCGAGGCGCTGGGGTGCGGCACTCCCGTCCTCGTCCCGCGTGCGAGCGCGCAGAGCGAGGTGGCGGACGGCCACGGGATCGAGGTCGACGCGACCGATCCCGAGTCCGTCGCGGACGGGCTCGCGCGCGCGCTCGCCGAACGCGAGGAACTCCGCTACGTCCTGCCCGAGCGTGCGCGCGAGCTCTCCTGGGACCGCTGCGCGGAGCAGGTCGAGGGCCTCTGGCGGGAGCTCGCGCCGTGACGGCGCCGCGCGTCCTCGTGTCGGGTGCCGTACTCGACCAGCCCATGGGCGGCGTCCGGCGGCACAACCAGGAGCTCCTCCCGCGCGTCGCGCGCATCCTCGCGGGCGACGGGGGCGCACTCGATGTCCTGGCGCCCCGCGGCGGCATTCCGTTCCCGCTCCCGGACGTGCGCGTGATCCCGTCGAACCTTCCGTCGGGACCGCCTCTCCTGCGGGCACTGGCCGAGTCGCGCGCGATCGCGAGCGAGCTCGAGCGCGCGCGCGAAGAGGGCCGCGCCTACGACCTGGTCCACTCGGCTCACCTGCCCGCGCCGCGACTGCCGCGCGGCGTCGCGCGAACGGTCACCGTCCACGACCTGCGCTGGACCGAGGTCCTGAACCGCGGCCCCGCACACGTCGCGCGGAAGTGGTTCGGGCCCGCGATCCTCGGGCGCGCCCTCACCGAGGCGCGGGTGGTGTTCACGGTCAGCGAGGCGGTGAAGGAAGAGCTCGCGCAGCGCTTCCGGGTCACGCGCGTGCACGTCATCGGCAACGCGGCCGATCACTTCGAGCCGCTCCCGCGCGATCCGGGCCGGGAAGCCCCGCTCTTGCACGTCGGACACGTGGAGCCGCGCAAGAACCTCGAGCTCGTCCTGCGCGCGCTCGCGGCCGATCCCGAGCTGCCTCCCGCGCTGTTCGCGGGCGGGGCGAAGGGCGACGAGCGCGAGCGCCTGGAGCGGATCGCCGCCGAGCTCGGAGTGCTGGATCGGGTCCGCTTCGGCGGGCCCTTCGACGACGCACGCCTCGCGGAGCTCTACGCCGAGGCGGCCTGCGCCGTGCTCCCCTCGCGCCTCGAGGGCTTCGGGATTCCCTTGCTCGAGGCGATGCGAGCCCGTGTCCCGATCGCCGCGTCGTCGATCGCGGCGCTGGCCGAAGTCTCCGGCGGCTGTGTACCTCACTTCGATCCCGAGGACCCCGCCGCGTGCGCGCGAGCCGTTCGCGCAGCGCTCGAGATGAGCGAGGACGAGCTCGACCGCGCAGCGTCGCGCGCGGCGGAGTTCACCTGGGACGCGTCGGCCGAGAAGTTCGCCGCAGCACTCGCCGGCGCGTGACTCAGCGGCGCAGGAACTGGGTCAGCTCGAAGGCGCCGATGAAGACGCCCACGGCGATCGCCAGCGCGAGCAGGTACAGGAAGAGGCGCAGGGGGAGCGGTCGCTGCGCCAGATCGCCTCGAAGGAATCCCCCGGGCTCGTCCTGCATCCCGACCAGAAGGTCGGCGCGCCGCGCCTCGCGACTCGCCCCGTGTTTCGCCCGGGCCGAGCTCGGATCGATCCCGATCGTGACGGCGTCATCGCCGGCGGGCTTCCGGTCGCCGCTGCGCGGGCGCGGCGCCTCCGGGGCCTCGTCGGGAGCGAGACGGATCCGCAGCGTGACCTTGCCGAGCACGAGCTGGTCGCCGTCCGCGAGCTCACAGCGCGACACGCGGCGGCCGTCGACGCGGATGCCGTTCTGCGATTCGAGATCCGCGAGGACCCACCGCTCGCCCTCGCGCGCGAGGCGCGCGTGCCGGCGGCTCACCGAAGCTTCGGGCAGGACGGCGTCGCAGTCGTCGCCGCGACCGATGACCCCGCCGTCGGCGAGCTCGAAGGTGCGACCGACGGTCGGTCCCGAGAGGACGTAGAAGCGCGGCATCAGGAGAGGCGGGCGAGCTTGCGCTCGAAGTCTTCCGCGGTGAGCCGTCCCTTGAACGCGACCCGTCCCGCGATCTCGAGCACCGGGATCGAGCGACCGTGGCGACGCTCGAGCTCGGGGTCGCTCTCGACGTCCACCTCGGTCAGCTCGAGGCGCGATGCCGAGGGCGCGCGACGGAGCTCGGCCTTCATCTCGTCGCACAGCGGACAGTCCGGGCGGGTGTAGAGGACGAGCGGCACCGGCGGGAGAGGATCGCCGCCGCCGAAGAGGCGTCGCAGGAGCTTCACGGGGTCGTGCCGGCGCGCGGAGATGCCCGACGCGCGGCGTTCCTCTATCTTGCCAGCCGATGAGCCCGAACAGCTCCGCACTCTCCCTCTGCGGTATCTCCAAGCACTACCGGCGCGGGCTCCTCGCGCGGCGCGTGGAGGTCCTCGGAGGGCTCGACCTCGAGCTCGCCCCGGGGGCCAGGCTCGGGCTCGTCGGGCCGAACGGCGCGGGGAAGTCGACCTGCCTGCGGATCGCCGCGGGGGTCGAGCCGGCGAGCAGCGGGAGCGTGGCGGTCTTCGGGAGGCCGCCCCGCGAGCTCGAGCCGCGGCGCCGGACCGGTTTCCTGCCCGACGGCGCGCCGTTCCCCGGCGAGCTCACGGCGCGCGCGTGCCTCGAGCTCTGCGCCGGCATCCAGGGGCTGCGCGGGGCCGGGGCGCGCGGGACGTGCGGCCGGATGCTCGAGCGGGTCGGGCTCGCGTCGGTCCGCGGGCGGCTCGCCAGCTTCTCGCAGGGGATGCTGCGCCGCTTCGCCCTGGCCCAGGCCTTCGTCTGCGAGCCCGACCTCCTGTTGCTCGACGAGCCGACCGCGGGGCTCGACGCGGAGGGGCACGTCGTGCTCGAGGAGCTCCTGGCCGAGGCGCACGCGCGAGGGACGGCGCTCGTCCTCTGTTCCCATCACCTCGACGAGGTCCTCGCCTGGACGGACGAGATCTCGGTGCTCGCGGGCGGGACGCTCCACGCGCGAGCCGAGCTCGAGATCGACTCGGGTGCCGCGAGGCTCGAGATCGAGGGACTCGACGAGCCCGCGTTCGCCGAGCTCGAGCAGTGGATCGCGGGGCGCGGCGGTCGAATCACGGCCCGCTCCCCGACGACGCGCGCGCTGCTCTCGGTGTACGCCGAGCTGGGCGAGGGCGAGCGGTGAGCTCGGTCCTCCGCGTCGAGCGCGGACTCCTGCTCCTCGCGCTCCGGCGCATGTTCCCGCTCCCGGTCGTCGCGGCGACGCTCCTCGTCGCGGCGGGCTTCGCGCTGGCGCACCCCGCCTCCGTCTCCGCTCCGATCCGCCGCGAGACGACGTGGACGGCGCTGGCGCTCGTCGCGCTCCCGCTCGCACTCCACGCCGCGGCCTCGCTCGGTCGACGCTGGCGGCTCGGAGACCGCGCGTGGCTCGGATCGCGGGCGGTCTCGCGCGGGACGGTCGCGCTCTCGGCCTGGCTCGGCACCTGGATCGGTGCGATCGCGCTCTTCGGAGGGATCGCGCTCCTGGCCGAGGTCGGCCGCGAGGACGGCGGAGCGCGGCGCCGGCTTCGAGCTCTCGAGAGCCCGCGCGCGGCGCTCGTCGAGCCGGGCGCGCGCACGGCCTGGAGCGCGGGCGAGCTCGGGGACGGAGAGGGGCTCCTCCTCCACCTCGCGCTCGGAACGGCGCCGGGTTCGGGGCCGACGGCCACGATTCGCGCGACCTGCACCCGGGGCGCCGAGTCGAGCACGGCGGAGGCGCTGGTGTTCGGGCGGTCGTCGATCGAGGTCGAGGTGCCGCGCGGTCACGGAGAAGTGCGCATCGAGGTCGCGAAGCCCGGCCCGGGCTGCACGGTCGTGCTGGCTCCGGGCGCGCTGTCGCTGCACGTCGCGGAGGACCGTGCGGGGCTCGCCTCGTTCGAGCTCTTCCTGCGCTGGGTCCTCTTCGTCGGAGCGTGGACGGCGCTCGCGATGGGAATCGGAGCGTGGATGCGCGCGAGCGTGGCGACGGCGCTCGCGCTCGCCGCCGCGCTCCCGGTGCTCGGGGCGGGACGCGGCGCGGCCTGGTTGCCGGGCGCGGATCTCGCGACCGCGCTCGCGGAGGCGGGGGACGGCCTGATCCCCCCGCACGCCCCGGTGATTGCGCTCTTCGGATTCGCGGTCCTCGCCCTGTCCGGGATCGCGCTCGCCGCGCGCGGGCTCGACGCCGGAGCCGGAGACGCGGCGTGAGCGCGCGAATGCGTGCGGCGGGGTGGGTGCTCGTCGTCCTGCTCCTCGCGTCGCCGTTCCTGTTCGAGAGCGAGTCGCGCGAGGACGAGCGCGGCTTCGTCACGCGCCTGCTGGGTCCGGTCTCGACCCTCGCCGCGCGCGTCCAGTGGATCCGCGTCCAGGACGCGGTCGTCGCGGGCGAGCACGAGCTCGCGCTCGCCCGCGCGGAAACGGCCCTCACGCTCGACCCCGGTTCGACCTCCGGATGGCGGTTCGTGGGAACGCACCTCGGACTGCACCTCGGCTCGCACTTGCGCGAGCTCGACGGGCAGCGGCGCCTGGCGCTCGTGCGCGCCGCGCTCGAAACGCTGACGCGCGGCGAAGAGCTCGCGCGCGATCCCGGCGCGCTGGCGGAGGCGCGTGGGATGGTCTTGTGGGTTCACGCGGAGCAGGATCCGGAGCTCCCCTGGCCCGGCGGCGCGCGAGAGCTCTGGCGCGAGGCCGCACTCGCCTTCGAGCGGGCGGCCGAGCTCGGGCGTGCGGAGGCCCGCGATCTCGCGCTAACGGCCCGCGTGCTCGCTGGCGATCGCGCGGACGGCGGAGAACACGATCCCCTCCATCGCCCGGGAGAGTAGGTGCGCGACCTCACCGCCATCGCCCACGACGAACGCGAGCGATCGCGCATCGTCGAGGCGTCCGAAGGCCGTCGCGAAGTCACCCTGCCGCGCGTCCACGACCGCCCGCGCAGAGAGCAGGTTGACCTGGTTCCGGAGCGTCATGAGCCGCGGTGTGCGGTCTCCCAGCGGCCGGCGGGACAGGAGCGCTTCCCGGCACGTGGGACGGGCGAGCACCTCGGCGACGCCGTCGAAAAACGGGTCGAGGCCGGCGACGTCGGTCGCGAGGAGCTCGGCGTGCTCCGGAGCACACTTCCACGGAGCGCCCCGGAACTCGCCCGACGGGGCGCGTGTCTCCAGCCACTCCCCGAGTGCTTCTAGCTCCTCGAGCTCGGCGCACCGGACGGAGGCGGGTGTCGCCGGCGATTCGCGCGGCTCCCAGTCGCTCGACTGACAGGACGAGATCAGAACGGGGACCAGCAGCCAGAGGGGTCGAGTCACTTCGGTCGTGTATCGACCCCGACCGCGCCCGACTTGACGCCCTCAGCCGTTCGCCAGCCAGCGCGCCGCCTGGCGCGCGTAGTACGTCAGGATCACGTCCGCACCCGCGCGCCGGATCCCGAGCAGCGACTCCAGCACGGCCTTCTCGCGGTCGAGGAGACCGCGCTCGCAGGCGGCTTCGAGCATCGCGTACTCGCCGGACACCTGGTAGGCGGCGATGGGCAATGCGGTCGAGTCGCGCAGGTCGCGGATCACGTCCAGGTAGGGCCCGGCCGGCTTCACCATCAGCATGTCCGCGCCCTCCTCCTCGTCGAGCGCGGCCTCGCGCAACGCCTCGCGCGCGTTCGCCGGGTCCATCTGATACGTCTTCTTGTCACCGGCGCGCGGCGCGGAGTCGAGCGCCTCGCGGAACGGGCCGTAGAACGCGGAGGCGTACTTCGCGGTGTAGGCCAGGATCGCGACCTCGGTGAAGCCCTCGCCGTCGAGCGCGTCGCGGATCGCACCGACGCGCCCGTCCATCATGTCGGAGGGCGCCACGACGTCCGCCCCGACCCGCGCGTGGCAGAGCGCCTGGCGGCAGAGCACCTCGACGGTCTCGTCGTTCAGGATGCGGCCGTCGTCGGCCACCAGCCCGTCGTGCCCGTCGCTCGAGTAGGGATCGAGCGCGACGTCCGTCATCAGGCAGAGCTCGGGCCAGCGCTCGTGGAGCGCGGCGATCGAGCGCGGGATCAGGCCCTCGGGGTCCCAGGCGCCCTCGGCGGTGCGGGTCTTCTCCGATTCGGGGATCGCGGGGAACAGGACGACCGAGCGCACGCCGTCCTCGAGCGCGCCGTCCACCTCGCGCAGGAGTCCCTCGGGGCCCAGGCGGCGGCAGCCCGGCATGGCCCCGATGTCCTCGTCTCCCGGCTTCTCGTGGAGAAAGAGGGGCTGGACGAAGCGCTCGGCGGAGAGGGACGTCTCCGCCAGGAAGCCGCGCAGCGCGGCGGTTCTCCGGTTGCGGCGAGGGCGCGATCTCATGCCCCCATTAGAGCGACGTGCGGGGCGCCTCCGCCATCCCTCTATACTGACTCGCCGTGGCGCTCCTCCTGATCGACATCTCGTCGGAGATCGGCCGGGTCTTCAGCGAGTTCAGCTACACGGGCCCGTTCCTCGTGCTGCTCCTGTGCGGCCTGGGTCTGCCGCTGCCGGAGGAGGTGACCCTGATCGGGAGTGGGCTCCTCGTCTACCGGGGCGAGGTCGACTTCCGCTGGATCACGATCGTGTGCGCGGTCGCGATCCTGCTCGGGGACTCGATCCCGTTCCTGCTCGGGCGCCGCTACGGCATGTCCGCGCTGCGCAGCACCTGGATCGCGAGGATCGTCCATCCGGAGCACTTCAGTCGACTGGAACGGCGTTTCCGGGAGCACGGGAACTGGGCGACCTTCGTCTGCCGCTTCTTCGCCGGCGTCCGCATCCCCGGTTACTTCCTGGCCGGGACGCTGGGCATGAGCTACTGGCGCTTCCTCCTGCTCGACTCCCTGGGCGTCCTGATCTCGGTCCCGCTCTCGATCTACCTCGGCTTCCTGTTCGGCGGGAAGATCGAGGAGCTGCAGGGGACGATGGGCGACCTGCACCTCCTGCTCGGGTTCCTGGTGCTGTCCCTGACGCTGATCCTGCTCCTCCGGGCCCGACGCTCCCGGATCGCCATGAAGGAGTCCCGGGATCGCGAGCGGGCGGCCCGGCTGGAGTCGGTGCGGGCGGCTCGGGACGAGGCTGCCCGGGACGAGGGCGGTCCGGACGGGTCGGGGGCGTAGGGGGCCCGACAGCTCGCTCTTCTCTTCTTCTGGCGTGCCCGTGCCCGTGCCCGTGCCCGGCGTCGCCCCGCTCCCTGACCCTGCCCCCGCCGGGCACGGGCACGGGCACGTTTAGAAGAGAGAGAGCGCGATGGAGCCTGGAACCGGCCGGCCCGATCGCTATCCTCTTTGCGCGATTTGCCGGGCTGGAGGCCCCGAGAACGGCGCAGGACGCCGCGATCGAGGGCGCGATCCGGTCCGGGCCCGCCTCCCGGAGGCCCTTGGAGGAGCGGGCGAGAGCACACCCGGGAGGATGCACGAGGAGGGGACGAGTGGTCTCCCTCCAGGCGTCCCGACCGACGCTCCCGCGCGCTCGGGCCGAGCGGACGCCACAGAAACGAACCCAGGACGCACGGACATGACCTTCCTCTACATCGCCGGCGGCGCAGCCGTCCTCGCTCTCGTCTTCGCCCTCGTCAAGTACGGCGGGATCATGAAGGAAGACCCGGGCACCAAGGAGATGCAGGACATCTCGAAGCTGATCCAGGACGGCGCGGCGGCCTTCCTGAAAGCGGAGTACACGTGGCTCTCGGTCTTCGTGATCGTGGTCGCGGCCGCCATCGGCCTCTCCCCGGCCGAGGACGGACTCGGAGCAAAGACGGCGATTGCCTTCGTGGGCGGCGCGCTCGCGTCGGGCCTCGCGGGCTACTTCGGAATGCACACGGCGACGCGCGCGGCGGTCCGCACGACCCAGGCCGCGACGAAGAGCCTCCAGGAAGCCCTGGGCGTGTCGTTCAGCTCCGGCGTGGTGATGGGCATGTGCGTCGTCGGCCTCGGGCTGCTCGGGATCGCGACGTTCACCTTCGTCTACTCCGGCGGCGGCGAGATCACCGAGGGAGTCCTCGAGCAGGTCCTCGGCTTCAGCTTCGGGGCCTCCTCCATCGCGCTCTTCGCGCGCGTCGGCGGCGGGATCTTCACCAAGGCAGCCGACGTCGGCGCCGACCTGGTCGGCAAGGTCGAGGCCGGCATCCCCGAAGACGACCCCCGCAACCCCGGCACGATCGCGGACAACGTCGGCGACAACGTCGGCGACGTCGCCGGCATGGGCGCCGACCTGTTCGAGTCCTACGTCGGCTCGATCATCGCGGCCATGACACTCGGCGCCGCCCTCTGGCTGGGCGAAGCAGGGGCGAGCGGGATGGTTCTCCTGCCCCTGGGTGTCGCCGCGTGCGGGATCATCGCCTCGGCCATCGGGACGTTCGCCGTCTCCGCCAAGGACGAGCACTCGCTCCACTCCGCGCTCTTCCGCGGGCTCGTCGTCGCGTCCGTGATCGTCGTCGCCGCGACCTGGTGGCTCACGCACGGCGGCATCGAGCTGCCCGAGGGGCAGGGCCTGAACCTCTTCTGGGCCGTGGTCGCCGGACTCGTGGTGGGCGTCCTCATCGGCAAGATCACCGAGTACTACACCGCCATGGAGCGGAAGCCCGCGCAGTACATCGCACAGCAGTCGAGCACCGGACCCGCGACGAACATCATTCACGGCCTCGCGACCGGGATGGAGTCGGTTGCGCTACCCGTGATCATGATCTGCATCGCGATCTGGATCAGCTACAGCCAGGCGGGCGTGTACGGCGTCGCCATCTCCGCGGTCGGGATGCTCTCGACGTTGGGCATCTCGCTCGGCGTCGACGCCTATGGTCCGGTGGCCGACAACGCGGGCGGAATGGCGGAGATGGCCAAGCTGCCGGAGGAAGTGCGCAAGCGTACGGACGCTCTGGACGCGGTGGGCAACACCACCGCCGCCATCGGCAAGGGCTTCGCGATCGGGTCGGCCGCGCTCACGGCGCTGGCGCTGTTCAGCGCGTTCTGCACCAAGGCCGGCATCGCGGGCGAGACCCTCGTGCTCGACATCAACAACTCCAAGGTGATGATCGGCCTGCTCATCGGCGGGTTCCTGCCGTTCCTGTTCAGCGCCATGACCATGCGCGCCGTGGGACGCGCGGCGAGCGAGATGGTCGACGAGATCCGCCGTCAGTTCCGCGAGATCCCGGGCATCCTCGAGGGCACGACGAAGCCGGACGCGGCGCGCTGCGTCGCGATCTCGACCGCCGGCTCGCTGAAGCAGATGGTCCTCCCGGGTGCGATGGCCATCGGCGCACCGATCCTGGTCGGCAAGTTCCTCCAGGTCGAAGCGCTCGGCGGGATGCTCGCCGGAGCGCTCGTGACGGGCGTCATGATGGCCATCTTCATGGCGAACGCGGGCGGTGTCTGGGACAACGCCAAGAAGTACATCGAGAACGGCGCCGAGGGAGGCAAGGGCTCCGAGGCCCACAAAGCGGCCGTCGTCGGCGACACGGTCGGAGACCCCTTCAAGGACACGTCCGGGCCGTCGCTCAACATCCTCGTGAAGCTCATGACGGTCGTGGCGCTCGTCTTCCTGCCTTGGTTCTAGAGACTGGTGTAGGATTCCGAAGGACGACCCCCCGCGGCAGCGGGGGAGGAGACATAGAGATAGACAGCAAGAAACTCGCCGCCGAGGCCGCCTGGCTCGCCGAACAGAAGAAGGGCGTGAACATCCAGGTGCTCGACGTGCGGGACCAGATCCGGATCGCCGACTTCTTCGTGCTCGTCACGGCGACCAGCAAGCCCCACGCGAAGGCGCTCTTCAACGAGATCCACACCGGTCTCAAGGCGCTCGGGGAGTCACACCGTCCGGCCGAGGGCACCGACCTCGGCTGGTGGGTCCTGCTCGACTACGGCGACGTCGTGGTGCACGTCATGCAGGAGGAGGCGCGGACCTACTACGACCTCGACAACCTGTACGGCGAGTGCGAGGAGCTCGACTGGCAGGGCGCGCAGGTACGGAGCCGCGACAGCTCGGTACGGAGCCGCGACAACTAGCAGCAGATTCGCCGGGCAAGGCCC